>CAZSNA010000068.1:0-19489 GCA_964607825.1 uncultured Fibrobacteraceae bacterium | reverse complement strand
CAGGCTTCCACGATAAACCTGTGGCTATCATCAATCCCAGCGCTGTCCCGACTGACGCGGGCATGTCTTGGGGAAGTATCAAGCAGTTATTTCGATGAACAAGTGCACATTCACTGAACAGAGAGGTGTTCAGTTGAATGAGATCTCAACAGTCCTTATCATGTAAGGTGATAGAGTTACAAACAGTTCTTTGTCGTGTAGCCCCTTATGTGCCTCCCCTCGTACTTCCAGAAGGTCCGCACCCCAGGCGCCAGAGGGTATGCGTCCGAACACAAGCTTAGCCTTCACTCGCATAGCGTGGAGGTTGCACACTCGCACCACCAGCGTATCCCGCGCCTCGCTCATCTTGACCGCTTCCACCCGCACCCCCCGCGTTTCGCAATGCATCAGCCAGCCGCCCGGCGCGGCCTGCTTCACCACGCCCTGTACCATCAGGGGCGGTCGCCGCCAGCGGTCCGACGCCCAGGCCACGTCCCCGTTCAGCCACGTTCCGGCGTAGGGCATCACGGCCAGCTCGAAGCGGCGCGGTCCGAGGCCCTGGGCCTCCGGCGTGTGGATCGTGGGGCCGGCGTTGCCGTGGCGCGCGGGCTCCATGTCGTCGCGCGAGAGCCAGCCTACCGCGCGCAGCAGTGTGACGGCCAGGCCGGCGCCGCCGCCGTCGCGGAAGCCTTCCACCTCGGGCAGACCGCGGTTGAACACCGCCAGGCCGCCCAGCTCGTCCTCCAGGCAGGAGAAGCCCTGCTGGGGCCAGGTGGCCGGAGCCGGCTGGGCCCAGTCGGGAGTCGCGGCCCGGACGAGCGGCCGAGATTGGACCAGGTAGCGGTCCTCGGAGATCAGCGCGCCGGTCTGCAGGGGGGTGGGGAAACGCAGCCGCAGTCGGTGATCCTCGGCCTGCTGGTCCAGGTCCAGACGGAGCTCGACCAGCGGTGAGCCGTGGCGCAGGCCGAGACGCAGCGCGGCCAGGCAGTCGACGGATTCGTCGGCGCGGGCGTGGCGGTCGGGAGCCAGGCGCGCGGGCAGACGCAGGACGAGATCGCAGCGCAGCTCCCCGCGCAGGGAGGTGGCCGTCGACCGTACGGTCCCGGGGATGATCTCCGGCGTTCCGGCCTCGCCCACGGGCAGGAAATCGTACTCGTCGCCGGCGTCGCCCTGGTCTTCCCATACGGCCAGGCCGGGGAAGCGGCGGCCGCTCCGCTTGTCGAGCAGGTCGAAGCGGCCGTCGGGGTGCAGGCGCACGCGGACGAGGTCGTTCTCCAGGGTGTCGCCGTCGGCGCGCACCGAGCCGGCCGGGGCCTCGCCCGGATCGGCCTCCTCCAGCCGGTACAGGGCGTGGCCGCAGGGCGGCAGCTCGGCCTCGAAGCGGATCGTCAGGCGCGTGTCGGCGGTCTCGTCGCCCTCGCGGTTCATGCGCGCCGGGAAATGCGCCGCGTAGGGCGCGAAGGCCTCGGCCTGGGCCTCGCCGCTCAGGGGCAGGCGGGCGTCGACGCCCCAGAACCGCTCCACCCGCCGCGACTCGACCACCTCGTAGGGCACTTCCGCGCCGGTCCCGTCCAGCAGACGCAGCGGGCCGTAGCCGAAGGGCTGAAGAACCACGGTGCGGTCGATCACCTCGCGCCTCGGTGCGGGCAGGGGATTGGCGAGGCAGAGCGCGGTGTCGCGATCGTCGTCCGCGGCGATCCCGAAGCTGGGCGCAAGGTCTTCCAGCGCGCGCTGCAACAGCCGCTCGGCAGTCATGCGGGCCATGGCGAAACGGGGCGCCATGTCGCGATGCACCTGATCGATGCTGCACCCGCAGATGGAATCGTGAGGATGGTTGAGCAGCAGCTCGCACCAGGCGTCGGCGAGCAGGCCGCGGGGATAGGGTTGTCCGTGAACGATAGCCGCATAGGCCAGCAGCGGTTCGGCCACGCCCGCCAGCAAGGTCTCGCAGCGCTCGTTGGCCTGCTTCAGCTCCGTGCGCGCCGACCACACGCCCGACAGGATGTTGCGGTCGTAGCCGCCGAGCAGTTCGCCCTCGCGGACGCGATCGCCGGGGCCGGCCTCGCGTGCAGCGTCCACGAAGTCGCCCAGGGTCGCGTGGACGAACTCCGTCTCGGGAAAGGCCTCACGCAGCGCCGCCATCACCCCGTCGAAATCGCGCTGCGGCGGAAAATGATCGCAGCCGTTGCTGATCAGGAAGGGATCGCCGCCCGGCCGCTCGGCCCCCGCGGCGAAGAGCTCGCGCACCCGGCGCACGGCCAGCTCGGGATCGACCGCGCGGCGCGTGTGGGCATGCCACAGCTCGGCGTGGCCCAGGCTCCCGGCGGCGCAATAACCCTCCACGTGGTTGAGCGCCAGCACCTCGCTGCCGTCGGGCCCGCGCCACGTGAAGCGCCGTCCCAACGTCTCGGCCTCGTCACCCAACCCGCGCTCGAACACGAAGGAGTCCAGCCCGGCCGCGCGCAGGATCTGAGGCATCTGCGCCACGTGCCCGAACGAGTCCGGCATGTACCCCACGTCCATCCGCCCGCCCCGGGCGCGGGCGATGCGATCGCCGAACAGCAGGTTGCGCGCCAGGGACTCGCCCGAGACCAGGAACTCGTCCGGCAGCACGAACCACGGTCCGAGCGACAGCCGCCCGGCCTCGGTCAGAGCCTTCACGCGCGGCGCGTCCTCGGGGCGCACGCCCAGGTGGTCCTCCAGCACGGCCACCTGACCGTCCAGCAGGAAGCGGCGCGACGGGTCGGCCTCCAGCCAGTTCAGCACCTTGCCCACCACTCGCGTCAGGTCCACGCGGAACTCGGCGCAGCTCTGGTACCACTCGCGGTCCCAGTGGGTGTGGGAGACGATGTAGGCCGTGCTCGGGTCACTCCGGGTCATGACAGGCCCTCAGCAGTTCGCGGACGGTGCTCTCGGCCAGACCGACCACCGTGTCGGCGGCTCCGTAATAGATCTTCAGCCCGGCGTCGAGATCGACGAAGCCCTCGTCGTCCACGTCGTCGGCGACCCAGCCGGTGGGGAAGACCACGTTGGGCACCTGCCCCGACAGCTCGTAGGACTCGCGCGGCTCCAGCACGTTGCGGCGCGTGCGCGCGATCAGCCGCGTGGGATCGTCCAGTGCGAGCAGCGCGGCGCCCGCCTGGTAGACGTTCACGCCCTGGAAGTGGGTGGCCACGCCGTGGTAGAGCCACAGCCAGCCCTCGCGGGTCTTCAGGGGCGGGGGGCCGGCGCCGATGAGCTCGTCCCAGCCGCGGGGGCGGCCGTGCATGATCTCGCCGCGGGGGGTCCAGTCGATCAGGTCGTCCGACTCGGAGAGCACGATGGTGTCGCCGGTCAGCGGCGCGCCGGGGCGGGTCGCCGTGTTGGGCCGCTCCAGCCGCAGCCACAGGCCGCCCACGCGCTCGGGAAAGACCACGCCGTTGCGCGCGTCCGGGGGCGAGACGCCCGCCAGGACCAGGTCGCCCTCGGGGTCGAGACGGCCGGTGCCGAGGCGGCAGCCCTCGTCGGTGTCGATGGCCACGCAGCAGATCAGCTCGCCGTCCACCACGCTCAGACGCGGGTCGTAGATGTGGTGGGCGACGAAGTCCGCGTCCTCCAGGCCGCGCACCTCGACCAGCCGGTCCTCCACGCGGAAGCGCAGTCCGTCGTGGCTCCAGGCACGCACCAGTCCGGTCTCGCGGCCGCGGGACTGGACGCGCAGCAGCAGCAGCACCCGTCCGTCGACCAGGGCGGCGCCCGGATTGAAGACCGAGCTGACGTCCACGAAGGCCGGCGGGATGTCGGGGATGTCGCCGCGCTCGATGATGGGGTTGCCGGTGATGCGCTCGAGTGTCATGATGCCGCCTCCGGGAAGGAGCGTGGTCCGCGTGTCCGAAACGAAACGTGTCTGCACCGATTGCGGCGCCCCCGTCGGGGGCTCGTACTGCGCCGCCTGCGGTGAGAAGGTCCTCGACGCCTCCGACCTGTCCCTGCGCGCGTTCGCGGCGCGGGGCGCGCGCACCCTGACCGACACCGACGCCGGACTGCTGCCGTCCCTCCGCATGCTGCTGACGCGGCCCGGCGAGTTGACCCGGGCGTATCTCCAGGGCCGTCGCCGCCGCTACCTGCGGCCGCTACGCCTGTTCCTGACGATCAACCTGGTCTACTTCCTGGTGCAGCCCCTGTTGCCGACCAACACCTACAACACGAGCCTGCGCAGCCACATGGAGCGCCAGGTCTACAGCGAGCTGACCGGACCGGTGATCGAACGGACCCTCGCCGATCGCGGCGCCGAGTTCATGATCTACCAAGCGGCCTGGAAGGCCAAGTCCGAACCGCTGGCGCGCGCGCTGATCATCATCATGATCCCGCTCTTCGCTCTCTGCGTCGCGCCCCTGCAGCGGGGACGGGGCGTGCCCGCGGTGGGGCACCTGGTCTTCTCGCTGCACTTCTTCGCCTTCAGCCTGCTGGTGGGGAGCATCGCCATGATGGCTCTGCTCTACGGCCTGTACGAGTTCACGGGCTTCGGCGCCCTGATGGGGGAGAGACAGCTCATCCTGCTGACGCTGGCGCTGAGTTCGATCTACCTCGCCCTGTCGATACGACGGGTCTACGGCCGCGGCCGCGTGGCGTCGGCGGTGCAGGGTGTGCTGCTGGCGTTCCTGGTCTTCCCGGTGATCTTCCTCTACCGCTTCCTCCTCTTCTGGATCGTCTGGCTGCTCGTCTGAATCGGCCGACGGGGATCGGCACGACGGTTGCATGGTCCCCGCGCGATGTCCCGGAATCCGCCCGAATGGGCCGATTCCGGTGTTTGATCGCCATTCGACACGCGGATGCGGGGGCCATGGCCAGAACCACGACACTCCGGAACGAAAAAATGGTCACCAACGACTCGTCCCGCGCGCAGCGCGCCTACGAATCGGCGCGCGACCGCTTCGGCCGCGGCGACCTGCCCGGGGCCCTGAAGGCCTGCCGCAAGGCGCTGCGCCGGGCGCCCGGCAGCGGACCCGTCCATCACCTGATGGGCCTGATCCTCTTCAATACCGGTGACCAGAAACAGGCGCTCGAGCACCTGGACCGTGCGGCGGGGCTGATGCCCGAGTCGGTCGAGATCCCGATCGTCCAGGGTCGGATCCACGCGCTGCTGGGCGACATCCGCGCGGCCTGGCAGAGCTTCGAGCGCGCTCTCGAGGTGGCGCCCGATTCGGTGCACGCGCTCAACCACTACGGCGAGTTCATGCGTCAGCACGGACGTCCCCGCAAGGCCATGACGCTCTTCTCGCGGGCCCTGAAGCTGGAGCCCCGCAACACGGAGACCCTGCGCTTCACCGGCAACGCCTTCCTGGAGCTGGGACAGTCGGAGCAGGCGCTCGCCAGCTTCCGGATGGCGCTGGTGGGCGATCCGCGCAACAAGATCCTCCACGTCAGCATGGGCAAGCTGTTCATGGACCGGGGCGAGCGGGAGGAGGCGGCGACGTGCTATCGCGCGGCGCTGGAGATCGATCCGGCCCTGGCGGCCGCGCATCTCGGCCTGTCTCTCGTGGAGAGCGGCGCGCCCGAGTCGGGCCGCATCGAGGTCCTGCGGGCGCTCGACCGTCCGGAGATGCCCATCAACGATCGGGTGGACCTGCACTTCGCCCTCGCCGAGACCCTCCGCCGCGACGAGCGGCACGAGGAGGCCATGGCGGAGTACGTCGTCGCCAACGGGCTGCGCGAACAGATCACAAATGGTCCCTACGACCTCGAGACCCACGTGCGGGAGACGAGCGCCCGCATGGAGAACCTGGATCGGGAGTTCTTCGCGCAGCGCGCCGGCTGGGGCGACTCCACGGAGCGGCCCGTCTTCATCGTCGGCATGCCCCGCTCCGGCACGACGCTCGTCGAGTCCATCCTGGGCAGCCATCCCGACTGCTACGCGGCGGGAGAGCTGAAGCTGCTGGGCGGGATCCGGATGAAGGTCGAGGGGCTGAAGGACAGGCCGGACTACCTGGACATGCTGCCGGAGCGCTGGCGGGCGCTGACGGCCGACCACGCCGCCGCCGCCGCGCAGCACTATCTCGGCGGCCTCGAACAGCAGTCGCCCGACGCGGCCCGCGTCACCGACAAGATGCCCCACAACTTCAAGAGCCTCTGGCTGATCGCGCTCATGTTCCCCAACGCCCGCGTGATCCACTGCCGTCGCGACCCGCGCGACACCTGCGTCTCCATCTTCACGCAGGTCTTCCGCAGCGGGCACGCCTACAAGAACGACCTGCGCACCCTCGGCCTCTACTATCGCCAGTACGAGCGGTTGATGGCGCACTGGGCGCAGGCCCTGCCCACGCCGCCGCTGGATGTACGCTACGAGGATCTGATCGCCGACCAGGAGGGCGTCAGCCGACGGCTGCTGGCCCATTGCGGTCTCGACTGGGACGAGCGCTGCCTGGAGTTCCACCGGCAGGACCGCTCGGTGCTGACGGCCAGCTCGCTGCAGGTCAAGCGCAAGGTCTACGGGTCGTCGGTGGGACGGTGGAAGCGATACGGGGCGCAGCTCGAACCGCTGCTCGAGGCGCTCGGTCCGATCGAGGACTGAGTCGGCTCACTTCCACCCGCTCAACGACGCCGACACGCGCCAGTAGCCCAGGTGCCCGTCGGCGTCCTCGGGCCGGATGCCCTCCACCCGGTACGTCACCTCGTGCTCGCCCGGCGTCAGCCACGCGCCCAGGTCCACCACCGTCGGCTCAACCACATCGCCCGGACACCAGCCGCTGCGGCTGTAGTCGCTGCTCCACGATCCGTCAGACCAGCGGGCGCAGTAGGGGTTGATCGCCCGCAGCTCGCCGCAGTCGTCGCGCCAGGGACGGAAGCGGTGCACTTCCACGCCGTCGACGAGGATCACGTTGTCCTTGGTGACGAACTCGTCGGCGTCGCGGCCGTCGGTGCAGTGGCCGGAGACCATCACGTACAGCGCGGCGCGCCGCGTCCCCTCGGGGATCGTCACCGTCGCCGACGCCTCGGGCGTCTCGGCCTTCAGCCCGCCGTCGGGGAAGAACAGCCCGCGGGTCCAGCTCGGCGCGGCGGTCCCGCCGCCGGGCGTGAAGACCAGCTCCACGTCCACGTGCCAGGCCGGAGTGACCCAGGTGTCGATGAACAGCTCGAATCCGCAGTGGCCCGCGAGCAGCGGCGCCAGGTGGGTGACGTCCACCTCGTGCTCGATGGGTCCGCCGTAGGCGGTCATGAACTTGATCATCTCGATCGGCGCCAGGCCCGGCTTGATGAGCGCCACGTGACCCGCCCGGTCCCAGCGGTCCACCACGCTGCGCGCGTCCTGCACGATGGGACGGACTCTCAGCACGGCGGTCACGCGGGGGCGGCCGGCCGTCGGCGGGAACTCGCGGTAGGTCGCCACGACGCGACCGTTGTCGCGCGCGGCGGCGAAGGGCGTGTCATGACGGTCGGGCTGCTCGGGGGTGAAGTGGACGGTCACGTCGTCGTAGAGGGCGACGACCGTCGGCGCGGGGGGCTCGACGCGGGAGCCACAGCCGACGAACGCGATCAGGGCGAGAACTAGGGTCGGGCGCATGAGGGCCTCCGTGTTCAGGACGGCCCGACTTTACACGTGTCAATCGAGTCTGTCACGGCGCGGTCAACGCCTGCCCGTTGTGCTGCGGCCCCAGCGAGAGCAGGAACGGCGCGGCGGTCCGCGACCAGTCCTCCGGCGAGGGATAGCCCGCGGCCCCGTCGCCCCAGCATTCCCGCAGCATCTCGGTGTCGATGACGCCCGGGTTGAGCGACACCGCCGCCAGCCCCGCCGGCAGCTCCTGGGCCAGCGAGCGCGTCAGCCCCTCGATGGCCCACTTGCTCGCGCAGTAGGGGCCGACCTCCGGCGCGGTGGCGCGTCCCCAGCCCGAGCTGAGGTTGACGATCACGCCCGAGCCGCGGGTGATCATGCCCGGCGCGAAGGCGCGGATCACGTTGAGGGTGCCGTCGACGTTCACGTCCATCAGGCGGGCGAACTCGTCGGCGGGCACCTCCCATAAGGGGGCAGGGGTGTTCATGAGGGCGGCGTTGTTGATCAGGAGGTCGGGCGGGGCGGGGAGGGTCGCGGCCCAGGACTCGACGGCGGCGGGGTCGGAGATGTCGAGGGCGGTGAAGGAGTGGGGGGCGGGGTGGGACTCGCTCAGGGCGGCCACCTGGTCGGAGGAGCGGCCGCAGCCGTGGACGGTGTGGCCGGACTCGGCGAAGCGGTCGACGAGGGCGCGGCCGAGGCCGCGGGTGGTGCCGGTGAGGGCGATGGTCTTTTGCATGATGTCTCCGCTCGTCGTGTCGTATCGGTTCTTTACACGTGTAAACCGGGTGTCAGGTGTTTCATGCCTCGGTGGGGCGCTCCCCCGCCTGCCGCACCGCCGCCCCCATCATCCGCCCGCTCGTCGCATCGATCATCGTGTGCAGCAGGATCGCGACGAACACCGACCCGCTGAACACCGTCAGCAACGCCATGACCAGCCCCACTCCGGCGGTCTTGCCGACGCCCGCCCAGCCCTGGTAGGCGTGGCCGGCCCCGAAGATCACCGAGCTCGCGAACACGGCGGGCCAGGTCCCCATCGCCGCGACCAGGACGGCCATCAGCAGGCCGCGGTAGAGGATCTCCTCGCAGATCCCGGCCGTGATGGAGATCAGGACGAAGAGCCGCTCCTCACGGGGCGTGTGCGGGATGATCGCGCGCAGGTCACCCAGTTGTCCCTCGAGCTTCTCCAGCTGATCCGGCTTGCCCAGGACCAGGATCATCTGGAACACCAGGCCTACCGCGCCGGCCGTGCCGAGCCCGACGGCCAGCCACTGCCAGCCCGAGGCGGCGGGGGCCAGGCCCAGGGGCGACGCCTCGCGTCCCATCAGGAACCACCAGCCGAGAAACAGGATCAGGAGTCCCCACTCGATGGCGATCGTCCAGATGTACCAGCGGCGTCGGGCGTCGGTGTCGCCCGCGGCCAGCTTGCGGACCAGGCGCCGGAAGTCCCAGGTGCCGAGCAGCGGGGTCGCCACGGCGAGGGTGCCGATCAGGATCAGGGCGAACAGGTCGAGTGCGGCGGCGTTCATGTCGCGTACCTCACGGTTCTTCGGGTTTGTTTCGGCCCTTGATGGGCAGCAGCGCCAGGGTCAGGGACAGGTGCTGGTCGTCGGGGGCGGGCTCCGCGGGGACTGCTGGATCCGGGGAGAGCAGCTTCTCGATGGTCCGCAGGTGGTCGTTGAGTTCGGCCAGCTTGTCGGGGGACAGCCTCAGGTGCAGATGGGTGGCGAGCAGGTTGCGGCCGGGACCGTCCGTCACGCGGGACGGATCCCGGAGCGCCGCGTCGAGCTCGCGCTCCGCCATGCGGAACGCGGCGGCCATGATCTTCACGGTCTGCTTGACGGCCTCGGGGTCGTCCGCCGCCGGGGTCACATCGATCCGGCTCGCGGCGATGCGGAAGAGCGTCTCGAAACGCTTCCCCTTGGGGCGTTTCCCGCAGCGCTCGAGCAGGCCGACCGACTCGAGGATCTCGACGTGGTAGTAGAGCGAGCCCGCCGGGCGCCCCATGAGATCGGCCATGTCGGCGACGGCCAGGGATTCGGTGTGCGTGAAGAGGCCGAGCAGCTCCATCCTCAGGGGCGAGGCGATGGCGGCGATCTGGTCGGGGCTCGCGGCCTGCATGGGGGATCTCGGTTCCATGGGATTCAAGGTAGGTTATAAATTTAAATATGTCGATATATTTTAAAATATAAATGGAGTGCGCGTATCGTTATGTCACACATGTGGATAGCTATTCCAGGCTCGCCGACTCAACCCCGCTTGATGGCGTTCACCATCTGGTCGAGCTGCTGCAGGAAGCGCGAGCGGTCCTTCTTGTCGAAGGGCGGCGGCCCGCCCCCCATCATGCCCTGCTCCCGGAGCTGCTTGAGCAGCTGCCGCGTCGCCAGGGCGTCGCCGACGTTCTCCGACGTGAACGGGCGGCCCGAATGGCCCAGCACCCGCGCGCCCGCGTCGAGACAGCGCGCGGCCAGCGGGATGTCGCCGGTGATCACGATGTCGTCGGTCTCCACGTGTTCGGCGATCCAGTCGTCGGCCTCGTCCAGGCCCTTCTCCACCACGACCAGCTTCACGCGTCCGCCGCCGGGGTAGCGCATCCAGTCGTTGGCGACCAGCGTGACCGGCAGGTCGTAGCGCTCGGCCACGCGGTAGACCTCGTCCTTCACGGGGCAGGCGTCGGCGTCGACGTAGACGTGCAGCATGTCACTCCCGTTCCGGTTCGCGTCGGATGAACCCGTCGTCCTCGGTGGACTGGCCCATGGTCCGCAGCCGGATCAGCATCGCCTTCACGTCCCGCAGGCCGCCCAGTCCCAGCCACGCCGTCACCACCACCGCCAGCACCGCGTGCATGCCCACGAACACCTTCCAGAAGCCCTGCCACCAGCCGTCGTCCACCGGGCTCGTCAGGTTCCACACCGTGCCGACCACGAAGACCGCGAACCAGCCCAGGATCCACGTGTAGGTCGCCAGGTAGATCACCCGATCCCCGCGGGAGAACTCCTTGCCCATGCCCAGCATCCTCCAGCCGCGTGTTGGGAGGGACTCGACGCGTTCGTGGTCCTCGTCCACACGCCACTCGCCGCGGTGCAACAGCTTGTCGAGATCCGGAGGCGTCTGCCGGCTCAGCAACGAGCCCAGCACGTAGGCCAGCACCGCGCCGCCCATGCTGATGGCCGTCATGACCTGGCCGTTGAGGGGGAAGTCGTCCATGACCTGCTGCAGCACGATGCCCGTCACCGCCAGTCCAGAGCCGACGCAGAGCGCGGCCCAGGCTCCGGCCGCGGTGCCGCGCCGCCAGTAGAGCCCGCCGATGATCACCGCGCCCGAGCCGCCGGTGAAGATGGCCCCGGTGATGGCGAAGAACATCATGATGTAGTCGGTCTGGGTGAACAGCAGCGAGAACAGGAAGATGAACAGCGCCACGCCCACGATGGACAGGCGCAACACGCGCAGGTGGGCCTTCGGCGACAGCGGCGTCTTGCGGAACGGCATCACCACGTCCTGGATGAAGATGCTGCCCCAGGAGTGCAGGTACGTGTCGTGGGTCGAGACGAACGCGGCCATCATCACCGCGGCGAAGGCGCCGAGCAGGCCCACCGGGAGCATCTCCATCAGCACCAGCGGCACGCGGAGCTGGCTGGCGATGGCGTCGGTCTCCGCGCCGCTCAGCCCGGCCTCGACCACGGCGCGCACCCCGGCGAAGTCGCCGTGATGCATCACCGTGTACGCCACCACAGGCACGAAGAACAGCGCCAGGAACTGGGGGAAGGTGCGCCACAGGGCCAGGGCGGTGCCCATCTTGGCCTCGTGGGCGTCGCGGGCCGAAGCGTTGTAGCCCTGGGTGCCCTGCCACGACAGCGGCCCGTAGATCACGATGCCCACGCCGATCAGGAAGTACCAGAAGTTGAAGTCCGCCACGTGGGAGGTCTTGAAGGGGTTGATCAGGCTGGCGTTCTCGGGCGCGGTGCCCAGCGCGGCGTAGATCTGGTCCCACGACACCTGGGTCATAAGGTGCAGCACCAGCCAGATGAACACGATGTTGACGAACAGGCCCTGGATGAAGTCGGTCACGATCACGCTCACCTGCCCGCCGACGAACACGAACAGCAGCGACAGGGAGATCAGCCCGAACATGGTGACCGCGTATGTGGGCAGGCCCAGCACCTCGTCGGGCAGTCCGCAGTAGTGGATGAAGAAACGCGCGCCCACCGACGGGAAGATGCCGAAGTTGACGATGCCGCTGATCCAGGCCAGCAGCCCGGCGAAGACCCGGAACCGCCGCGAGTAGCGCCGCTCGAAGAACTCGGCCAGGGTCAGGCAGCGCGTCTCGCGGAAGCGGTACACCACCCAGCCCGACACCGCGATCACCATCAGCACCACGCGCATCGAGAGCTCCCACCAGGCCATGGAGAAGCCGGCCACGTAGTTCATCTCGAGGTTGGCGACGATGGTGATGGCGCCGAGGCCGGCCAGGCCTGTCGCCACGGTCAGCACGTAGCGCCCCGCGCTGCGGCCGGCGGCCAGGAAGTCGGCCACGCCGCGCATGGCGCCGCGGCTCAGCCACAGCCCGGCGAGCATGACCGCCAGCATGGCGGCGACGAGGCTCCAGTCCAGGGGTGTCATGCAGACGGCCTCCGGGGCGAGGGTGCGGAACCCGGGCAGCATACCCGGCGCGGGGCCCGGGGTCGAGAACGGGTCGGCCCTCCAGAAATCTGCTGTGACGTCCTGTTCCTTCTGGTATCATGCGCTCATGACACGCGGGATCCCCACCACCCCGCCGCGACCGTTTTTCTGAACGACCCATCGCCCACCTGAAAGCGACCTGGTATCCGCCCGGGACCTCGCCCTGCCCGAGCCATGAGGCTTCAACAGGAGGGACCGTCATGCGATATCTCATCCACCTGCTTCTGCTCTCCCTGGCCCTGCCTCTCGCCGCGACGGCGCAGGACTGCGTGCTCGGCAACCAGGAGTCCGTCGGCTCCTACGACGCGGGCTGGATCGTCGAGACGGCGCGCTTCGCCCACTTCGTCGATCCCATGGCCGCCGTCTGCAGCTGCACGCCCGGGGTGCGCATCGAGGACATGGCGGTCCGGCTCTATCTCGAGGCCGGGGCGGGCCTCATGCTGCGCGCCCACCTGCACGACGACGCCGGGACGCCGGAGTGTCCGACCCCCGGCCAGCTGCTCGCCTCGTCAGAGCTGTTCCTCGCGGAGCCCGTCGAGCGACGGGACCTGTACACGATCTCCATCCCCAGCGCCTTCCAGTGCGCCCTGAAGAACGAGACCTACTTCCTGGTCGTCGAGGTGCTGGCCCTGACCGGGACGGTGGAGATTCCCTACACCCAGTCCGACACGGGCATCGACAAGGTGGCGCCGGGGGAGGCCTGCTCGGCCTGGCGCGACGTGGGCGCGGGTTGGGAGGACATGATCGACGGCGGATTCCCGGGCGGCCTGCCCATCAGCGTGACGACCACCTGCTGCGGCGAGCCCATCCCGGACGGGAGCGAGCGCTGGGGCGACGTGAAGCAGTACTACGAGTAGAGCCTAGTCGTCCGCCCACCACAGCCGGCCGGTGTGGTCGATGACGAGGTCGCCGCGTCCGGTCACCCTCAGGGTCGCGGTGAACGTATCGTCCTCGGCCGTCAGCCGCGGCGACAGGCCGAGCCAGGTCCGGTCCATGTCGCCGGTGTCCATGTCCAGGTGCAGGCTGAACGACGTGTACTCCCCGTGCGCGTGCCGATATTCCTGCTGGGCGTAGTAGGCCTGGCGCAGGGCCCAGCCGGCGCGCTCGACCCGGTCGGGCTCGACCCGCGGGTCGGTCGTGATGCCCAGGTCCTTGAACTCCACCACGCCCCACATCTCCGGGTAGTGCATGTTGATCACGCCCTGGGGGGACCACACCCAGTTGAACTCGGGCATCTCCAGCTTGACGTAGCGGCCCGCGTCGACCGCCAGCCGCCACTGCACGCGCGAGAAGTTCACGCGCCAGCGGTCGCCGTCGCGGGGCGGGCACGCGACGCCGGCCCGTTCGGCCAAGGCGGCCCAGGGGATGGCGATCTCCACGGTCCAGCCGCCGTCGTGGTCGGTCGGGTCGTTCAGGGTGCCGTCCAGGGCGACGGCGGTGCGCAGGCCCTCGATGTCCCACTCGTGGACGGCCGGTCCGCCGTCGCGGTAGGGCCGCTCGAGGAACAGGTCCCAGACGGTGTTCAGGGCGTTGATCTCCAGCTCGAAGTAGTCGTGGGTGTCGCCGTCCGGGTCGAGGAAGATCTCGAAATCGTTGTCGTGGTAGATGATCGCGTCGCGCTCGGTCAGGGTGGCCCACAGGTTCGGTTCGACCAGCTCGGCGCCGAAGTAGAAGTACTCGTCGTCCCAGAGCATGCGGACGGTGGTCTCGTACCAGGGCAGGGGCATATGGGCGCCCTCGATGTCGACGAAGCGCCCGCTGCAGGGGGCGTCCTTCCAGTCCCAGTCGTCCAGCACGCCGTCGATCACCACGGGGCGGTCGGCGCGCAGGCAGAGATAGCCGCGCGGCTCGAACTCGATGGCGGGGCGGGGCAGGGGCTGGGCGGCGGCGACGGTCGCGAACAGCAGCGTGATCCAGATCCAGCGGGTCATGACGTCTCTCCCGTTGAGGGTTGCGGATCCGGAGAGTACCCTAACCCGAGGTGACGGTTCCCTCCAGCCCGGAAAGGCCGGCATGATCGATCGACGCGACTTCCTGAAGACGGCCGCGCTGGGTACGGCCGCGCTCTCCCTCGGCGGCGCCGCCTGCGCCAAGCGTACCGACGGCCCCCTGGTGGTCTCCACCTGGGGCTTCGGCGCGGTGGCCAACGAGGCGGCCTGGGCGCGCCTGTCCGCCGGCGCCCCGGCCCTGGACGCCGTGGTCGACGGCGTGGCCCTGGCCGAGGCCGACCCCGACAACCACTACGTGGGCCTGGGCGGCTACCCCGACCGCGACGGCGTCGTCAGCCTGGACGCCTGCGTCATGGACCACCGCGGCCGCGCGGGTTCGGTGGCCGGCCTGCAGGACGTGGTCCACGCGGCGGCGGTCGCGCGCGCGGTGATGGAGCGCACGCCCCACGTCATGCTGGTGGGCGAGGGGGCGAAGGCCTTCGCCCTCGAACAGGGCTTCCCCGAGCAGGATCTGCTCACCCCCGAGGCCGAGGCCGTCTGGCGCGCCTGGCGGGCCGAGAGCGGCGTCTATCGCCCCGAGGCCAACGCCGAGGCCCACGACACCATCAGCATGCTCGCCATCGACGCCCGCGGCGACTTCGCCGGCGCCTGCACCACCAGCGGCATGATGTGGAAGCTGCCCGGCCGCGTGGGCGACTCGCCCGTGATCGGCGCGGCGCTGTTCGTGGACGACGAGGTGGGCGCGGCCTGCGCCACCGGGCTGGGCGAGGCGGTGCTGCGGACCTGCGGGTCGTTCCTGGTGGTGGAGAACATGCGGCGGGGGATGGGGCCGGAGGCGGCGTGCCGCGACGCGCTGGAGCGGATCATGAGGACGCACGAGCCGTCGGAGGGGCTGCAGGTGGGGTATATCGCGCTAAGGCGGGATGGGCGCGTGGGGGGGTGTGCGATACAGCCGGGGTTCAGTTATGCGGTTAAGAACGCCGGCCGGGCGGAAATGATCGACGCGCCGACGACGATCTAGTACCCCGCCGCTTGCCCATCCTTCCGCGACTCGCTCGCTCCGTAATACACCCCTTGCTCCGCATCGAGCATGATCGCCTGATACCCCCCGAACGACCCCACGTTCACCTGCACCCGATGCCCCATCTCCGTCAACCCCCGCCGCACCTCGTAGTCGATCCCCGTCTCCAGGCTGACGACGCCCCCGTCGGTCATCACCGTCCCGGTCGGCTCGCTCGACCCGGTATGCAGGATCCGCGGCGCGTCCCCCGCCTCCTGCAGGTTCATGCCGAAGTCCACCAGGTTGACGATGATCTGCGCGTGGGCCTGGGGCTGGGTGGCGCCGCCCATCACGCCGAAGCTCAGCCAGGGCTCGCCGTCGCGCGTGGCGAAGGCGGGGATAATGGTGTGGAAGGGCCGCTTGCCCGACGCGTAGACGTTCGCTTCGCCGCGCTTCAGGCTGAACAGCTCCCCGCGGTCCTGCAGGCAGAACCCCAGCCCCTCGGGGCAGACGCCGCTGCCCATGCCGCGGTAGTTGCTCTGGATCAGCGAGACCATCAGGCCGGCCTCGTCGGCGACGGTCAGGTAGACGGTGTCGCCCTCGTACAGGGCGGGGTGGCCGGCGTCGACGCGGCGCGCGGCGCGGTCGGGGTCGATCAGGGCGCGGCGCTCGTCGGCGTAGGCCTTGGAGATCAGGCCGGCGACCGGCACGTGCGCGAACTCGGGGTCCGTGTAGAACTTCGCCCGGTCCTCGAAGGCCAGCTTCTTCGATTCCACGAAGGCGTGGATGTACGCGCGGCTGCCGAAGCCCATGTCCGCCACGTCATAGCCCTCGAGCAGGTTGAGGATCTGCAGCGCGGCGATGCCCTGGCCGTTGGGCGGCAGCTCCCAGACCTCCACGCCGCGGTAGGTGGTCGAGACGGGCTCGACCCACTCGCTCCGATGGGCCGCCATGTCCTCGTAGGCGAGGAAGCCGCCGGCGTCCTGCACGGTCTTCGCGATGGTGTGCGCCATGTCGCCGCGGTAGAACACGTCGCGGCCCTCTCGCCCGAGGCGCTCGAGCGTGTTCGCCAGCATGGGGCTGGTCCACATCTCGCCCTTGGCCGGGGCGCGGCCGTCGCGCGTGAAGGCCTCGCGGAAACCCGGGTACCCGATGCGGCTCGGCACGCTCAGATTCCAGTAGTGGGCGATCAGCTCGGAGACGGGGAAGCCCTCGCGGGCGTAGCGCACCGTCGGGGCCATCAGGTCCGACATGGGGAGCCGGCCGAACTCGTCGTGCAGTTCGAACCACCCGTCCACGCAGCCGGGCACCGACACCGGCAGCGGTCCGTAGGGCGGCACGTGCTCCAGGCCGCGACGTTCGAATTCCTCCAGCTCGAGTCCGCGCGGGGAACGGCCGCTGGCGTTGAGTCCGTGGAGCCGGCCGGACTCCGGATCCCACACGATCGCGAACAGGTCGCCGCCGATTCCGCAGCCCGTCGGCTCCATCAGGGCCAGCGCGGCGTTGGCGGCGATGGCCGCGTCCACGGCCGTGCCCCCGGCCTTCAGGATGTCCAGGGCGATCTGCGTGGCCAGGGGCTGGCTGGTGCAGGCCATCGCCCGGGGCGCGATCACCTCCGAGCGGGTGGCGAAGGTGCGGCCGGTGACGCGGTCGGCGGCGGTCGCGGCGCAAGCGCAGGCGAGAGCGAGCAGAACGGACAGGATGAGGCGTCTCATGGCGGCTCCCGGGCGGAAGTGGAGGGTATCCCGGGCAGCATAGCGGCCGCCGCGGCGACAGACAATCGCGGCTTCGCATCACGCTCGAGGGCTCTAACCCGGTCCTGTCAGCGGATATTCGCTATTTCGGGTCGATCAGATCATTTGAGCTTGTATAATCCATTTTATTATCAGTAAAACACAAATCACTTAAGGAAATTCCTTACTGGACGAATACGGAAAACACTGATACCTCTGTCAGGTGTAACACCTACAAGGCGACTCGGTCGCGCGGGAAACAGCCATGCAAACCAGAACACAACTGCTCGAGGGCGCGCAGGATCTCGCCGTCAATCCGGACACCCCTGCGACCCTGCTCAGGGTGCTCGATGATCCGACCGTCGGCGCCGACGTGCTGCTGCCCACCGTGGAATACGATCCCGAGCTGACCGCCAGCCTGCTGCGCGTCTGCAACTCCTGCCTCTTCGCCGGCAACCGCGAGATCGGGACGGTGCGCGAGGCCCTGGTGCGCGTGGGCAACCTGAACTTCGCGCGCATCGCGTTCATCGTCTGCCTCGAGCCCATGTTCTCCCGCGAGATGCGCGGCTATCGCACCACCTCCGACGTGCTGTGGCATCACAGCCTCGCGGTGGCCTATGCGTCCCAGCGGTTCTGCAGCGCGCTGGGGGCGGACGGGCAGCGCGAGCGCGCCTTCACCGCCGGCATCCTCCACGACATCGGCAAGCTCATGCTCGACGACGCCATCGTCCGGGATTTCGACATGGGTCGGGAGGCGGACGGCGAGATCGTGGACTGCGCGCTGGAGCGTCGCCTGGTGGGCGTGGACCACGCGGCGCTGGGCGGCGAGATCCTGGAACAGTGGCAGCTGCCCGAGGAGATCGTGACAGCCGCCGCCCATCACCACGATGTGGACTACGACGGCGCCGCGCTGGACATGGTGCGCGCGGTCCACGCCGCAGACGAGGTGGTCCACATGGCCGCGCCCGACGCGGATCGCGCCCGGGCCGAGGCCGCCGTCGTACGACTCGAAGGCTGGGGGATCGAACCCGGCCTCATCGACGACGTCCGCTCCATCGTCGCCGAAGCGGGAAGGGATATCCTGCCTGTCCTTCTCGCCCGGCGGCGGTGAGCGGCGTCTGATCGGGCCGGGCTCCGCCCGGCCCGTTTCCTTCGCCCCGATCAGCCTTCCAGCCGCCCCTCGATGGGCAACTCGCGGATCCGTCGTCCCGTCGCCGCGAACACCGCGTTGAGCACCGCCGGCGCCGTGGGCGGCAGCACCGGTTCCCCCACCCCGCCGATCTCGTGCTCGCTCTCCAGGATGTGGCACTCGACCGCGGGCATCTCCGGCAGGCGGAGCGGCTCGTAGACGTCGAAGTTGCCCTCGACCACCGCGCCGTCGCGCAACGTGATCCGCTCGCGCAGCAGGATGCTCAGGCCCATGGCCACGCCGCCCTCCATCTGGGCGCGCACGGCGTCGGGGTTCGCGGCGAAGCCCGGGTCGAGCACGCTCACCACGCGGTGCACCCGCAGCCGTCCCCCCTCCACCGACACCTCGGCCACCTGGGCGCCCACGCTGCCGAAGCAGGCGTGGCCGGCGATCCCGACGGAGCGTCCCGGCCGGCTCGGTTCCGGCCAGCCGGCGCGCGCGGCCGCCTCCTGCAGCACGCGGCGCAGGCGCGAGTCGGCGGGCAGCACGTCCAGGCGGAACTCCAGCGGGTCGCGTCCCGCGGCGGCGGCCAGCTCGTCCAGGAAGCACTCGCCGGCCAGGGCGTTCTGCGCGTCGTAGACCGAGCGCAGGTAGCCCAGCCGCAGCGGCGGCGGTACGTGGACGTGGGTGGCCCGGAAGTGGGACGGGGCGTAGTCCACGTCCGTGTTGCCGCGCATGGCGCCCTCGTCGGGTCCGGAGCGGCGCGGATCCGGGAAGTGCTGATCCCCGATCGAGGGCGTGACGATCTTGTGGTGCCAGGCGACCAGCCGGCCGTCGGCGTCGAGTCCCGCCCGCAGGCGGTGCAGGCTGGCCGGCCGGTAGAACGCGTGGCGCATCTCGTCCTCCCGGGTCCAGACCGTCTGGACCGGTCCGCCGAGCTCCCGCGAGATCCGCGCGGCCTCCACGAAGACGTCGGGGAACAGTCGGCGGCCGAAGGCGCTGCCCACGTAGATGGAGTCCATGCGCACCTGGCCCATCTGCAGCCCCAGGGCGCGCGCCACGTCGCGGACGACCCAGGAGGGCGACTGCGTGGGGCCGGTCAGTTCGCAGACGCCGTCGTGGACATGGGCCCGGCAGCTCGAGGGCTCCATGACGGCGTGGGAGATGAACGGCAGCCGGTAGTCGGCCTCGTGCGTCCGGGCGGCGCCGGCCAGGCCCGCCTCCACGTCGCCGTCGTCGCGGGCGTGCCGGCCTTCTGTGCCGGCGGCCTCGGCCATCAGGTCCCAGTAGGCGCCGGTCTCGTGACCGGTCTCGCCGCCGCTCCACTCGACGTGCAGGGCGTCGCGCCCCTTGAAGGCGCTCCAGGTGTCGTCGGCCACCACGGCCACGCGGTCGTCCAGTCGGATCACGCTTCGCACGCCGGGGACGGCGAGGGCCGCGGCGTCGCCCACCGCGGCGACCGTCCCGCCCAGGCGCGGGCTGCGCGCGACGGCG
>CAZSNA010000067.1:0-19583 GCA_964607825.1 uncultured Fibrobacteraceae bacterium | reverse complement strand
GCAGGTCGCAGGCGGCGGGCGTCTCGACGACGCCGCCGCCGCAGGCCACCACCAGGTCCTCCCCGGCCGGCAGGGCCTCGAGCGCGGCGAGCTCGCGTCGGCGGAAGGCGGCCTCTCCCTCGTCGGCGAAGATCTCCGCCACGCGCGCGCCGGCCGCGGCCTCGATCGCGACGTCGAGGTCGCACACCTCCAGCAGCGCGCGCTCGGCGAGCTCACGCGCCACGGTGCTCTTGCCGCTGGCCATGAAACCGATCAGGGACAACCACATGGACACTCCCGTTCGTCGAGTCGGGAGCATAACGAAGGACGCGGCCGCGGGCAACACATGCCCGCGGCCGCGTCTCGTGCCGATGCCGAACTAGTCGTCGATGCCGGCGCCGACGAGGTCGGCCTCGTCGTACTCTAGCGTCTCCGTCTCCATCTCCCCGTCCACCTCGGCGCTGTAGCGCAGGAGCTTGCGGTAGAGGGTCGACGGGTTGATGTCGAGGATCTCGGCCGCCCGCTTCTTGTGGCCGCCCACGCTGTCGAGGACCTTGCGGATGTGGGCCCGCTCGACCTCCTCGAGGGGAACGTGGCTGCCGATCAGGGCGCCCGGCCCGGCGCTCTCGCCGGCGGGGTCGCAGATGACCGGCGGCAGGTCGGCGGGACCGATCAGGTCCGACTCGCGGATGATGCAGGCCCGCTCGATGACGTTCTCCAGCTCCCGCACGTTGCCTGGCCAGTCGTAGCGCAGCAGCAGGCGCATGGTCGCGTCGGCGACCGCCGAGCCCACGGTGCCCGGGTACTCGGACCAGTAGCGGCGCAGGAAGTGGTCGCAGAGCAGGGGGATGTCGTCGGGCCGGTCCCGCAGGGCGGGCAGGTCGATGGGGATCACGTTGAGACGGTAGAACAGGTCGGTGCGGAAGTTGCCCGCGCCCACCTCCTGCTCCAGGTTGCGGTTGGTGGCGGCGATCACGCGCAGGTCCACCTTGACCGCCTTGCTCGAGCCCACCGGATAGATCTCGCGCTCCTGCAGCATGCGCAGCAGCTTGATCTGGATGGCGTGGGGGGTCTCCCCGATCTCGTCCAGGAAGATGGTGCCGCCCTCGGCCTGTCGGCAGAAGCCGTCGTGGTCGCGGTCGGCGCCGGTGAACGAGCCCTTGACGTGGCCGAAGAGCTGGCTCTCCAGCAGGGTCTCGGGGATGGCGCCGCAGTTGATGGCCACGAAGGGATCCTTGGCGCGCTCGCTGCGGTCGTGGATGGTCCGGGCGATGAGCTCCTTGCCGGTGCCGCTCTCGCCGGTGATCAGGATGGTCGCGGGCGTGGCGCTGATCTTGTCGATCATCTTGTAGACCGACTGCATGCGCATGCTCTGGCCGATGATCTTGTTGTCGACCGCCTTGCGCGTCAGCTCGCGGCGCAGCTGGATGGTCTCGCTGCGGGCGCTGCGCAGCTGCAGGGCGTTGCGCACGGCCACCTTGATCTCGTCGTTCTTGCAGTGCTTCTGCAGGTAGGAATAGGCGCCGAGGTTCACGGCGTCGATGGCCGACTGCTCGCTGGCGTAGGCCGTGAGCATGATCACCGGCGTCTCGGGATCGATGGCCTTGATGCCCTTCAGGAGCTGGATGCCGTCCAGCTTGGGCATCTGGATGTCGCTCAGCACGACGTCGAAGGGCGCCTGCTCCATCAGCGCGAGCGCCTCGGCGCCCGAGCCGGCCGTGACGACCTCGTACCCCTCCTTGCCCAGGAGGATCGACAGGTATTGGCACATCGACTCTTCGTCGTCCACGACCAGGATCCGCTTGTCCTGCATGAGATGGCGCTCCTTGCTCTACGCGTTTGATGGCGCCGCGCACGGCGGCCCGTTCTGGTCTGGTTTCGGTCAGAATGCAAGTTTCTTGAGGACGAAAGGCCAGGAAACCGATCCGGCCGGCAAGTGCGCGGGCAGTTTGCAACCAGCGCCAATCGCGTGCCAGATGGCCCGTTGGGCCGCCGTACGGGGGATCACGCGCCGGTCAGGCAGGCGGTCTCCGGCTCCACGCACCCCGACGACTCCCGGCACAGGGGCAGCACCACGGAGAAGGCGCTGCCGCCGGTGTCGGGCCGGCTCACCTCCACCTGTCCGCCGTGGTCGTGGACGATGCGCTTGACCACCGACAGGCCCAGCCCCGTGCCGCCCTTGCGGCCGGTGACGAAGGGCTTGAAGATCTCGGCGAGCGATTCCTCGGGCACGCCGGGCCCCGTGTCGGTCACCATCAGCCGGCAGGTCGTGTTGAGGTCGTCCAGTTCGGCGCGCAGGTCCAGGCGACCGGCGTAGTCCATGGCCTCCAGGGCGTTCAGACACAGGTTGAGCAGCACCTGCTGCATCTGTTCCGCGTCCATCTGGATCAGCATGTCGTCGGGCTCGACGGCGTGGGTCACGGCCACCTCTCCCCCGCGGTCGCGCACCTGTACCTCCACCTGCAGGGCCACGTCCTCCAGGAAGGGCCGCAGCTCCATCAGCCGCGGCCGCGCCGGACGGGTGCGCGCGAAGGCGAGGAAGTCGGTGATGATGTCGGTGACCCGATGGCTCTCCTTGAGGATCAGCTCCAGGAGCTTGCGCTCCTCCCCGTCGAGCTCGAGCTCGCCCACCAGGATCTCCACGCTGCCGCGTATGCTCCCCAGGGGATTGCGGATCTCGTGGGCGATGCCCGCCGACAATTCGCCGACGGCCGCCATCTGGTCGGCCTCGCGGACGCGGTCGCGCATGGCGTTGATCTCGGAGAGGTCCTGGAAGACGGCCACCGCGCCGGTCAGCACGCCGTCGCGGTCGTGTACGGGCGTGGCGCTGACGCCCACGGGCAGGGATGGACCATCGTCCTGGTTCACCCGCACCTCACGGCGCAGCTCGGGCTCCCCGGAGGCGAGCACGTGGACCAGCACGCTGGTGAAGCCGTGCAGACCCGGTTCGAAGGCGTCGGTGACGGCGCGTTCGAGGACCTCGACCGCGTCCACCTGCAGGATGGCCTCGGCCGCCGGGTTCAGCCGCTGGATGATCCCGCGCCGGTCGATCATCACCAGCCCGCTGCTCAGGTTGGTCAGGACGTTGTGCAGATCGGCGCCGAGCACCGCGGCGTCCGCCTCGATCTCGCGTCGGGCGCGGCGCTCACGCCGCCACGTCACGGCCAGGACGGCGGCGGCGAGGCCCAGGATGATGACGAGTGCGGACAGGACATGCACGGATGGCGCCTCCGGAGTCGATCGGGTCAAGGGGCCCTGCGGAGTCCCCCACACCTTCATCGGCCGCAAGCGACGCGGCTTGAGTCGCTTGCGGCCCCCGCTCCGGTCGATGCGTCGTAGACCAACAGGGTGTCCAGGCGCGCCGCCATCTTGGGGCCGATGCCCTTGACCCGGCGCAGGTCGTCGGCATCGCGGAAGGGGCCGTCGGCGACGCGCGAGTCGACGATGCGTCCCGCCAGCACGGGGCCGACGCCGGGCAGGTGCACCAGCGTATCGACGCCGACCGTGTTCACGGCGAAGGGCGGCTCCGGCGGCGGCGGGGGCGCCGTCTCCACCGGAGCCTCGGGGATCAGCTCCGACAGGAAGGCGGGATCGCGCCACCGGTCGTCCGGCCCCAGCAGCAGGGTGCGGCGGATCAGGCGGCCGGCGCCCACCAGAGCGGCCAGCAGCAGCAGGCCGAGGGCCTCGCGTCGGGTCATGGGAACTCGATTTCCGGGAGGCGGGTGGGGCGCCGCTCAGCGGCGGAAGGTCCACTGCAGGCGCCAGCGGTTGGTCTGGCCCAGGCGCACCGCGGCGGCCGAGACGTCGTCGCGCGAGTTGCCCAGGTTGCGCATCTCCAGCCCGAGGTCGGCGCCGACCAGGCGGAAGCCGAGGTGCAGGTGATAGACCGTCGAGGCCGGGAGGACGACGTCGCCGCCGGGCAGCCAGGGGTCGGCCATCTCGCCGCGGCGCTCCATGACCCAGCCGATCTCCAGGATGCCGTCCTCGCGGAACCAGCGCTTCTCCCAGAAGACGTTGAGCACCGCCGACGACTCGGGAGGCAGGCCCACGGGCGTGCCGGTCTTCAGGTCCCAGCCGCGTCGGCTGAGGACGGCCTCCACGCGCGCCAGGCCCCAGAACCGGGCGGCGCGGCGCAGGACGAGGTCCAGGGTCCACGCGTCCAGGTCGACGGTGTTGGTCCAGCGGCCGACGACGGTCTCGCCGGACAGGGGCGTCCAGCCGAGGCCGTCGCGCTGTCGGCGGGCCGCGCCGCGCAGTTCCAGCTCGGCCCCGAGCAGGGTGGTGCGGGCTCCCAGGGCGATGCGGTCCAGGCGCTCCCACCCCAGGTCCTCGCCCGGCAGCAGGACCGCCTCGTGGGAATCGCCGGCGAGGCGTACGGCGGTCAGACGTTCGTCGAGACGGGGAGCGCGGCCGCCGTGCTGCAGGCTCAGGCGCCAGGCGACGGGACCGCCGCCGTCCAGGTCCACGCGGGCGGCGGGACTCCAGCCGGCCTGGCCGTCCCAGCGCAGGGCGGCCAGGGGGGTCACGTCGAGACCGGCCCAGTCCAGCGACCAGACCAGCGAGGCCGCGGCGTCGCGGTCGCCGCCGGCGACGGGTCCGGCGTCATCGCCGGCCCAGGCCTCGGTGCCGTCGCCGTCGTCGCGCAGGCGCCAGGCGCCGGCGCGCAGGGCGATGGCGGGGCCGCCCGCGACGGGCTCCAGTTCGAACCGCGCCTCCTCGCGGGTGGTCTCGATCTTGCGGGTATAGACATCCGGGATATCCCACTCGAGGTCCGAACTCGTCGCGGCGGCCATGACCCGCGCCCGACCCAGCCGGGTGTCCCCGCGCCAGTCCATGGCCGTGCGCTGGCACCAGATCTCCTGATGGTCGGCGTCGAGCATGGGGAGTTCCGTCTTGTGCTTGCGGATCTTCTCGTAGACCACGCCGACCTCGTCGCCGCCGGGCAGGTGGCGACGGAGCGCCGCCCGCGCGGAGCGGAAGCGGGACTCGTGGGGCCCCTCGTCGGACCCGTCCTCGGGGAACTGGTCGATATGCTCGTCGAAGTCGAAGCGCAGGGTCCAGGGCGCCTGGGGCGTGCGGAAGGAGACGCGGCGCAGGTAGGCGTCGTCGGTGCCCTTGGTGAAGCGGGCGTCGGTGACGGCGCCGTCGGCCGGCGGAGGGGCGTCGGCCAGATCGAGGGCCGGGGCCGTCCCGCCCCAGCGGTCGAGGCCGAAGCCCAGGTCCGTGGCGACGGCGCCGGCGAGGTTGACGGTCCAGGGATCGTCGGCCCAGCGGTGGCCCACGCCCAGGCGCAGGCCGTCGCGTCGCACCGTGGGCACGGCCTCGTCGCCCGGCTCGTGCAGGAAGAGCAGGGCGGCCCCGAAGGCCCCGTCCAGGACGGGTACCAGCGGCGTGGCGCGGCCCAGCAGGTCGGGCAGGTCCACGGCGTAGGGCACCCAGACGGGCCGCGCGTCCTCGGGCAGATCGATCAGACGGGCGCTGCCGGTGCCGGCCTCCAGCGAGGTCGGCGTCTCGGCCCGCGCGCCGCAGACCGCGCCCAGCAGCAAGAGACCCAGCCCGAGAGGGATGCCGGTCCGGCGGATCACGGGACGAGCCTCTCCCCGCCGCGATAGACGGCGGCCACGGGATTGCGGCCGGCGTGATAGGGCACCAGGCGATGGTCGTCCACGTCCAGGATCAGGAAATCGGCCGGGCGGCCGGGCGCCAGGGAGCCGGCCTCGTCACCCAGGCCCAGGGCGCAGGCGGCGTTGACCGTGGCGGCGGCCAGCGCCTCGGCGGGCGAGAGCTTCATCTGCGTGCAGGCGATGGCCATCACCAGGGGCAGCGAGGAGATGGGGCTGCTGCCGGGGTTGTAGTCGGTGGCGAGGGCCACCGCGACGCCGGCCTCGATCATCTCGCGGGCCGGGGCGTAGTGGCGCAGGCCCAGGGTGAAGACGGTGCCCGGCAGCAGCACCGCCACCGTGTCCGAGCCGGCCAGGGCCTCGATGCCCGCGCGGTCGATGCGGATCAGGTGGTCGGCCGATCCCGCGCCGAGGCGCGCCGCCAGGGCCGCGCCCCCGAAGGGCTCCAGCTCGTCGGCGTGGACGGTGGCGCGCAGGCCCAGCTCCAGGCCGCGCGCGAGGATGGTCTCGGTCTCGGCCAGGTCGAAGACGCTCGGTTCGCAGAAGACGTCCAGCCGCTCGGCCAGGCCCTCGCGCGCCACCTCGGGCAGGATCTCCTCGCAGACCAGCCGCACGTAGTCGCCGCGGCGGTCGGCGTACTCCGCCGGCACCTCGTGGGCGGCGAGGCAGGTCAGCACCGCGCGCAGGCCGACCGCGTCGGCGGCGCGGCGGGCGGCGCGGAGCATCTTGAGCTCGTCCTCGAAAGAGAGGCCGTAGCCGCTCTTGATCTCGACGGTGGTGGTGCCGTGGGCCCGCAGCTCGCGCAGACGCGGGATCGACAGCTCGACCAGCTCGTCCTCCGGGCGGTCGCGCAGGTCGCGCACCGAGGCGTGGATGCCGCCGCCGGCCGCCGCGATCTCCAGGTAGGTCTCCCCCCGCAGGCGGCGCTCGTACTCGTCCTGCCGGGTGCGGCCGTAGACGGCGTGGGTGTGCGGGTCAACGAGGCCGGGCAGGACGCAGGCGCCGCCGGCCTCGACGGTCTCGCGGGCCTCCAGGTCGCTCATCTCGGACGCCGGACCGCAGGCGACGACGCGCCCGTCGCGCACCGCCAGGACGGCGTCGCGCACCACGCCCAGGTCCGCCATGTCCGCCCCGCGGCGCGGACCGGCGCCGGCCAGGGTGCAGAGCTCGCCGATACCGGTGACGAGCAGGTCGACGGGGCGGTCGCGCAGGGCGGAGGTGTCGGGCGTGTCCTGGGTCATGGCGTTCCTCGGTCGGAGTCGATGCCGTGTCCAATGCCGTCGCGCGGTGGCGGGTTCCCGCGCGCGGCCGATATCCGGTTCAGGTGCGGGCGAAGAACTCGGCCGCGCCCGCGATCATGTCCTCGGGGTCCGCACAGTAACGCACCGAGGTGGGCATGGCGTCCAGGAATGTCTTGCCGTAGGGCTTGCCGTGCAGACGGCTGTCCAGGAGGCAGACCACGCCGTGGTCCGTCGCGGCGCGGATCAGGCGTCCGACGCCCTGGCGCAGGCGCAGCACCGCGTCGCGGACCATGAAATTCATGAAGGGATTGCCGCCCTCGGCCTGGATGCGGTCGCAACGGGCGGCGACCCACGGATCGGCCGGCACCAGGAAGGGCAGCTTGGTGACCACCAGCATCTCCAGATCGTCCCCCGGCAGGTCGACGCCTTCCCAGAAGGTGTTGGTGCCCAGCAGCACCGCCCGGCTCTCGCGGCGGAAGCGGGCCATGAGCTCGGCCGGCGAGAGGCCGCCTCCCTGGGCCAGGATCACCGGTCGCGAACGGGCCCAGTGCCGGTCCGGGTCGAGCTTGAAGGCGTAGTCGTCGCCCTCCTCTCGCTGCAGGTCCTCGGCCACCGTCTTGAGGGCGGCGTAGGAGGTGAACAGCACCATCGTCTTGCGCGGCACCGCCGCCAGCAGGCCGCGCAGCAGGCGAGCCGTCTCGGGGAGGAAGCGGCGCGCGTCGGGCGCGGGGAAATCCGGGGTGGTCATGAACAGGCTCTGGGTCTCGTAGTCGAAGGGCGAGGCGATGAGCGATTCGACCGTGCTCCGGGACAGGCCCGTCATGCCCAGCTCGCGGGCCATAAAGCCGAGATCCTCGCCGACGCCCAGGGTGGCGCTGGTCAGCACCGGCGACAGGTCGGAACGGCGCCAGAGGTCGGCCAGCAGGGGACCGGGCTCCAGCCGGGTGGCGCCCACGGCCGCCAGCCCGCCGCCGGCGGCGGGATCCAGCCAGACCACCCAGTCGGGATCGTCGCGGTCGGTCAGGAACAGGACGTCGCGCTCCAGGGCGCTCATCAGCTCGGAGACGCGGGTCAGGGTGGCGAGTTCGTCCTCGCAACGGGCGTCGGCGTCGGCCGCGCCCTCCAGCCGACGCGCGAGTCCCGCGTAGGCGGCGCCCGCCTCGCCGCAGGCGGTCAGCAGGGCTGCGGTCTCGGCCGAGACGGGTCCGAAGACCTCGTCGCGCTCCAGGACGCGTACGCGGCCCTGGGGTCGCGACGACTCGAATTGGAGCTGGTCGTCGAAGCGCCGCGAGAGCGCGTCCAGCCAGCGGCGATAGGCCGACAGGGCGGCCTCCACGGCGGCGTCCAGGCGCGTCAGGGCCTCGAGCGCCGAGCCGGCCTCCTCCCCCGCGACGGCCAGCCGCTCGCGGAGCCGACGCGGCACGCGGGCCAGGGTCCGACCCTGCCCGCGCGGCCCGAGCAGATCCTCGATCACCCCGGCTCGGGCCGGGTCGCAACGGCTCTCGAAGCAGTCCAGGGCCACCTGGGGCAGGCGGTGGGCCTCGTCCACCACCAGGGCGTCGTACTCGCCCACCAGGGTGTGGCCGGCCGCGAAATCGTTCATCAGCAGGGAGTGGTTGACCACCACCAGCTGCGCCTCGCGCGCCAGGCGTCGGGCCCGCTGCACGTAGCACTCGTCGCGTCCGTAGCAGACCGTGGGCGAGCAGGGTTCCGGCGAGTCGAAGAGCTCGGTGAGATAGGGACGCAACGCGGGATGGTCCTCCACCTCCTCGCGTCGCCCCTCGACGGTGCCGGCCAGCCACAGCTCGAAGGACGCCGCGGCCCAGGCCGCGTCCAGGCTCTCGAGCGCGCGCTCGCGGAAACGCAGCAGCCGGGTGCGGCAGAGGTAGTTGCCCCGCCCCATGAGCTGGCGCGTGACGAGGGCGGCGGTGACCGGCGCCAGGCCGGGCAGGTCCGAGTCGATGATCTGGTGCTGCAGGGCGCGGGTGTGGGTCGAGACGACGCCCCGCGCGCCGGTGCGGGCCAGGTGCGCCGCCAGGGCCGCCAGGTAGGCGTGGGTCTTGCCGATGCCCGTGCCCGCCTCCAGCAGCAGGGGGTTGTCGTAGAGCAGGGCGCCGGCCACGTCGCGGGCCATGTCGGCCTGGCCCTCGCGGGCCTGGAAACGCTCGCCGTGGAGGACGCCGAGGGCGTCGGGATCGAGCATCCAGGCGGCGAGCTCGTCCGGGTCGTCGGGCAAGGGAGGGACGTCGGGCGGCGCCGGCGGCGGGGCGGTGAAGGCCGCGTCCGCCAGCCAGCCCGCGAAGGGATTGGAGAGGCCGGCCTGCGACAGGTCGTCCAGGGTGCCGACCGCCGCGCCCACGCGGGCGGAGAACTGGGACAGGGTGGCGCGGACGCCCGCGGTCAGTTCGTCGGGCAGGGCGCGCCAGCGGCCGAGGGCCTCCCACAGGTCGTGCCCCTCGTCGCGCAGGTTCTGCTCGGCGGCCAGGCGGTCGCTGACCACCAGGCGCGCGCGCCGACCGGCGCCCGACGGGTCGAGCAGCGACCAGAGCAGGCCCCGCGAGACCAGCAGCCGCTCGTCGGCGCGCACGCGGGGCTCGGCGTCGCGGCCGTCGACCAGCACCAGCGCGCCGGCGGGCAGCTCGTCCAGGTGGTCCAGATCGGGCGCTTCGAGCAGTCGGCCGGGATCGCGGGCGTCCAGGAGCAGGCAGGCGGCGTGGGGATCGTCGTCGAGGCGCAGGGCCAGGTACAGGGGGCGGCTGCCGCTCTCAGCCGACATCGTCGACGCCCTCGTCGCGGAGGCGCGCCAGGAAGGCGGCCTCGTCCAGGATCGTGACGTCCAGCTCGCGGGCCCGGGTCAGCTTCGAGCCCGCCTCCTCGCCGGCGACCAGGACGTCGGTGCGCCCGCTGACGCTGCCGGTCACCTTGCCGCCGAGCCGTTCGATGACGCGCTTGGCCGCGCTGCGGGGGCAGGCCGACAGGGTGCCCGTCAGCACGACGGTCTTGCCGGCGAACCAGGAATCGGCGGCGGGCTCGGCCGCGGTCTCGACCCGTTCGGCCGCGCGCAGGAAGCCGACCTCGACCAGGGCGTCGAGCAGGGCGGCCACGCGCGGGTCGCGGAAGAAGGCGCCGATGTTCTTGACGGCCGAGGTCTCACCCAGGCCCGGCAGCTCGGCCACCTCGGCGGGCGACGCGGCGCGCAGGGCGGCGATGTCGGGGTAGGCGCGGGCCAGCACGCCCGCGGTGGTCACGCCCACGCCGGGGATGCCCAAAGCGAATATCTTGGCGTGCCAGGGCCGGTCCTTGGCGCTCTCGATCCCCCGCAGCAGGGTGTCCGCGGATTTCTCGGCCCAGCCCGGCAGGGTGGACACGGCGTCGCGCTGCAGATCGAAGAGATCGGGCAGGTCGCGCACCAGGCCGGCTTCGAGGAGCTGGGCCACGCCCTTGGCGCCGAGGCCGTCGATGTCGGCGGCCTCGCGTCCCGCGAAGTGGGCCAGGCGGCGGGCTGCCTGGGCGGGACAGGCGGGATTGACGCAGCGGTAGGCCGCGGCCTCGGCTTCGCGGGACAGGGGGCTCTCGCAGATCGGGCAGACCTCGGGCCAGGTCACCGGCGGCGCGCCCTCGGGCCGCCGCGTCAGCACCACGGCCAGCACCTTGGGGATGATGTCGCCCCCCTTGGCCACGCGGACGGTATCGCCGAGCCGCAGGTCCAGGCGCACCAGTTCGTCGCGGTTGTGCAGGGAGGCGCGGGCGACGGTGGTGCCGGCCAGGGGCACGGGCTCCAGCTCCGCCACGGGCGTCACCACGCCGGTGCGTCCCACCTGCAGCGTCACGCCGGTCAGGACGGTCTCGGCCTCCTCGGCGGCGAACTTGTAGGCCAGCCCCCAGCGGGGCGCCTTGGCCGTGGCGCCCAGGGCGGCGTGGGCGGCGAGGTCGTCCACCTTCAGCACCGCGCCGTCGATGGGGTAGTCCAGCTCGGCCCGCTGGGCGTCCAGTTCGGCCAGGTGGTCGGGCAGGGCGTCGCCGTCGCCCGCACGCTGGAAGGGATTGACAGGCAGGCCGAGCGCCGCCAGCGCCTCCAACTCGTCGCGGTGGGTGGCCAGGCCCGTCTCGCCGTCCAGGGGCAGGATCTGGTAACAGAAGGCTCGCAGGCCGCGCGAGGCGACGACCTCGGCGTCGAGGGTCTTCAGGGTGCCGGCGGTGGCGTTGCGGGGATTGGCCAGAGGGGGTTCGTCCCTTTCGGCGCGCTCGGCGTTGAGTGTCGCGAGGCGGGTCCAGGTCATGTAGACCTCGCCACGGATCTCCACGGCGGCGGGGCGACCTGGCAGGGCGTCACGCCACGACTCCGGCAACACATGAGGAATATCTCGTATCTGCCTCGCGTTATTGGTGATCTCGTCGCCGTGCTTTCCATCGCCGCGGGTCAGGGCCGTGGTCAGCCGTCCATCCTCGTAACGCAAGGCCAGGGCCACGCCGTCGATCTTGGGCTCCACCGTGAACAGCGGCTCCCCGTCGTCCAGCTCCCGGCGGACGCGCGCGACGAAGGCGGCCACGTCGTCGAGGTCGTAGCTGTTCTGGAGGCTGATCATGTCGTGGCTGTGGGGCAGGCTGGGAAAGCGGGCGTCGCTGTCGTCGCCCACGCGGCGCGTGGGGCTGTCGGAGGCGGCGAGCTCCGGGTGGGCCGCCTCGAGCTCGGCCAGGGCGCGCACGAGGGCGTCGTAGTCGCGGTCCGAGATCTCGGGCGCGGCCTCGCGATAGTAGAGCTCGTCGTGGCGGGCGATCTCGGCCCGCAGGCGCTCAGCCTCGCGGCGCGCCGCGTCGAGGTCCATGGTCCCCCCCGTCAGAAGGCCTGCAGCAGGGCGATGTGCAGCTTGGCGTCGTCGAAGGACACCGTGCCCGGCAGGCCGATGGCCAGGGTCACGTCGCCGCCGGGCGTGGCGGTCTCGATGCCGAGCCCGAAGCCGCGGCGCGTGCCCTCGGTGTCGATCGTCAGCTCCGGTGCGACGGGATCCACCGTCGCGAAGCGAAAGTACCCCACGTCGAAAAACGTGTAAAGCCGGGAGCGCCCGGGACGGCCGACCCGCAGCTCGATCATGGCGGAGGCGACGCGCTCGCCGTGGAACTGGTCCTCCAGATAGCCGCGCAGGGTGCGGGCCCCGCCCAGCCGGTACTGCTCGGACAGGGGCGCGGGGCCGCCGTCGCCCGAGACCTCACGGAAGACGCCCGAGGCCGCGAGGCTGAGGGTGTCGCTCAGCCAGCGCTCGCCGGCCAGGTGCAGGTCGACCAGGGTCTGGCGGTTCTCCGCCGGCGTGTCCGTGTCGACGGCCTCCGCGGGCCGGACATCCACCGCCCGCCGCGCCGACTCGATGGCGAAGGTCCCCCACCAACCGCTGACGGAGCGGTCGATGCGACGCCTGAGGAAGGCGCCCCGGGCGCGCCAGCGCGTGGAGCGGGACCAGTCCCCCGCCGGATACGTGCTGCGATCCCAGCCGAGCCCCACCTCCACCTGCCAGGCGCCGGCCACCGGGAGCTGCAGGCGGCCGTCGAGGCGGAAACGCGAGTAGACGTCGCGGGCGGTCTCCTGATCCACGGCCAGCGTGGCGTCGAAGGGCGTGCCCTTGACCAGCGGCTCCAGCCAGAGCAGGCCGAAGCGGGCGCGGTCGCGCCCGTCGTCGCTCCAGTCCAGTTCGAGACGACGGCCGCTGCCGGCCAGATTGGCCAGGCGCAGGTCCACCTGCCCGCTCACCCGGGCGGGCTGGTCCTCGGCGGCCCGGCTCAGGCCCAGCACGATCGCGGCCCGATTGGGGTGCGGGACGAGGGTGACCGGCCAGTGCACGCCCACGGTGTCGGGCGCGGCGGTGGTATGGACCACCGGCACGCCCACCTCGGCGTAGATGTCCCGCTGCAAGAGACGCGCCCGCGCCGCCAGCAGGTCGGACTCGCCATAGGGCCGACCGACGGGCAGACGCGCGGCGCGCACCAGGAAGCCCTCGCCGCGGCCTCCGGGCAGCGAACTGGACTGGGGCCCGAAGACCTGGGCGGGACCGGTCATCAGCACGGCGCGCAGATCCACGGCCGTGCGCCGCGGATCCACGGCGACATCGCGCACGAGCCAGCGGGCGAAGGGATGCCCCGCCTCGCCGGCCGCGAACACCAGGTCGTCCACGGCGCGACGCCAGGCCGGAGCCTCGAAGGGCTCGCCCCGCCGAGGGAGCCGCGCCAGGGCCCTCTCGCGGCCGGGAAAGTCCGGGCCCTCGATCTCCACCTCGCCCACCGCGTAGCGCGGACCGGGCTCGATCGTCAGGATCGGAACGCCGGCCGAGTCGCGGCGGCCCACGCCGCAGGCCAGGTGCCCGCGCGCCAGCCAGCGGTCGCGCAATCGGGAGGTTACGGGGCGTCGCGCGGTGGCGGGCGGCGAATCGTCATCCGACATCGACGGCGTCGCCCAGGCGCCCAGGACCGTGCGCAGCGCCTCGATCTCGTCCGTTGCACCGGCCTCCGCGTCCAGCCCCAGTTCCACGGCCGGCAACTCGCGCAGCCAGGCCCGATCTTCGAGCAGCCAGCCGCGCAGGTCGGGGTCCTCGCGGCCGCCGGATGCGAGGCGCAGCTCGGGCGCGGCCGAGGCCCCGACCGCCAGCAGCAGCCCGAGCAGCACGGTCAGCCGCCTAGAAGCGCGCCGTCGACTCCATGCGGACGTCATGGGACCACCCCCTTTCCCCCAGTCGGCGGCCGAAGTAGACCAGCGAGACCGTCATCAGGTCCGACGGCTCCCAGTTCAGGCGCGCCGACGCCTCCACGTTGCCGCCCGGTTCGGCGAAGAAATAGGGTCGGAGCGCGCCGTCGGGCTCGTCGCTGTCGACGGTGGACCAGCGCAGCTCCGCCAGCCCCGACCAGCGTTCGCGCAGCCTCCAGCGGGCCGAGGGTTTCAGGCCGTACTCCCGCTGGACGACTCCCGAGATCGCGTCCTCGCGCCATTGCGCGTCGACCGCCGCCGCCACCCGGTTGCCCGGCCCCGGCTGCAGGGACCACTCCAGCTCGTGCCGCCAGGAGTCCACCGCGTAGGAGCGGTTGGCGCTCAGGCCCTCTTCACGGGTGTCTCGCGATTCGTCGCCCAGGCGTGAGCGCGCCCGCAGACTGGTCCTGGCCGACGGGGTCCAGGACAGGGCGGCCTGGGTGCGGTGTCGCAGGCGGCGCTCGGGATGGGCGGCGTACTGGCGGTCCAGGGCTTGGTCCATCTCGTGCACCAGGCGCAGGTCCCAGGTGCTCAGGTGGCGCAGTAAGGTGGCCTCCTGTCGCAGGGAGACCTCGCCCAGCACGGTGTCCTGCTCATCGAAGACGGCGGACTCGGCCAGGCGCAGCAGGCGTCCCGCGTCGTCGGTGCGGCTGCGGCCCTTGACCGAGACCCGCGTGAAGCTGGTCCAGCCGCCCCAGACCCGGTCGCGGCCCAGGAAGCCGAAGTCCTGTCGCCAGGTGAGATCCGCGACGACCTCCGTGGTGGCCACCAGGCTGTCGGTGCCGACGGTCACCACGTCGAAGTCGCCGAGCTGGCGGCCCACGTAGTCGCCGTTCTGGTTGTAGTCGCCGGCGCGTTCGCCCACGTAGACCACCTGCCGGTCGAGCACCTCGGTGCGGCTGTTGTCGACGCCGTAGATCAGGCCCCAGTCGCTGCCGGTGGCGTCCCAGCGGCCCGAGAGCTGGACCTTGGCCAGACGGGTGACCAGGTCGCGGCCGCCGGGCACCTCCACGTCGCGGATCACGCCGTCGGCCTGCAGGCGTACGCCGCCCGCCGTGGGCGTGCCCATACGCCAGCGGCCGGTGCGGGTGTCGCGTTCCCGGCGCCAGCCGCCGGCGCGCAGGGAGTCGGCCTGGCCGCGCTCGAAGCCGAGGCTCCAGCTCAGGGGCGCGGTCGGGTCCGAGTCCAGTCCACCGCGCCAACGGCGCAGGCGGTAGCCCGCGGCGGACGCGGCGGCGGCGACCGCGGCGTCGGCGTATTCCTCGTCGTCGTAGCCGGCGCTCGGCCGGACCGGGCCCCGGGCTACGGCGATCTCGTGGTGCCGGGCGAAACGCCGCACGTCCAGGGGATCGACGTCGTCCTCGGCGGCGGCCTCGGCGTAGCGGGAGCCGCCCCGCAGCGGCCCGAGGCGCCAGTCGCCCTGCAGGTCGAGCCGGGAGGCGCGCAGATCGTCGCCGTGCTCGAGCCGTCCCCAGGCGACCGTCGCCGAGACGCGACGTTCCTCGGCGCCGGCCGTCCAGGCGGCGTCGGCGCTCGTCTCCACGTCGCGGGCCTCCAGGAAGCCCTCGCGTCGGGCGCGGTCGCCGAGTCCCCAGCGATCGTAGCGGAACAGGTCGCGCGCGAGCAGGAAGGGGCGGAAGCCGGCGCCCAGGTCGTCGTGGCTCGCCCGGAGGCTCAGGCGCCCGAGGTCGCGGCCGCCCGCCGCGAGCGCGTGTTCGCCCGCGTCGAGGGCCGCGCGCCAGGCCCGGCCGGCGTCGTCGGCGTCATCCAGGCTCGAAAGCACGTTCTCGTCACGGACGCTGGCGTGCCACTCCAGATCCAGGCCGGCTCCCGTCTCGTCGCCCACGCGGGCCTGCAACGAGGCCAGGCTGTGGCTGACGGGCCTGTCCAGCCGCCGGCCGATGCGATGTCCGCCCCCGCCCGCGCCCCGGTACTCGTAGACGCGCTCGCCCAGGGCGGTCAGCTCGGCCACGGCGTAATCGCCCTCGCCGGAGCCCACGTAGCGGAACTCCACGTCGTAATCGCCGGCGACGGTGTCGTACACGGCCACGGTGACGCCGGCCATGTCCTCCAGTCGGTAGGATCCCTCACCGATCTCGACCGGAGTCAGACCGTCCGTGACGGCCGCCTCGGGATCGTCGCCGGCGGCCTCCAGGCTCGCCCGGTCGGCTTCCGAGAGCTCGCCGGCGCGTGGGCGGTCGGGATCGTCGCGTTCGCGGATCAGGTTCACCGCGAGGCGGGCGTCCAGTCCGCCGGGCAGCAGATCCTCGGCCGCCGCCCGCGCCTCGCCGCCGGCCACGGTGCGGACGTAGGGCCCCTCGCCCTCCTCGAACTCCACGAGGATCTCGGATTCCGCGGTGATCAGGCGGCGGTAGGTGAAGGTGACGGTGCCGCGGACGTAGTCGACCACGTAGTCGCGGTCGGCGCCGCGCACGAGCTCGATCCCGTCGAGGGTGACGCGCTCGGTGCCGGCCACGATGAACAGGGGCTCCCCGGTGGCGCCGCCGCCCAGGAAGTAAGGCCCCTGGTTGGACTCCTCGCCGCGGATCTGCAGGGTGCGGTAGGTGCCCCGGGGCGAACCGGCCAGACCTCCCGCTCGCACCACGCCGCCGCCCCCGTCGGCCATCACGCCCTGCAGCTTGCGCCGGTAGCCGCCGTAGACGCTGCCGCTCCGCTCGGCGGTGAAGTCGCCCAGCACGGCCCGCCAGCGCGGGGCCGTCAATTCCACGCGCATGCGGTCGATGTCGCGCAGCTCCTCGGTGTTGCCCTCGGGCACCACCGGCAGGTTGTCGTCGGACAGGGCGGCGTCCACGTGGATGTCCTCGGTCAGCCAGCCGGCCAGGCTCAGACGGAGGGTCTGGTCCACGGTCAGGTCGCGTCGGTTGCCCGAAGACATGCGTACGGACTTGCTGCCCCGCACCAGGAGGTCACCCGTGCCGGGCGCTCCCCCGGACGGGGTCCGCGTCGCCGGTCGTTCCGATCCGTCGGACCGCTCCGGCCGTCCCCGCACCGGGTGCAGGATCCGTCGCGGCGGCACAGGCGCCGGCCGGTAGCGATAGGTCAGGCGCAGCACCACCGGCCCGCCGTCGGCCGCGCCCAGCGGTCGGAGCGGGATCCACACGCCGCGGGTGGGGTCCACCCGGAAGTCCTCGTCCTCGCGCCATGGCGTCCCGTCGACGGCGGCGGTCATGGTGCCGGGCACCACATAGGGGTGGGCCAGCTCGGCGAACGCGGCGGCGGGCTCCAGCAGGTGGAACTCGGTCTCGGACAGGGTCAGCAGGGTGTCGGCGGGCGCGGGCGCGGGCGCGGCCCCGGCGACGACGGCGCAGGCCAGCAGCAGCGGCGGCAGGAGCATCGGCAGGCGTCCGGCGCGATGGCGTCGCGACCGCATGTCGACCTCCTCCTCAGACGTCTAATGGTAGCGGATACGGTAGACGAGCACCGCCTGACGTCCGCGGTCGCTCACCGCGAGCAGATCGTCGGGACCCACCGCGAGATCGATGGGCGCCAGCGGCGCCGCCTGCAACCCCATCTCGGAGCCGACGGCGAAGAGCGGCTTCAGGGCGGACGAGTAGACGTGGATCAGGCCCGCGGCGGGATCGGCCACGAACAGGTTGCCGTCCGCGTCCACGTCCAGGCCCTGGGGCGTGAGCAGCCGGTTGGTCGGGTCCCACTCGCCGCCGATGATCTCCAGGTGGTAGCCGAGCTTCGTGAAATGCTGCAGGCGGCGGTTGGCCCGGTCCGCCACCACGAAGCTGCCGTCGCGCAGGTAGGCCACGCCGCTGGGCTCACGGAACTGCTCGGGGTGGGTGCCCGGCACGCCGATCACGGACCGGACCGCCATGTAGGGATCCAGGGTCAACACCTGGTCCTCGCCGCCGTCGGTGATCACCAGGCCGCCGTCCAGGTCCACGTCGAGGGCCGAGGGGACGCGGTCGTAGCCGGGCGTGAGGTGCTTGAAGTCGATCAGGCGGTCCAGGTAGACGCCCCGCAGGTCGTAGCGCAGCAGGTCGCGTCCGTCCATGTCCAGCACCAGGACCGAGAAGTGGTCGATGACCAGGTCCACCGGCCGGAAGAAGCGGTTGCCGGGATCGTCGAACTGGAACCAGGCGCCACGCTTGGGATCGTGGCCGTGGATGCGGCCGCCCTTCTCGTCGCAGAAGAACAGGGTGCCGTCGCCGTAGTAGGCCACGCCTCCGATGCCCTCGACGGGGAAGTACGGCGCCGACCGCTCGTTCTCGTAGGCGTAGAGGTATTCCAGCGACAGGGGTACGGCGCGTTCGCCCCCGCGCGGCGTTCCGTCGGCGCCGGACGCGGACGGCGAAGGCGCGCCGTCGCGCAGGGCCGGGGCGGGCGCACAACCGGCGCCCGCGAAGACGGACAGGATCAGAACGAACGCGAGAAGACGCATGCGGTCCCCCTGCTGCCGATGACGCGGCGGGACTCGACGTCGAAGCCGAAACCGGCCACTTCGAGCATGTGCTCGCCCCGGACGCCGCGCACGGCGTCGTAGACCGACACGGCGCGGTTGATCAGGGCGAAGAGCACGGTGAAATCGCGGCGGTCGTAGGCCCGGACGGCGTCGGCCCGCAGGAGCTGATAGTTCTCCCGGGCCGCCTCGCTGCGCCAGAACCAGACGTCGGAGCCCTCGATCAGGCCGCTCACCTCGACCTGCTCGGCGCGGGCGACGCGCTCGAGATACTCGTTGTACTCGTCGCTGGTCATGTAGCGGCCGACCGCCCGCCAGTACTTCTCTGTGTGGTCGCCGTCGACGCCGGCGAAGATGGACGCGTACTCGCGGTAGTCGTCGCTCAGCCCGTTGGCCTGGGCGTGGAAGACCAGGTAGCCGGTCCACACCGCCGCCTCGGCTCCCGCGAAGAGCAGGGCCTTGCCCCGGTCGCCGTTGTAGAGCTGGCCCGCGCCGGGCAGCAGCAGCGAGAGCAGGCCCGCCTTGATCTTGGTGCCCAGGTTGCGGGGCCCTCCCGAGTCCGCTTCGCGATGGGTGCCGCCGATGTCGGATCCGCCGATATCCTGGGCGCGCCACAAGGAGGAGGCCCGATCGCCCAGGGCCGCGTGTTCGGCGGCGAGGAGATCCTCGGCGGGCGCGGCGAGCGACGGCGTCGCCGTCAGGACGCAGAGCAACGCTGCGGCGGCGGTCGTCAGGAGGCTTCTCTGGAACAGACGCACGTGTCTCACTCCCCGCTAGTAGGTAACGCTCAGGCCGAGGCGGCTGGACAGCAGCCCCCGCGGCTCGGCGATCAGGCTGACGTCGTGACCCGCCACGCGCAGGCTCGCGGGCTCCCCGCCCGAGAACACGCCGCCGAGCCAGGCCACCTGCACCATGCTGAAGAGCCGGGTGGCCATGTTGACATAGATCAGGGTGTCGCGCGTGTCGAACTGGTCGTTGGAGTCCAGACGCATGGCGCGGTAGGTCTCGCGGTTGGAGGAGACCCGCGGGTTCTTCAGGACGTCGTCGGGGATCAGCTCCCACTGGCCGGCGTACTCGGGCCAGGTGCGCGGATCGGCGAAGTCGTCCCAGCCGAAGACGAACTGGTCCCACTTGCCCGCGTTCTCGTAGTACTCGCGCTCGTCGTCCTCGCGGCTGACCCACAGGGACAGGGTCATGTAGTCGGAGGGATCGTCCATGGTGTCGCCGTAGAAGTAGGTGCCGGCCTCCCCCGCCGTGCCGAAGGCGTTGGCCAGGCGGTCCTCGCTCCAGTGCGCGTCCAGGTATTCGTAGTACTCCTGCCGCTTCTCGTGGCCCAGGTCGTGGTAGTGCTTCACGCCGTACCAGGAGGCCAGGTCCAGGGCCATCATCAGGTAGCCGCGCTTGTAGCCCATGCTGGCCTCGCCCAGGCCGGGCATCAGCAGGGACAGCAGCAGGGGCTTGGCCACCGCGGCGGCGGGGCCGGCGTAGGTCGCATCCGACGACCCGCCGATGCCGCCGACGTCGCTCTGGGGCGGGGCGGCGGCGGCGCGGTGCAGCGTGGGCTGCGAGACGGCGGCGCGGTC
>CAZSNA010000066.1:0-19587 GCA_964607825.1 uncultured Fibrobacteraceae bacterium | reverse complement strand
CTCGGCGACAGGCGTGGCCTCGGGTGCGGCCGCGGGCGCGGCCACCGCCTCGCCCGTGCCGTCGTCGATGGTCACCATCACCTGGCCCACCTCGACCAGGTCGCCCACTTCGCCGGCCCGCGACACGAGCGTGCCGGCCCTGGGCGAGGGGATGGTGACGGCGGCCTTGTCGGTCTCCACGTCCACCAGGGGCGCGTCCTCCTCGACGGACCCGCCGACGTCGACGTGCCACTTGAGGATCTCGCCTTCGTGGATGCCTTCGCCCAGGTCGGGCAGCAGGAACTCGTACACGGTCGCCTCCTAGAAAGTCAGTGTCTCCCGCAGCGCGGTCTCGGTGCGCGACACGGGCGGGATGTACATCTTCTCGCGGACGAAGTTGGGCGTGACCACGTCGAAGCCGGTCACCCGGGCCACCGGGGCCTCCAGGTAGAGCAGCGCCTCGTCGTTGATGCGCGCGATGATCTCCGAGGCGGGGCCGAAGGACTTGACCGCCTCCTGCGCCACCACGCAGCGCCCGGTCTTCTTCACCGAGGCGATGATCGTCTCGGTGTCCATGGGCGCGATGCTCATCAGGTCGATGATCTCGATGGACTTGCCGGTCTCCTCGCCCACGGTCTTGGCGGCCTTCAGGGCGTTGCGCATGGCGGCGCCCCAGGCGATCAGGGTCACGTCGGTGCCCTCCTGCACCACCTGGGCCTTGCCCAGCGGCAGGACCTCCTCGGCCTCCGGCACCTCCTCCTTGAAGGCGCGGTAGCTGTGCTTGGGCTCCATGAAGACGACCGGATCCGGGTCGCGCAGGGCGGCCACGATCAGGGCGCGGGCGTTCCGGGGCGACGAGGGGATGACCACCTTCAGGCCCGGGTTGTGCCCCCACAGCACCTCGCGGCTCTCCGAGTGGTGCTCCAGGGCCCGGACGCCGCCGCCGTAGGGCATGCGCAGGACCATGGGGCAGGTCCACACGCCCTGCGACCGGCTGCGGTAGCGGGCCGCGTGGCCCTCCATCTGGTGGATGACCAGGTAGCTGAAGCCGCTGAACTGCATCTCGGCCACGGGCTTCATGCCCGCCAGGGCCATGCCGATGGATGTGCCCACGATGCCGGATTCGGCCAGGGGCGTGTCCATGACGCGGTCCTCGCCGTAGATCTCCTGCAGGCCGTCGGTCACGCGGAACACGCCGCCGTCGACGCCCACGTCCTCGCCCAGCAGGACCACTTCGGGATCCTTCTCCATCTCCTGCTTCAGTCCCAGGTTGATGGCCTGGACCATGTTCATCTTCGCCATGTCAGGCCCCCTCTCCGATTGACTTGAGGAACTCGGCGCGCTGCGCCTCGATCTCGGGATGCGGCTCGGCGTACACGTAGTCGAAGGGCGCGTCGGGCTTGAACTCGGTGCGCGCCTCGAAGGCCTTCACGTCGGCGTCGACCTGGGCCTTGATCTCCTCCAGGAGGGCGGCCTCCTTGTCGTCGTCCCACAGGCCCTTGCTCTCGAGGTAGCCGCGGAAGCGGGCGACGGGCTCCTTCACCCACCACTCGGCCTCCTCCTCCTCGGTGCGGTACTTGCGCGGATCGTCGGCGGTGGTGTGCATCATCAGGCGGTAGGTGACGGCCTCGATCAGCGTGGGGCCCTCGCCGTTCCGCGCGCGCTCGAGCGCCTCGGTCACGGCCACGTGCACGGCCAGCGCGTCGTTGCCGTCCACCTGGATGCAGGGCATGTCGTAGGCGATGCCCTTCTGGGCCAGGGTGGCCGACGAGGTCTGCTTCTCGCGGGGGACCGAGATGGCCCACTGGTTGTTCTGCGTGATGAACACGACCGGCGCCTTCCAGACGCCCGCGAAGTTCAGGGCCTCGTGGAAGTCGCCCTCGCTGGTGGCGCCGTCGCCCATGAAGCTGAGCACGGCGCTCTTCTCGCCGCGGTGCTTCATGGCGTAGCCCAATCCCACCGCCTGCAGGTTCTGCGAGGAGACGATGATGTTGATGGGCAGCACCCGCTTCTCGGCCGGCAGGACGGCGTTGCCCTCCTCGCAGCCGTTGTACAGGAGCAGGTTGCCCAGCAGGGTCTCGCCGCGCACCAGGCGCGCGCCCAGCTCGCGGAAGGCGCCCACGATCCAGTCCTTGTCGTCGGCCGCCATGGCGGCGGTGACGGCGATGGCCTCCTGGCCCGTCGAGGGCCCGAAGGTGCCGATGCGGCCCTGGCGCTGCAGGTTCAGCATACGCTCGTCGCCCTTGCGCGACAGCATCATCCAGCGGTAGAGCTCGAGCAGGTAGTCGTCGTCGAGCTTGGGCTCGAGCTTCGCGTCGAGCTTGCCGTTCTCGTCCAGGATCGAGAGGTGATCCAGCGAGAACTTGGCGATGGTCTTTCTCGGCATGTCACATCCTTGGCTGCGGGTTGCGAATGGCTATGACTCGCATTTTCAAAAGCTCGAGACGGAGAGAGGCTCTGCGCCTCGTCCGGTCGAGGTGAAGTCGGTCTAGTTGCCCAGCGTTCCGGGCGGCAGGGCCAGCTGGCGTCCGGCCAGCTCGCGATCGACCATGAACAGCCCCCCGTCGGACTCGCCGACGAGCTTGAGCTTCTGGACGATCTCGTCCACCGACGCCTCTTCCTCCACCTGTTCGGCCACGAACCACTGCAGGAAGTTGATCGTCGCGTGGTCGCTCACGGCCTGGGCGGCGTCGACGAGGCTGTTGATCAGGCTCGAGACCTTGCACTCGTGGTCGTAGGCCTCTTCGAAGACGGCGATGGGCGTGTCCCAGGAGGACGGCGGCGCCTCGATGGCGCCCAGCGTCACGGTGCCCTGCCGGTCGTGGATGTAGTCGCTGAACTTGCTGACGTGCGTGAGCTCCTCGATGGCCTGCATCTGCATCCAGTGGGCGGCGCCCGGCAGGCTGATCTGCGCGAAGTGATTGGCCATCGCGACGTAGAGGTAGGAGGAGTAGAGCTCCGCGTTGATCTGATCGTTGATGGCCTTCTCGACCTTGGCGTCCAGCATCGTGAATCCCTCTTTCTCCGGGTTCGGTTCGGACTTTCACGCGAAAAGTCGGTCAGAAGGTACTCCAACCGGTCCGGTTGCACCAGTCCCGGTAGGGTGAGCGGGGGCGCGCCGCCGGGGCGCGCCCCCCCACGGTCCCGCTAGGCGTGCTTGCCCAGGTACTCGGCCACGCCGTCGGCCGTGGGCGTCATGCCCTCGTCGCCGGCGTTCCAGTTGGCGGGGCAGACCTCGCCGTGCTCCTCGACGAACTGCAGGGCGTCCAGCATGCGCAGGGCCTCGTCCACGTTCCGGCCCAGGGGCAGGTCGTTGATGACCGCGTGGCGCACGACGCCGTCCTTGTCGATCAGGAACAGGCCGCGCAGGGCCACCGCCTCGTTGAACAGCACGCCGTAGTCGCGGCTGATCTGCTTGGTGATGTCGGCCACCAGGGGGAACTTGACCTGGCCGATGCCGCCCTGGTCCACCGGCGTGTTCTTCCAGGCGAAGTGCGAGAACTGGGAGTCGATGGACACGCCGACGACCTCGCAGTTCTTGGCCTTGAACTTGTCGTAGGCCTTGTCGAACGCGATGATCTCGCTCGGGCACACGAAGGTGAAGTCGAGGGGGTAGAAGAACAGCAGCGTGTACTGGCCGCGCAGGTCGCTGAGCTTGAACTCCTCGTTGAACGTGTTGTCGCCCATGACGGTCACGGCGGTGAAGTCGGGGGCCTCGTTGGTTACCAGAGTCGACATTGTTCGTCCTCCCATGGACATGGTGTTCACTTGCTTTCCTTATCGTCCCATTTTCCGGTCTGTTCGTGCTGCTCGCATTCCTTCTCCGCCAGGCTGCGCAGGCGGTAGGCGGTGTCTCTCAGGATCCCGTACAGGATGCCGCATGAGTCGTCGACGCGGTCGCGGTCGCCCTCGTCGGCCAGGGCGAGCATCTCTTTGGTCAGCGCCTGGAGTTTGAGGAGATTCTCGTTGTAGGGATGCATGGGGGCCTCCGGTAGGGGATCGTGACGTTCGGCTTGGGAATAGCATGGGGTGGGCCAGGATGGGATGTTTTTGTAACGTGTTGATGTATATTGTGATACGCGAAATCACATGATTACATATGTCTCACGGATGTGTATCGCGAGACATGTTGTGTATCGCGGGGTGTCTCGCTGAGTCGTGTTGCGAGACACTCTGACGGGTTTACACGTGTAAACGACGAACCCCGGACGCAACGCCCGGGGTTCGCTCCGCTCCGGCGGCGATCTTCGACCGCCCCGATGTCCCCTGCGCCTATGCGCCGGGATTCGCCCTCACGTCCAGCACTTCGAAGTGAGCACACCTCTGATCCCAGCGACTGAGGACCTGCTGCGCCGCATCCGGCACATAGGCTCGCGCATAGTCCTCCCCCTGGAAGCTGATCACGCTCTCGATCGAATCGAAGGTGATGATCGTGATGAACTCCACCTCGGTATCATGGTCGCACCGCAGCACCTCGAAACCGCGATAGCCCGGAATCGACTTCGCCTCGATGCCCGGTATGACGGTCTCGCTCAGCACGGTCCAGTAGGCTTCGGCGTTGTCCGGAGTGGTCCAGCCGTGCCAGATGCGCTTGATGGCCATCGAGACTCCCTCGGTTGAAACGGAACGGTTCTCGGGCTCGGTCTCTCCTCGGTCCGACTCAGCGATACGAGGTCTTCAGGCTCCCCCAGTTCGTCTCCACCGTCGGCACCTCGTCGGGATCCCAGGTCGCCTGGAAGCAGACGTCGGTGGACGTGGGCGAGGCCTGCCACTCGTCGATCCAGTAGACGTGGCGCCCGCCGTCGTGCGTGTCGCCGCCGTCGAAGCTGAGGCTGGCGATGCGCGGCGCCTCGGTGCGGCAGCCGACGATGTAGTCGCCCGCGTCGAGCATCACGTTCTGGTCCGTGATGTCGAACTGGATCCACTGGGTGCCGTCGCCGAAGCCGAGAGGCATGGAGGTCGTGGCCAGGACGGTGAAGTCCATGTCCATGAGCTCCATGATGATGACGTCCGTCGCGAGCAGATAGGGCTGGCCGCCGATGCTGCCGCCCTCGACCACGTTGAGCTCGAACGAGGCCGTCAGGAACTGCGCCCGGCAGTCCAGGGTGAAGCTCTGGCCCTCGCCGATCACGGTGCCGTCCCAGCGGAGGCCGAAGACGGTGCCGGAGTTGTTCTCGACGTTCTGGTCGCCGGTGGAGCATTGCGCCAGGGCGAGCGGGGCCGACAGGACGAGGCAGGCCGTGCAGAGCAGGGCGGTCGCGGTAGCTTTGGTCATGTTCGTCTCCTCTGGGGATGTCGCGGTGCGCGAACGGTGACAGCTTAAAACAGGTGCAATTCTGTCGCCATTATACATCAATTCGCTCCGCCATGGGCGAATCGTTGCCCGGTTTTAGAGCGCCGCTGGTGGACCGGCGGGCCCATTACGCCGGGATCGCCGTTCGTGGTATAATTCCGGCTCATCGAGAAGAGTCTTGTGATGGGCGATCGGGTATCGATGCGAACACGAGCGGGAGGGTGTCGGGCGATGCGAATGAAGATCATCTGCCTATCGATCGGTGTGTTCATCCTGAACGGGATCGGCGTCGTCTTCGCCGACGGCGTGCCCGACTTCCAGAGGAGCTGGGCCGAGATGCTCAGCTGCACGGCGTCCCCGGTCAGCGTCTGCAACGTCCCCGATGGTTCCGGATATCCCCTGACGCAGGCCCGCGCCTTCGACACGCCGCCCGGATCCTGGCAGAACGCCACGATCACCGTCACCCTGATCGACCCCACCGGCGCCTCCGGCAATCCCCTCCACGCCTATCCGCTCGAGGACATGTGGCTCGAGAACCACCCGCCCGTACCCCCCACGATTCCGGGCGCCCCTGCGGGCCTGGTCGCCTGCCCCCTGGGCGTCCTGGCCGATGCCGACACGGACGTCAACGGACAGACCACCTTCACGGGTCCGTTCCACGCCGGAGGTCATGTGACGTACGACTCGACGACCGACCTGGGCGACCTGACGTATGTCATGGTCGGCGGCGAGGCGCTGACGACTTCGCTGGAGCTCCTGTTCAACAGCCCCGACATCGACGGCGACGGCGTGTGGTCCTCGGGCGTCGACGTGATCCTGTTCTCGCAGCGTTACCCGGTCGGCGCCGGGTATTCCTACTCCGTCGACTTCCACTTCGACGAGGTCAACGACCTCTCCGACCTCGTGCTGTTCTCGGCGGCCAGGAATTCGAGCTGTCCGTAGAGCGGGGATCGTCGAGGGCGGGGTGAGCTAGCCCGACTCGGCCTGCCGCGCCAGGAAGCGGTACAACGTCGCCCGCCCCACGTTCAGCAGCCGCGCGGCGCGGGCCTTGTTGCCCTCGGCCTCGGCCAGCGCCCGCTCGACCGCCGCGGGCGTCAGCTTGTAGCGGCGCGAAGCGGGCTCGGGGTCGGCCGTGCGGGGCGCGGCGGGGCTCGCGGCGGGCAGGCGCATCTCCGGCGGCAGGTGCTCGGTCCCGATCACCGTCCCGCCGCACCGCACCGACGCGTACTGCAGCGCGTTGATCAGCTCCCGGATGTTCCCCGGCCAGCCGTAGTCGCTCATCACGTCCAGCGCCGGATCGCCCACGCGCAACCCCGCGCGGTCGGTCTCGTGCGCGATGCGCTCCAGGGCGTGGTCGATGAGCAGGGGGATGTCCTCGCGGCGCTCGCGCAGGGGCGGCAGGTTCAGGGGCACCACGCACAGGCGGTAGAACAGGTCCTCGCGGAACTGGCCCTCGCGCACCATGCGGCGCAGGTCGCGGTTGGTGGCGCTGACGACGCGCACGTCCACCTGGATCTCGCGCTCGTCGCCCACGCGGGTGAAGCGCTGGGTCTCCAGCACCCGCAGCAGCTTGGCCTGGACGGGCAGGGGCAGCTCGCCCACCTCGTCCAGGAACAGCGTGCCGCGGTGGGCCAGCTCGAAGCGGCCCTTCTTGTCGCGGATGGCGCCGGTGAACGCGCCGCGCACATGGCCGAAGAGTTCCGACTCCACGATGCTCTCGGGGATGGCGCCGCAGTTCACGGGCACGAAGGCGCCGGTGCGCCGCGAGCTCTCGGCGTGGATGGCGCCGGCCACCAGCTCCTTGCCCGTGCCGCTCTCGCCGGTCACCAGCACCGGGTAGTCGGACAGGCTCACGTTCTCGATGGCCGCGAAGACCTCCTGGGCCGCGCGGCTGGCGCCCACCATGCCGTGGAAGCGGCGCTTCTCCGTGAGCTCGGCGCGCAGGTCGCGCTCGACGGTCTCGTCGCGCAGGACGGCGATCACGCCCCGGCGGCCCGGCTCCAGCTCCAGGGGCTCGGTGGTGATGCGCAGGCGTCGTCGTTCACCGTCGGCGGTGATCAGCGGCACGTCCTTGGTCTCGCGGCCCGCGGGATACACGTCCCCCTCGCAGAACTGGCACTCGCCGCCGCAAAGCCCTTCGGGCGCGAAGACCGCGTGGCAGTCCAGGCCCACCAGCTGGTCTCGGGTGAAGCCGGTCAGGCGCAGGAACGCGTCGTTGACCAGGTGGATGTTGCGCAGCTCGTCGTGGATCAGGATCCCCTCGTCCAGCAGGTCGGCGAAGCGTTGCAGGCGGTCGCGCTGACGGCGGAAGACGTCCAGGTACCCGTCGACCACCAGCGTGTCGGTGCGGGCGCACAGCTCGTCGCGGGCGCGGCGGACGGCGGCGACCGCGGCCTCGGGGCTGGCGGCCGGGACCGTGGGATCGTCGACCGGCCAGTGCAGGAACTCGGGCACGCCGCCCAGCAGGCGCTTGCGCAGGTCGTAGGTGAGGGCCGTGGTGTCGCGGCAGGTGTCGCGGGCGGCGTCGCTCAGGGTGATGATCAGGTCGAAGTCGCCGGCGGGCAGGGTCTCCAGCGTGCGCGATCGCCGGTCGGGGGCGACCACGTCGATCTCCTCGAGGACGCGGGCCACCAGCGGGTTGGGCTCCGCGGCCGTCACGCCCGCGGCGAAGACCTCCACGCGCGGACCGCCCCGCGCGGCGAGGCAGGCCTCGGCCAGGCGGCCGCGACAGGCGTCGGCGTCGGAGACGAGGAGGACGCGGGTGGCGGTGGACATGGGGGCTCCGGGGGGAGAGGCTCCGTCACGGTTTTCGTCGCCTAGGTATATCGAAGCCCCGGCGGCCGGTCAAGGCGCGGCAAGCCGCCCGCGGCCGCCCCCATACCGGTTGCAGAGCGGGTGCCGCCCTCCTATACTCACAACTCGTTACGAATCAGGGGACTACGGAGCCCGTCGAGGGGCCCCTTCCGGTTGGTGTTCGGAGGCCTTCATGCAGCTCGTCGCTCTGGACTGGTGGGTCGTCGCCGCGTGTCTCGCGGTCGCCTTCGCGCCGGCCTTGTGGTTCGCCCGACGGGCCGCCCGCGGCACCGACGAGTTCTTCGCCACCGGCCGCGTCGCGCCCTGGTGGTTGATCGGGACCAGCATGGTCGCCACCACCTTCAGCACCGACACGCCCAACCTCGTCACGGACCTGGTCCGCACGGGCGGCGTCTCGGCCAACTGGTCCTGGTGGGTCTTCCTGATCACCGGCATGGCGACGGTGTTCCTCTACGCCCGGCTGTGGCGTCGCAGCGGCGCCCTGACCGATCTCGAGTTCTACGAGCTGCGCTACAGCGGACGGCCCGCGGCCGCGGTGCGCGGGGTCCGGGCGGTCTATCTGGGCCTGGTCTTCAACGTCGTGATCATGGCGGCGGTCACGCTGGCCGCCGTCAAGATCGCCCACGTGCTGCTGGGGTGGGACCGGAGCACGACCCTGATCGTGTGCTTCCTGCTGAGCGTCGGCTTCTCGGTCATGGCCGGTCTGTGGGGCGTGCTCGTGGCCGATCTCGTCCAGTTCGCCATCGCCATGGTCGGGGTGTTCTTCGCGGCCCGGACCGCCCTGGCGGCGCCGCAGGTCGGGGGGCTCCGGGGGCTGGTCGAGCGGCTCGAGCCGGAGACCCTGGCCTTCCTGCCCGATCCCGGCGACGGCGCCGTGTTCGTCTCGGTGCTGGTGGTGCCTCTGGCCGTGCAGTGGTGGTCGGTCTGGTATCCGGGCGCCGAGCCGGGCGGCGGCAGCTACGTCGCCCAGCGCATGCTGGCCGCCCGCGACGAACGTCACGCCCTCAAGGCCGTCCTCTGGTTCAACGTGGCGCACTACGCCCTGCGGCCCTGGCCCTGGATCCTGGTGGCCCTGGCCTCGATGCTGGTGTTCCCGGAGCTCGCCGACATCCGCGAGGCCCTGCCCCACGTCGACGAGTCCCTGCTCGGCCACGACATCGCCTATCCCGCCATGCTCTCGCTGCTGCCGCACGGGCTGCTGGGCCTGCTCGTGGCGTCGCTCGCCTCGGCCTACGTGTCGACCATGAGCACGCACCTGAACTGGGGCGCCTCGTATCTGGTGCACGATCTCTACCGGCGCTTCGTGCGGCCCGGCGCGGGCGAGCGACATCTCGTGCGCGTGTCGCGGCTGACGACCGTGGGGCTGATGGCGTGCGCGGTCGGCGTCACGCTCCTGATCGAGACCGCGGGGGAGGCGTTCCGGCTGCTGCTGTCCTTCGGGGCGGGCACCGGCCTGATCTACCTGCTGCGCTGGTACTGGTGGCGCATCAACGCCTGGAGCGAGATCTCGGCGATGCTGGTGTCGTTCGGGGTGACGGTCTCGCTCCATCTGCTCGGGCGGGCGGGTGCGATCGAGCTCGGTCCCGACGGAACCCTCCTCTGGACCGTCGGCGTCACGACGGCCGTCTGGCTGGGCGTGACCTTCCTGACCCCGCCCGTCGACCGCGAGGTGCTGTCGACGTTCGTCCGGCGCATCCGGCCGGCCGGTCCGGGCTGGCGCGGCTACGCCCCGTCCGGCGCCGGGCCGTCCGATCCGTTGCCGCGGGCCCTGCTCTGCTGGTCGCTGGGCTGTGTGGCCGTCTACTCGGCGCTGTTCGCCACGGGGAGCTTCCTGTACGGGCGGATGGGCCGCGGCGCCCTGCTGGCGGCGGCGGCCGTCGCAGCGGGCGTGTGGCTCGGCCGGGCCTGGACCGCGGGGAAGGGCGGCGCCTCAGAGGGCGTCGACGAGGCGCGCTAGGTCCGCCTCCCCGACGAGCAGCGCTTCGAGCAGTCTCAGCTGGGCGCGGGCGCGGCGCAGGTTGTGTTCCGGATCGTCGACCGGGTAGTACGCGTCGCCGGCCAGGTGGTCGGCCAGGAACCGCAGCGTCTGCTCGTAGGTGATCACGACGACGCCGTCGACGAGCTGCGACCGCTCGGCGTCCCCGATCCACTCCGCGGCGCCATCCAGATAGCCCTCCGCCAGGATCCGGAACCGCTCCCGATCGAGTCCGATGCGCGAGAGGTCGGGCTCGTCCTCGGGCCGTCCCGTGACCGTCGACCTCGCCAGGTCGCCGAAGTCGTGCGCCGCCAGCCCCGGCATGACCGTGTCCAGATCGACGACGCACAGGGCGTCCCCGGTCCGCGCGTCGACGAGCACGTTGTCCAGCTTGGCGTCGTTGTGGACGATGCGGACGACGCGATCCCCGTCCTCCAGCCGGGTCGCCAGCGGGGCCAGTTCGAGCAGCCGCCGGACCTCCGGTCGGCAGCCGTCCAGGCGTCCCGCCACGTCGCCGTCGACGCGGGCCTCGAAGGCGGCGAGACGGGCCGGCGTGTCGTGGAAGCCGGGGAGGATCTCCGGCGGTCGGGTGTCGCCGCCGGTGGCGGCCAGGCCCGGGAACCGGCCGAGCAGGGAGGCCGCCGCGCGGATCTCGTCGGGGCGGTCCGGATCGGCGGGCCGGGCGTGCGGGATCAGGACGGCGGCGCGCCAGACCGTGCCGTTCCCGGTGCGGGTCCAGGGACGGCCGCGATCGTCGGTCCGATAGACCAGCCGGTGTCGCGGATCGACGTCGCCGCGACGGCGCAGGGCGTCGTCCAGCCGCGCGGCGGCCGCGGCCGCGTTCTCCGCCATGGCGACGGGATCCGTGAAGACGACGTCGTTGAGCCTCTGCAGCAGGTGGGGTCCCTCGACCGCGTCCAGCCGCCAGGTCGCGTGGATCAGTCCGTCGCCGAAGGGCGTCTCGTTCGCGTCGTCGACGTCGAGGCCCAGATCGGCGGCGGCCTCGCGCAGCGCCGTCGCGGTCTCGAGCTCGGACACGACGTGCCGGCGGTCCTCAGGCCACGTCATGCCGCACCAGCGGTCCGCGGCCGCCAGCACCCGGACCGAGGCGGTCCCGGCGCGCACGGCCGCGTCGACGACGGCCGGGAGGTAGCATTCGTCCCGGGCCGGATCGGCGGCGGCGAGGAAGTCGACCAGGTGGGACTCGATCAGGGGGAAGATCGTGTCGTCGAAGGCCCAGGCGTTCATGGAGACGAGCGCGTCGTCCGGGAGCCGGCGCCCCGCGTCCCGGCCGCCGACGACGCGCCCGTCGCCGTCGACCGCCGGATACTCGCACAGGCCCGTGAGCCGGCCCGCGCCGTCCGTCTCGCACAGCGCCCTCGAGACGGTGCCCTCCGCCGAAAGCGTCGCGCCCAGGGGGTAGCCCAGCATGGCGTACCCGGAGCGGTCGCCGGGGTCCGCGAGGGCGGTCGCCAGGGTCGCCGGGGCGCCGGGGCCGTAGTAGTCGTCGGCGTTGAAGAGCAGGAACGGGCCCGACACGTCGTCGCGGGCGGCCCACAGGGCGTGGGCCGTGCCCCAGGGCTTGTCGCGGGGCGCCGGCGGGGGCGCGGGCAGGTCGTCGTTCCGCTGCACGGCGATCGCGATCTCGAGACCGTCCTGGGGGCGGCGGTCGAAGAGGGCGCGGACCTCGGCCTCCCGTCCGGGCGCGACGACGATCACGGCGCGCGCGCACCCGGCCCGGCGGGCGGTGCGGAGGGTGACCTCGAGCAGGGTCGCGCCGTCGGGCGCCACGGGCACGAACTGCTTGGCGCCGCCGAAGCGGCGGCCGGCGCCGGCGGCGAGGATCACGACGTCCACGTCAGCGATCCCCCCGCGGCTCGACGCCGCGGACGACGTCGCCGTCGAATCCCGCCAGCGTCGCCTCGGCCCAGGCCGCGGCGATCTCCGGCGCCGAGGCGACCGTTCTCAGGCTCAGCGCCTCGACGCCCCGGATGTCGAGGGTCGGCTTGACGATCCCCGGCGCCGACACCGGACCGCTGTCCCACAGCAGCGCGCCGTCGCCCCGGACCTGGAAGCGGACGGTCCCCCCGTCCGCCGGCGCGTCGACGATTCCGGCCTCGGCGCGGAAGGTCGTCCAGTGGCCCTCGAGCGCGAAGTCGAGGCGGCCGTCGCCGCGCAGGATCGGACCCGGCGCGAAGTCCAGGCCGTCCATGCGGATGGGGGCGAGGGGGTGCGTCGTCGCGTCGGCCAGCCGGGCGGTGCGGGGGTCGCCCGCGGGGGTCGCCCGCTCCAGCAGATGGAATTCGGAGATGGTCGTCGGCCCGACGCGCACCGGCGCGAAGGCGTCGTAGGCCCCGTCCGCCGGGCCGCCGGCGCCGAGCACCATCGGGTCGGCGCCGTCGTCGTGCGTGCTCAGGACGCGGAAGCGGAGCAGGCGGCCGGCCCGGGCCGCGAAGCGGACCTCCTGCATCTCCTCGCTCCGCTCCAGTACGCCGGTGGCCGCCGGCTCGCCCCACCGTCCGTTCACGTCGGACAGGTACAGCTCGTAGTGACGGACCTGTCCGTACTCCCAGTACTTGTCGTTGCGCGGGCTGATGCGGAATCCCTCCACCACGCGACGGCCGCCCAGCGAGAGCGTGAACTCGTGGGGGCCGTAGGCCACCGACTGGTCGCGGACGGTGCGGAACCAGGTGTCGGGGTCGCCGTCGAAGGCGTTCTCCAGGGGGTGGCCGGGCTCCTCGGCCGAGCGGCCGATCACCATCAGGGCGTCGGCGCCGAGGGTGCCGTCGCCGGCGGCGCGGGCGGGGTAGCCGGGCGTGACGGCCGGCTCGTCCGACGGGTCGAACCGCACCGTGAAGACGTGCTCGATGCGGGTGTCCAGCCGCTCGGTCTTCACGTGGATCACGCCGTGGCGATCGTCGGCGTCGTAGCGCCAGCCGCGCTCCGCCGCCGCGTACGCCTCGCGGTCCGCGAGCGGGGGCAGCGGTTCTTCGTCCAGGGTCAGGCTCGCCGGCGCCCGGCGCGTGTGGAGGGCCAGGACGAGCGCGCGTTCCGCGAGCCGTCCGTCGAAGTCGCCCGCGACCGGCCCGGCGACGACCCGGAAATGATCCTCGTCGCGTCGCGCCACGGCGAACACCTGGGTGGTGAACGCGCCGTCCCGGTACGCGCGGGTGTCGCCGTCGTCCTCGTAGAGCGTGTACTCGGAGACGTCGTGGGGATGGATGTCCAGGGTCAGGGGGTCGGCGGGCGTCTCGCCGTCGTAGAGGGACTCCGGATACATCGGGATGATCGCGCCGTCGCGCACGAAGACGGGCAGCGTGGCCAGGTCCACCGGCACGTCGAGGGTCCGGCCGTCGGGCCCGGCCTCGAAGACGTCGCCGGTCCAGTAGTCGATCCAGCGGCCCGCGGGCAGGTAGACGTCCTCGCGCCAGCCGCCGCTCGCCGTCTGGCTGCGGTAGACCGGGGCGACGAGCAGGTCGCGGCCCAGGAAGAACTGGTAGGGATGGTCGTCGCCGTGGGGATCGTCCGGATGGTCCCACATCAGGCCGCGCACCATGGGGGCGCCCGTGGTCTCGGTCTCGCGGGCGAGGGTGTAGATGTAGGGCATCAGCCGCTGGCGCAGCTTCAGGTACCGCCGGTTGATCGACCGGTAAGGCTCGTCGAACCACCAGGGATGCTTGCGCTCGGTCTTCGACCAGCCCGACATGCCCATCAGCACCGGCGTGAAGCACTTCCACTGCAGGTCGCGCGTGAAGGTCTCGGGCGAGCCGCCGAAGATGCCGTCCACGTCGCCGGTCGAGTAGTTCATGCCTGACAGGCCCGACCCGATCAGCGTGGGCACGTGCCAGCGGATGTAGTCCCAGCTGCCCGACTGGTCGCCGGTCCACGTGACGGCGTAGCGCTGGATGCCGGCCCAGCCCATGACCGTCCAGATGAAGGGACGGGCGTCGGAGTTGTCGAGGAAGCCCTGCGCGGCGTCGTGGTTGGCGTCGAGGGCCCACTGGTAGCCCTTGCCGGTCCAGGCGACGTCGAGCTTCTGCACGCGGGTGCCCGCGGTGCCGATCTCCCAGGCGATCTTCTCGACGCCGTCCTCCGTCCACAGGCCGGTGCGGAAGCCGTACTCCCGGAGCCGGCTCACGACGCCGGCCAGGTCCTCGTAGCCGCAACCGTAACCGTCGTTGGGCAGGATCCAGCCGCCGGGCATGTCGTGCTCGCGATACCTGGCGGCGACCGACGCCACCACGTCGGGCGTGGTGCCGGTGGGGCCGTCGCTCCAGCCCTCGGGGACGGTGCCGGGCTTGTCGACGTTGTCCCCGTCGTTGTAGCAGTCCGCGTCGCCGTAGCCGAGGGCCCAGCGGGGCAGCAGACGCGCCCGTCCCGTGAGCCGGGTGTAGAGGTCGAGGACGCCGTGGATGGAGTCCGCGACCAGGTAGTAGGCGTCGAAGCGCCGCTCGTCGTGGGAGGCCGTCAGGTAACCGCCGGACCGGAAGTCGTAGACGCCGTTCGACCAGGTGTTGCGCAGCACGCCGTAGCCCCGGTCGCTCATGTAGAAGGGGGCGGGGCTGGGACGGTCGCCCTCCTCCCAGCCGCCGGAATAGGAGATCTCCATGAGGCGCCCCTTGAACTGGTAGGCGCCGTTCTGCTGACCCCCGCCGTAGAAGCGTTCGTCCGGGTCGCTGTCGAGGGTCTGGACCGTCGCGTCCCCGGCGATCTCGAGCGGCTTGAGCTCCCGCCAGAGCGCGCGGTCGTCGCCGGTCCGCCGGAGCTCCAGGCGCAGGGGGGCGGCCCGGACCACGAGATCCAGCCGTCCGGTCGAGAGGACGCAGCGGTCCTCGCGCCGGACGAGCCGCGGCGGGACGGGCTCGCGATCCGCGGGCAGGACGATGGGCGCCGCGCCGCTGCCCTCGTCGGCGAACTCGTCGCCCGGGGCGGCCTGGATCCGCACGATGTCCTCGGCGGGGAACGTGATCCTGTAGCGGAGACCGTCCGACGCGAGGACCACGGCTGCATGGCCCTCCAGGTGGAGCGAGCTCAGGTCGGGGCCGCCCGTCGCCGCGAGCGGGGCCAGCAGCAAGAGGATCGGCAGGACGGACGACATGATGCGGATGGTTGCGCTCAAAGGGGGAGACCTCCCGGTCGGGCTCGGGTCGGGATCGGCGGCGGCATCATAGCACGGTCCCCACGACGTGAAAAAGGGGCCGACGCGGTCGCGTCGGCCCCTTCGCCCGTCCGTGACGGTCTCGTCAATGATGCGCGCAGGGCACCAGCGGATCGATGATCGCGTTGAACGTGGCGCTCGGCCGCATGAGCTGCGCGCAGGTGCCCGGCGAGGGATGGAAATATCCCTTCAGGTCCTGGGGCGCGCCCTGGGCCGCCAGCAGCTCCTCGGTGATCTTGGCCTCGTTCTCGGCCAGCGCCGCGGCGATGGGCTCGAGGCGGGCCTTCAGCTCCGCGTCCTCGTCCTGGGCCGCCAGGGCCTGGGCCCAGTACAGGGCCAGGTAGTAGGTGCTGCCGCGGTTGTCGATCTCGTTCACCTTGCGCGACGGGTAGCGCGCGTTCTCCAGGTACTGGCCGATGGCCGCGTCCAGCGTCTTGGCCAGCAGGGCGGCCTTGGGATTGCCGGCCCGCTCGGCCGCCAGCTCCAGCGACGGCACCAGCGCGCAGTACTCGCCCAGCGAGTCCCAGCGCAGATGACCCTCGGACACGAACTGCTGCACGTGCTTGGGCGCCGAGCCGCCGGCGCCGGTCTCGAACAGGCCGCCGCCCTCGAGCAGCGGCACGATCGACAGCATGCGCGCGCTGGTGCCCAGCTCCAGGATGGGGAACAGGTCGGTCAGGTAGTCGCGCAGCACGTTGCCGGTGACGGCGATGGCGTCCTCGCCGCGACGCACGCGCTCCAGGGAGAACTTCATGGCGTCGACGGGCTTGAGGATGCGGACGTCCAGGCCGTCGGTGTCGTGCTCGGGCAGGTAGGCGTTCACCTTCGCGATGAGCTCGCGGTCGTGGCCGCGGTTCTCGTCCAGCCAGAACACGACCGGGGCGCCGGTGGCGCGGGCGCGGGCGACGCCGAGCTTCACCCAGTCGCGGATGGCCACGTCCTTGGTCTGGCAGGCGCGGAAGATGTCGCCGGGCTCGACCGTCTGCTCGAGCAGCGTCTCGTCGCCGGCCATCACGCGGATCACGCCGTGGCCGGGGGCGAAGAAGGTCTTGTCGTGGCTGCCGTACTCCTCGGCCTTCTTGGCCATCAGGCCCACGTTCGACACGCTGCCCATGGTGGACGGGTCGAACTGGCCCTTGTCGCGGGCGTCCTCGACGATGGCCTGGTACATGGTGGCGTAGCAGCGGTCGGGCACCATGGCGACGGTGTCCTGCAGGGCGTCGTCCTTGTTCCACATCTTGCCGCCGTCGCGCACCACGTTGGGCATCGACGCGTCGATGATCACGTCGTTGGGCACGTGCAGGTTGGTGATGCCCTTGCGCGAGTCGACCATGGCCAGGTCGGGGCCGCTCTCGTAGCAGGCGGCGATGTCGGCCTCGATCTCGGCGCGCTTGTCGGCGGGCAGGCGGTCGAGCTTGTCGAGCACGCCGACCAGGCCGTTGTTCACGTCGGCGCCGATGTCGGCCAGCGCGTCGGCGTGCTTCTCCAGGGCGTCCGCGAAGTACACCGCGACGCAGTGGCCGAACATGACCGGGTCGCTGACCTTCATCATGGTGGCCTTCAGGTGCAGCGAGAGCAGGACGCCGTCGGCCTTGGCCTCGGCGATGGTCTTCGCGAAGAAGGCCCGCAGCGCGGCCACGTTCATGCACGAGGTGTCGACGACCTCGCCGGGCAGCAGGGGCAGGCTGTCCTTGAGCACCGTCGTCTCGCCGTCGGCGGCGACGAACTCGATGTGCGCTTCGGCCGCGGCGTCCATGGTGCGGGAGGTCTCGCTGCCGTAGAAGTCCTGGCCGTCCATGTGCGCCACCCGGCACTTCGAGCCCGACTCGGGCCAGGGCTTCATCATCCTGTGGGGGTTCTTGCGGGCGAAGGCCTTGACCGACACCGCGGCGCGCCGGTCCGCGTTGCCCTCGCGCAGCACCGGGTTCACGGCCGAGCCCAGCACCTTGGCGAAGCGCTCGCGCAGGGCGCGCTCCTCGTCCGTCTTCGGCTCCTCGGGGAAGTCGGGCACGTCGTAGCCGTGCGCCTGCAGCTCCTTGATGGCCGCCTGCAGCTGCGGGATCGAGGCGCTGATGTTGGGCAGCTTGACGATGTTGGCGTCGGGGCTCTGGGTCAGCTCGCCCAGCCGCGTCAGCTCGTCCGGGATCCTCTGGCCCTCGGTGAGGCTCTCGGGGAAGTTGGCGATGATGCGGCCCGCCAGGGAGATGTCGGCGAGCTCGATCTCCACGCCGGTGCCGTCCGTGTAGGCCTGCACGATGGGCAGCAGGGAATAGGTCGCCAGGGCCGGGGCCTCGTCGATCTTGGTCCAGATGATCTTCGCTGACATGACTTGCTTCCTCGGGGTTACGCGAGTGGAGCCCGTCGCGCGGAGGCGGAACGGGGCGGATTCCGGTGTTAGCGGGGCAACCGAGAAGATGAACCGAAGTCGGGGCATGGTCAAGGGGGCATCGGAAACGGGACGGCGGGATCCGGGGGGCGTTCCCGGGAAGGGCGCGGTTTTTACACGTGTAAACCGGTTCGCCGACGGCGGGGCGATGTGAGGTGGATCGAGCCGTGGCACCTCATCGAGTATCAAAATCATGGTCCCCCGGGGGACCGTTTCTGGGGTCAGACATCAAATCTGCTCCACCGCGTGGCGGGGTGCGCCTGACAAGACCGGAGGCTTCAATCATACAACCCCTTCACGCCCCCCCAGGCCCGATCCTCCGCGGCCACCGGTTCGCAGGACACGCAGTCTGTCGACAGCTCGTAGCTGATGATCGCGTCCACCAGGTAGCTCAACGCCACCGTGTACGTGCCGGCGGGCAGGCAGTCGGTCGTCAGCGTGTTCGAGAACGGGTCTCCCACCGCCACGCAGTCGTTCTCGTCGCAGCCCGCGTAGACGTAGATCGGGGCCGTGCCGGCGGACATGCCCGAGTACGTCACCGTCAGCTCGGCCGGGTTGGCCAGCGTCACCGTGTAGAGCTTGTGGGTCCAGTTGTTGCCCTGGTCGCAGGGCGTGAAGGTGGACTCGGGCGGCATGTTGATGGTGCCGGGGACGGCCCGGGCGAAGCAGGACAGATCCTCGGCCTGGCTGCAGTCGAAGGCGGCCGCGGCGGTCGGGATCAGGGCCGCGGCGAGCGCGGCGATCAACAGGCGGGTCATGTGGCACTCCTTGGTAGGGTCGGCGCGTGGCGCGGATCCGGTCGAGGGAAAGCATACCATATCACTCCTATATCATGTGCAGATTTGTTTTTTGGCCGTATTTCGGTCGTGCGGACCTTGGTTTCGACGACCCCGCTGACTAGATTCCCGGTGTTCAGCAAATGCGTTTTCATCTGTCGCGGGAGCCGTCATGTCGCAGCCGAACACCCCGAACCGCTGGTTCGTCGTCCTGGGCGCCGTCCTCGTCCAGCTCTGCCTGGGCGCCATCTACGCCTGGTCGGTCTTCACGCCCCTGTTGACCGCCGCGGGCTGGACCAAGGTCCAGACCCAGTGGGTCTTCGCGGCGGGCCTGGCCTGCTTCGCCGTCTGCACGGTGGTGGCCGGTCGGTTGATGCCGCGCGTCGGTCCGCGCCCCCTCGCCTGGGCCGGCGGGCTGATCCTGGGCACGGGCTACGTGCTGGCCGGACTGAACGGCGGCACGGGCTTCGTGTCCACGCTGCTGCTGATCGGCGTGGCCGGCGGCTGCGGTATCGGCCTGGCCTACGTGGTGCCGATCGCCGTGGGCATGCGCTGGTTCCCGGACAAGAAGGGCTTCATCACCGGTCTGGCGGTGGCGGGCTTCGGCTTCGGCGCCACCCTGTGGGTCAAGCTGGCGGGCACCTGGGGCGGGCTGCTCGAGAGCGTGGGACTGGGGACGACCTTCGTGATCTACGGCGCGGCCTTCGCGGGGCTGGTGCTGCTGGGCGGCGTGTGGATGCGGTTCCCGCCCGAGGGGTGGATGCCCGCCGGATGGCGGCCGGATGAGACGGGGGATGAAGCAGGGGAGAGTTCACGCAGGGACCTGTGCACCAGCGAGATGCTGAGGTCGACCCAGTACTACGTCATCCTGACGACGTTTGTATTCAGCGCCGGCGCGGGCCTGATGAGCATCGGCCTGATGAAGCTCTTCCCCATGCAGGCCCTGATGGCCAACGGCCTGAGCGAGGCCGCCGCCAGCGCCGCGGCCGGCACCGCCATGGCGGTCTGCTTCTCGCTGGCCAACGGCCTCGGCCGGATCGCCTGGGGCACCATCAGCGACCGCCTGGGCGCCAAGCGCTCGCTGGTGGTGATGGCCGCGTCGCAGGGCGTGCTCGTGCTGCTCTTCCAGTTCATGGCCGGCACGCCGGGACTGCTCTACCTGGGCGCCACCCTGATCGGCTTCAACTTCGGCGGCAACTTCGCCCT
>CAZSNA010000065.1:0-19928 GCA_964607825.1 uncultured Fibrobacteraceae bacterium | reverse complement strand
AGCGATCAAGCGAGCGGGCCGCCTGAAGCGGCCCGCGCAGCGTCCCCCCGTACGCGCCCACACCTCACCCCGTCCGCCCTGAGGCGATCAGCGCACCTTGGAGAACCCGATCGTGAACCCGTCGTCCTCCATGTCCATCACGTCGACGCTCAGGGAGTCCTCGCCGACGGCCCGGTAGCGGATGAGGTTGGGGAAGTCGTGGCGGGGGTTGGTGAACTCGACACGGCTCGGGCCCAAGTCGGTCAGGGCGAAGGAGACGGGCAGTTCGTTGTCGGGGGTCTTGGCGATGTAGAAGGCCTCGCCGGACATCTCGACGAGACGGATGGTCTCCAGCGAGAGGAGCGTGTCGGTCGCCGCGCAGCGGGTCTCGCTCACGCCCTCGAAGGTGAGGAGGCTGACCTCCCGCCAGGATTCGAGGGCGTAGCGGGAGCCCTCCGCGAGGGGCTCGGTGCGCCAGTCGCCGAGGAGCCAGCGGAGGTCGGAGAGGTCGGCGGCCGACGCGGCGGCGGCGGCGAGGCAGAGGGCGGCGATCAGGATCGGGCGCTTGGGCATGGGGTCCTCCTGGTTCCGCCGAGTCTAGCGCGTCGCGGCGTGGAGGGCCACGCCGAAGGGGGCATGATGTATTGCGAATAATATTTTATGTTTTACGTAAAATAATCCTTGATTCATTTAAATCTGAGCGGTATCATGATCCCCATGACGATCGAAGTGACATTGGACGTGATGCTGGCCAGGCGGAAGATGACGCTCACCGAGCTGTCGGAGCGCATCGGGATCTCCGTGACCAACCTCTCGCTGCTGAAGACGGGGAAGGTGAAGGGGATCCGTTTCAAGACCCTCGAGGCCATCTGCCGCGAATTGAACTGCCAGCCGGAGGACATCCTCCGCTATCTGCCCGACTACGTGTGAAGGGAGTGCGTCGTGAGCGGTCGGACGAGACTCGTCGTGATCCTGGCGGGATTCTGGTGCAGCGGATTCGGCGTCGGCATCAACCTGGCCTCCCTGGTCAAGGGGATGCCCGGGGGAGCGGGGCGCGCATTCGTCACCCTGTTCCTGATCGTCTCGGCCGTCTGTGCGATGCTGATCGGCAACTCGCTATACCGGGAGCTCAGCCGGGCCGTGGAGGACGAGACGGAGACGCCGGAGATCGTCTGACTCAGGGCCGGACCGAGACCGCTTTCCCCTCGACGCCCGTCGCGATCCTGTCCCCGGCGTCCGTCAGCAGCCTCACCGTGAGCGGTCGTCCGGCCGGCGGCCAGTTCCCCTCGACCACCTCTCCCTCGACCACGACGATCTCGCCCCGCCGCTGCGCGACGTAGCGCGTGAGCCGGTACGCGCCGTCCCGGTAGCCGTAGCCGTCGCCGGCGTCCTCGTAGAGCAGGCCCTCGGCGCGGCCGTCGGCGTCCAGGTTGACGAGCAGCTCCAGTTCGTCCAGGGGCTCGCCCGAGTGCTGCACGACCGGACCGACCGGCAGCACATGTCCCTCGCCGAGGCGGAGGATGGGCAGGTCCAGGTCGGCGCCGTCGCCGTCCACCAGGGAGAAGGCGCGCCAGTCGCCGTCGGGCAGCACCGGGGTCGGGGCTCGGCCCGGCGTGACGTTGCATTCGACCAGCAGTCCGTCGCCCAGCAGGAAGGCGTCGTCGGCGGCGCGCAGGCTGGGGTCGACCGGGTCGGCGAAGAACAGGGGGCGCGCAGGGGGCAGGCCCGTCTCGGCGGCCTCTCGCATGAGCGTGTAGATGTGGGGCAGCAGGCGGTAGCGGCGCTTGAGCGCCAGGCGGCAGGTCTCCTCCACGGCGGGGCCCCACGACCAGGGCTCCTTGTCGACGTTGCCCTTGCCCGTGTGGCCGCGGGCGAAGGGCAGCAGGGCGCCGAAGCCCATCCAGCGGGCGAACTGCCGGCCGTCGCCGGGGCCCACGAAGCCGCCGATGTCCGGTCCGGACAGGGGTTGGCCGGAGAGACCCAGGTTCAGCACCTGGGAGATGGACATGTCCACGTGTGACCAGTCCGCCGTGTTGTCGCCGGTCCAGCAGGCGGCCCAGCGCTGGCCGCCCAGGTAGTTGGCGCGCGAGAGCACGAAGGGGCGCTTGTCGGGGCGGGCCTTCAGGCAGCCTTCCCAGGTGGCCCGGGCCATGAGCATCCCGTAGACGTTGTGGTAGCGGGCGTGGGGGGCGGGGCCGCCCAGCTCGGGATCGGCGCGGTGGCGGTTGTCCAGGGGCATGGTCTTCGAGTCCACGTTGAACACGGCGGGCTCGTTCATGTCGTTCCAGACGCCGTCGATGCCGAGGGCGAGGAAGGGGGCGTAGAGGTCGCCCCACCAGGCGCGCGTGTCGGCGCGGGTGAAGTCGGGGAAGACGCAGGCGCCGGGCCAGACGTGGCCCACGTAGTCGCGTCCGTCGCGGGTCTTGACCCACGCGTCGCGGGCGGTGCCCGACTCGTAGACGGGATAGCCCCGCTCGACCTTGATGCCCGGGTCGATGATGGAGATCACCTTGTAGCCCTCGGCGTGCAGCTCGTCGGTCAGGGCCTCGGGCTCGGGGAAGTCGTAGGGGTGGAAGGTGAAGCAGCGGTAGCCGTCCATGTAGTCGATGTCCAGCCAGATCACGTCGCAGGGCAGGTCGCGGGCGCGGAACTCGTCGGCGATCTCGCGGACGCGGTCGTCGGGCGTGTACGAGTAGCGGCACTGGTGGTAGCCCAGGGACCACAGGGGCGGCAGGGGCATGGTGCCGGTCAGGCGGCCGAGGGTGCGGACCACGTCCTGGGGCGTGTCGCCCTCGATCACGTAGACGGGGAACTCGGGGCCCTGCACCTGGAAACGGATCCCGTCGGTCAGGTCGATGCGGCAGCGCTGGGGCGTGTCGGCCAGCACGCCGAAGGCGGTGCCGTCGGGGCGCAGGGCCAGCACCCAGGGGTGGGACTGGTAGAGGGCGGGCGAGCGCAGGTCCCAGCCGTAGGCGTCGGTGTTCCAGGCGATCACCGAGGTGTCGTTGCGGCGCAGGGGGCCGGGAACCTCGCCGGTGCCGTAGAGGTCGGCGCCCTCGGGGATGGGGACGTGGACGGCGGGGCGGCCCTGGACGCGCGTGAACTCGGGCGCGATGCGCCAGCCGGACGGCGCCGGGCCGGTCGCGGGCAGGGGGGCGACCAGGCAGAGCGAGGGCTTGGCGGCGTCGCGGGCGGCGGCCGAGGCGTGGAAGCGGACGATGTCGTCGGCGACGGATTCGGCGATGGGCTGGGCGACGGCGCACGAGGCCAGGGCCAGCACCAGGGCGAGCAGACAGGAAACGCGCATGAGGCTCATCGGGACCTTCCCGGTTGGAGTCCCGGGCATCGTAGCGCATGTGCGGAGCGGTGTGGTATCCTCATGTGTCGAGGTCCGACATCCCGGAATCGATCAACCGCTGGAGTCTCCATGAAGCGCCATGCCCTGCTCTGCGCGGCCGTCCTGCTCGCCGCCGCCCCCGCCGCCGCCCTCACCGTCGGCCCCGGCCCCGCCCTCGGCACCGACCTGGCCGGCGTCACCTGGTACGAGGAGTTCCAGGACTGGACCTTCGACGACGTGCGCGCCCTCGACGCGAGCGACGACGTCTACGCCTTCAACGACGGCGCCGACGACGCCCGCGACCTGGTCGGCTTCTACCAGCGCTACGAGGGGGACGACGTGTTCCTGCGGGTCGATTTCCTGGACCTGCAGGCCGGGTGGCAGGGCAACCTCAACCTGTACATCGCCATCGACTGCGCCCTCGGCGGCGCCGTCTGGCTGCCCGACTATCTCGATGTGATGACCGGCAACCCCTGGGAGGTCTGCCTGGCCCTCTACGGCGACGGCGACGTGGCCGGCAGCACCTTCAACGTCTACGACAGCGGCTACGGCACGGCCTGGAACTACGCCTTCGGCGGGAGCTACTGGAACACGGAGCTCGACGCCGTGGAGCTGCGCATCCCCCGCAGCCTGCTGCTGACCGCGGGCTGGGACGGGACGTCGGTCGTCCACTTCCAGGTCGTCACCGCCAAGGACTTCGCCGAGACGACCTGCTCGGCCGGCGACACCTCGAGCGACCTGGCCGACGCCTTCGTCGACGACGACCGCGGCTGCGTCGACGGCGAGCTCAACGGGGCGATCCGCACCGACGACCGCGGCGGCCAGGTGCAGTACGCCACCATCGCCCACGGCAACCAGCCGTTGAACCGCGGCGACGACCTGCGCGTCCACGTGCACGACCCCGAGTCGAACACGGGCATCGCCGGCGGCACGGGCTTCATCCGCACCTGCGACACCCACCGCATCTTCGGCGTGCCCCTGAACATCCACGCCAGCGGCACCCTGCTGAGCGCCCTGGCCTGGGCGAAGTCGCCCTACGGCCCCTCGGATCCGAGCGACGGCCCCAACCTGCTGAACGAGATCGCCCTGTTCGCCGACGCCGACCGGAACGACAGGCCCGGCGCCCTGATCGGCGGCGTCCTGGCCGAGCACATCATGCCCTACTTCGAGGGACCGGTGAACGCGGCCAGCTTCGCCGTGGCCGACTCCCTGCACGAGGCCATGTTCGGGCTCGATCCCGCCGACCTGAAGGTGATGCACGTGCCCGAGCGCGTGATCCGCTCCCTGCCCACCGGCCTCGCGCCGCTGGACGGCCTGACCTTCGCCGACATCGCGGCCTCGGGTTACGACGCCACCTACCTGGACGCCGCCGCCCACCTGCACCACTGGTTCTATCCGGGGGAGAGCGAGTGGCCCGACCGGACCTATCGTCACAAGGCCCACCGCATCAACGACGTGCTCTGCTGGATGATCAACCACCGCGAGGACACCAACAAGTTCTGGAACCAGGACGGCGGCCTGCACCTCGACACCCGCCGCAGCCTGATCCACAAGGCGTCCAACTGGGAGCCCCAGCTCGTGCTGGTCTTCGACGACTGGGAGGCCCTCGCCGGCAAGAGCTTCGGCGCGGTCTCGGGCGAGATGGAGCCCAACAACAATCCCAACCAGTACCAGACCACCATCCGCTGGATCGCCAACCACCCCTGGATCGAGGTGGTCACCCTGGCCGACATGACCGACCGCGCCCAGGCCGACCCGTCCACCTGGGTGATCGACCAGGGCGTCCGCACCGATCTCGACGTGATGACCTACCACTGGCTCCAGCACGCCTGCGAGGACAGCTACCACAACTGGTACTACAACAGCGCGGGCGGCGTACCGGGCAACGAGCAGAGCTTCTACGACCTGGTGCCGGTGATCTCGGGCCTGCAGGGCGACTACCACGCCCGCGGCGCCACGCCGGCGGACGACGGCCCGCCGCTGCCGAGCGGCCTGGCCTTCGGCGACCTCAACTCGCCGGGCACCCTGCTGCACGACGCCTGGGACGCGGTCGACGGCATGACCGACGACCGCCTGCGCCGCCTGGCCGAGGCTTCCTACGCCGCCATGATCTACGAGACGGCCTGGCACGAGGAGGACAACACCAACTACGAGGACTCGGACGGCTTCGGCGCCTGGCTGTACCCCGACCTGAGCTGGGACGGCCTGAGCGGCTGGGCCCTGCGGCTGCACAACCATGCGCGGGACGTCGGTGTCCTGGCGGCGGGCGCGGCCTGGGCCGACTCGCTCCGCGCGGGCCAGTTGACGGCCGGCGCCGCGCCCCGGGCCTGGTCCCTGGACGTCGACTTCGACGGCGTCGACGAGCTGGTCTACCGCAACGGCAAGGTCTGGACCCTGTGGCAGGACGGCGGCGGCCGCTGCCTGCTGGCCCTGCGCTGGCACGCCGCCCGCGGCGAGGCGGTGCCCCTGCTGGGCAATCCCCTGTCCAACCCCAGCGCCCCCGGCGAGGAGGAGTACGCCGACCAGTACGCCACCCGCTGCACCGGCTTCAAGGTGATGAACGGCGGCTACGCGGACGACGCCTTCACCCTGGCCCCCGACGGCGGGGCGATCCGCGCCACCTCGTCCGACGGCCTGGTGGAACTGGTCCACACCCTGGCCGCCGGCTCCGACACCCTGGGCACCACCGTCACCGAGAGCGTCGCCGGCGATCTCTACCTGCGTCTCGGCCTGACGCCCGACCCCTGGCGGCTGCTGCTGCACGGTCCCGACGTCCTGGTCCGCGAGCATGACGGCCCCGCGCCCGAGACCTCCACCTGGTATCGCCTGAGCGCGGGCGACGCCTCGGTCACCCTCCACTACGACGATGCGAGCTTCGTGGCCTCGCCCCTGCACGCCGGCTGGGACCGCCGCGATCTGCCCCTGACCGAGGAGGCGGAACTCCACGGCGACGGTGTCTTCGCCTTCCGCACAGTGCTGGCCGCCGGCGACGACGTGACCGCCGCCCCGGAAACGCCGCCGTCCGCCGCCCCGGCCCTGGCGCGCCTGCTGCCGCCAGCACCGAATCCCTTCAACCCGTCCACCGAGATCCGCTTCGTGCTGGAGCTCCCCGGCGAGGCGTCCCTGGACGTCTACGCCCCCGACGGCCGCCACGTCCGCACCCTCCGCCGCGGCCCGGCCCCGGCCGGCGAGACGAAGATCGTCTGGCGCGGCCGCGACGACGCCGGAAGGCCGGTGTCTGCAGGCATGTACCTGGTGAAGCTGCGTGTGGGAGACACGACACGATCAACGAAGGCCCTACTCGTCAAGTAGGGCTACGGGCATACGATATCCCAGCCTTGTACAACGCAGGGGAAGGGTGACGTAAACGCACTGTGCGCGGGGTGTATCGATCAAGCGCGCCGGCCGCCCTGGAGGCGGCCGGCAAGCGTCCCCGCGCACAGTGCGTTTACGTCACCCTTCCCCGGCCGGCGCCCTACATGCCCCAAAGAAATCGTAGTGCTCGATCGCCTCGAGTATCCCCGCCGCATGCGGCCGCGTCGCGAAGAAGATCCGCTCCGCCTCCGTCAGATCCGACAGCTCCTCGTGGTGCCGGTTCGCCACCACCACCGCCAGCGTGTTCCCGCGCATCATGTCCTCGTCGGCCCCCGAACCGCCCGCGGCCAGCACCTGGGTGATGGGCACCTCGCGCTGGTCGCAGTACCAGCGCATGGCCAGGCCCTTCGAGGCCCGGATCGGCACCACGTCCAGGTACTGTCCGAAGGAATGCACCACGTTGACCGACAGCTCGCGCAGGTGCAGCAGGCTGCGGATCTCCTCCACCGAGGGCGCCGACTCCGGATCGTAGTAGTAGCTCAGCTTGAACACGCTCCGTTCGGACTTGGGCTGCATCTCCAGGCCCGGCAGGTCGGCCAGGATGCGCTCCACCTCCCAGTGGTGCCACAGGTGGTCGACGTGCCTCGACCACCAGCGGTCCAGGGTCAGGCCGGGCGCGTAGTGGATCTCGGTGCCCAGGCTGGTGATCAGCACGTCCGGCTGGGGGATGCGGTACTTGCGGATCACGCGCAGCGCCGAGTCCAGCCGTCGGCCGGTGGCGATGCCGAAGGCCGCCCGCTTGCGGTTGTCCTTGATCACGCGGGACAGCTCGGCCAGGGACTCGACGTCGCCCAGGAGGTTCTGGTCCAGGTCGGTGAAGATGGCCCGGTCGCGGTAGCGGCGCTCCTTGGGCGGCAGCGTCTGTCGCGGGAGCGGTTCGGCGCGCTCGAGCACCGGACCGAGCTGGTCGACGTAGCGCGCGGCGTGGGACGGCCAGGCGTAGTATTTCCGCACGCCGGCCAGTCCGTTGTCGGCCATCTGACGCCAGCGGCCCGGGTCCGACAGCACGTCGAGGATCGCCGCGGCGATGGCCTCGCGGTCGAGCGGATCGACCAGCCGGCCGTTGAGGCAGTTCTCTACGATGTCCACCGGGCCGCCGTCCTCGGTGGCCACGATGGGCAGGCCGCTGGCGGCCGCCTCGATCAGCGTCAGGCCGAAGGGCTCGGTCAGCGCCGGGTTGACGAACGCTCCGCCCGAGAGCGCGGCCAGGCGGTAGTAGTGGGGCACGTCGTCGGGCGCATGGTGCTTGGGGTAGGCGACGCAGCCGTAGAGATCCGAGCGGTCGATCGCCAGCAGGATGTTCGTCAGCGCCTCGCGTCCTGAGATGTCCAGATCACGGATGTCGTCGCGGTTGCCGGCCACCAGGACCAGGTTCGCGGCCTCGCGCAGCTCCGCCGACGCGCCGAAGGCCTCCACCAGCGTCACGATGTTCTTGCGGCGGTCTGGGCGCGACAGCGCCAGCACGAGGGGCTTGCGCGGGTCGTTCAGGAAGCGCGCCAGCCCCGCCGCGACGTCGCTCTCCCACTCGTCGCCCTCGGGGGGGCGGAAGCGGGAGAGGTCCGTGCCGGGGGGGATGACCCGCATCTGGTCGGGCTGGTAGTAGTCGTAGAGGGCGTACTGCTCCTCGATCTCCTGGTGGGTGCTGGTGATCACCAGCTCCGCCGCGCTGAGGGTCTCCTCCTCGGCCTCGATGCGCCGCGCGATGTTGTAGCGCGTCTCGATCTCGTCGCGGGAGAGCCCGTCGGCCAGCAGGCGCCGGCGCTTCACCCGGCCCAGCGAGTGGCCGGTGTGGACCAGCGGGATGCCCAGCAGGTTCGACAGCCGCGAGCCGACGTGGCCCGCGTCCGCGTAGTGGCTGTGCAGCACGTCGGGCAGGCGGTCCAGCGAGCGGATGTGGTCCAGGGTCCGGTCCACGAACTCGTCGAGGTGGTCCCAGAGCTCCTCCTTGGGCAGGTACTCGTCCCCGCCGCAGGAAAGGCGCACGATCTCGGTCTTGTCGGAGAGGGGCTCGCGCTCGCGGGCGTAGTCGGGGCCGGCGCGGGGATCGTCCACCCGTCGGGTCAGCAGCTGCACGCGGTGCACGTCCGGCTGCTCGCCCAGGGCGCGGGCCAGCTCCACCACGTACTTGGTCTGGCCGCCGGTGTCGGCGTCGCGGCCCAGTTCGAGTTCGTGTCCGCGGATCAGGCCGTGGACGCTGAGCATGAGGATGTCTATGGGGTCCGCGCGCATGGTCGTCCCATATGACGTCACCGCGGCGAGGAGGTCAAGGACCGAGACCCAGCGCGGCGCCCAGCCGCGTCATCATCTCCGTCGCCGGCCCCTGCAGGAAGATGTCGGTGGTGCCGGCGGTGAACAGCGATGGCTCGGGGTTGACCTCGATCACGGTCGCTCCGCCCCGCTTGGCCAGCACCGGCAGCATGCCGGCCGGCGCCACCTCTCCCGTCGAGCCGATCACCAGCATGACGTCACAGGCCTGCGCCGCCCGCAGCGAAGCGCTCCCGGCCGGCTCGGGGATCCCCTCGCCGAAGAAGATGAAGTCGGGCTTGTACAGGCCGCCGCAGCCGCAGCGGGGGGGCAGGACGTCCAGGGAGACCTCGGCGACCGGCCGGGGCGTCCGGCAATCGAGGCAGACCAGCGTGCGGGAATTGCCGTGGTACTCCCAGACCCGACGGCTGCCCGCGGCCTGGTGCAGGCCGTCGATGTTCTGGGTGATCACCTCGCGCAGCACCGACGCGGCCTCCATCTCCGCCAGCACCCGATGGGCCGCGTTGGGCTCGGCCGCGCCGAAGAAGTCGTAGAAGATCTCCTTGATCACCGCCCAGGACTCGGCGGGCCGCCGCAGGAAGAACCCCAGCTCGATGGAGTCGGGGTCGTAGCGGCTCCAGATGCCGTCGGGGCCCCGGAACGTGGGGATGCCGCTCTCCACCGACACCCCGGCGCCGGTGAAGGCCACGGCGTGACGGGCGTCGCTGAGGACGGCGGCGGCCCGTTCGATGCCTTCGGTCATGTCGCACCTCCCATATCGATCATAAAGCAGGACGCCGCGCGGTCGATGATAAAACGGACATCCAGCCAAGGAGACAGCACGTGACCAACGATCAGGTGTCCCTGACCTATTCCGCCGATCCGGCGGCCCGCGACGCCGCGCCCGTCGGCGGCTACGATTTCCTCGAGGCCCTGGCCGGCCTCGCCGGACTGCACGCCGACCCCGCGCGCCGCGCCTACGAGGCCCGCCGCGACGTCTGCGACTGGCTCTGCACCCCCCTGGCCACCTGGGCCCGCGGCGCCTACGGAGACGAGGTCTTCGAGACGGCCGCCCGCGGCTACGCCGACTTCTGTCTGCACGTGGCCCGCGCGCGACACGACTACGCCGAGACCGGACGCTACACGGCGTCCGATCCCGCCCGCATCTTCGAGCTCGTCTACGAGCGCGAGGAGACCATGACCCCGTACATGTGGGCCAAGCTGCTGACCTACGTCTGGTGGCCCGACATGACCGCCCATCTCCGGCTCTACCGCGACGCCTTCCTGGAGCGCCTGCCCGCCACGCCCCGCGTGCTGGAACTGGCCTGCGGCCACGGCGTCCTGGGCCTGATGGCCCTCGAGCACCGCCCCGACGCGATCCTCAAGGGCTACGACATCAGCCCGCCGGCGATCCGCATCGCCAACCGTCTCGCCGCGGCCTCGCCCCACGCCGGGCGCGCCCGCTTCGTCGTACGCGACGTCCAGGATCTCGACCTGGCCGAGGACTGCTGCGACGGCATCGTGGCCGCCATGGTGGCCGAGCATCTCGCCGATCCCCACGCCCTCTTCGCCGCCGTCGCCCGCTGCCTGGCGCCCGGCGGACGCGCCTTCGTGTCCACCTCCCTCGAGTCGCCCCAGCGGGGCGTCGTCCACGAGTTCCGGAGCGAGAGCGAGCCGTTGCTCCTCGCCGAAGAGGTCGGGTTGAGGGTGGAGAGGCTCGTGTGCGACACCGGGGATGGGGAAGACGAGGGGATGCGGCCTCGGGGGATGGCTATGGTGCTGCGGCATGCGTAGGGCCGGGTAAGGTAGACATGAACCCGCCCAGCGCGGGGACACTTCCGGCCGCCTCGAGGGCGGCCGGTGCGTTTGATCGCTACACCCCGCGCTAGGCGGGTTCATGTCTACCTTACCCTACACCGATGCAGGCTACTCATCGCATCGCCTTCGGCTCGCTGCAGGCTTCCCGGGACGGATCGGGTGGGCTGGGGTCTCTCCTTCCCATCCCGCATCTTGGTAGGGGGGAGGTCGGGATGGCTTGTTGCGGGTTTCCCGGGGCGGTGTGGGTGGGGCGCCCCGTTGCCGTTCCCGGCCGATGCGCTCCTGATCCCTCGGGGCCGACCGAGAGGGGAAGGGCACTCCCCCCACCCCGCTCTCCGCGTGCGGAAGTCCGCTGACACCCCGGACGCACTCCTACCGACACCGCCCCCGGAAGCCCGGACCATAAGACGAGCGAAGCGATGTGGTGCCGAGTGGGGTCGTGGGTGTGTGGCCGCGACCTGAGGATGTAGCGGGTCAAGCGCAGCCGGCCGCCCTGAAGGCGGCCGGCAAGCGTTCCTCAGGTCGTGGCCACACACCCACGACCCCACTGTTCCAGTCTACATCACTTGACCATCGTCATCTTATCGGTCCGCACTTCCATCCCGGCGGTCACCCGGTAGAAGTACGTCCCGGACGCCACGGCCCGACCGTTCTCGTCGGCCCCGTCCCAGCGCACGCGGTTCAGGCCCGCCGCGCGTCGGCCGTCCACGAGGGTGCGCACGAGCTGGCCGTCCACGTCGAAGATCTCGAGGCGGACGTCGTGGTCGCGGGCCAGTTCGAACTCGATCATGGTCTCGGGATTGAACGGGTTCGGATGGTTGCCGCGGGTCTCGAGCAGGGCGGGCAGGGTCGGCTCGGTGGCCACCGGCACGCCGGCCAGCTCGGTCAGGAAGCCGGTGGCGGCGTTCTGCACCTTCCAGGTCAGGTCGTTCTGCACGTAGACGGTGGCGCGCAGGTTGTTGTAGACCCAGCTCTGCTGGCTGACGGGGCAGTTGATCGTGTAGCGGTAGGTGCCCGGCGTGTTGGGCACGGACAGGCCGCTCGTGCTGGGATACATGTAGCGGAAGGCCTGGTTGTGGTAGCGCTCGCCGTTGGTGCCCACCTCGTAGACGTCGTCCTCGGTGATGGCCGCGCGCAGGACCAGGGGCCAGTTGGGCGGGATGTTCTCGACGACCTCGACCTCGACGATCAGCGTCTCGGTGTCGGGATCCCAGGAGTGCACGATGTTCAGCGGGCTGTGGTGCGTCTTGCGCGTGTTGAAGAGCGCGGCGTAGCCGGCTCCGTTGCTGCCCGCGTCCACCACCTGGTCGATGCGCAGGTGCGGGGCGTAGTCGGCGCCGCTGCCGTTGGCCAGGAACTGGTTCTGGATCGTGTTGGCGTCGTAGATGCCGTCGGTGCCGGGCCACCACACGTGCACGCGGATCAGCGCCACGTCGTTCCCCTGGCCGGGGATGTAGGCGTCGAGGGCCTGGTTGGCCTGGGGGCAGCTCGGGCAGTCCGACTGGGTGAGCAGCATCCCCAGCGGCACGTGCGGCAGGGTGTAGGCGTCGTTGAAGGCGACGAGCTGGTTGTTCGTCATGTCCATGTCGGAGGCGAGGTGCACGTCGGCCTGCATGTCGTAGTACTCGCCGGCGATGGGCATGAAGGTGGGCATGTCGACCACGGTCTCGACCTCGGGAGCCAGCGCGGCCACCGGGACGGTCTCGTTGTAGATCTGGACGCCGCCCTCCCAGATCGTGACCTCCACGTCGAAGTCCTCGACGCTGCGGCCGATGTTGCGGACGGTCACCTGCGGCATGGAGGCCGTGCCGGGGGTGAGCTGATCGTCGTTGGGCGCCAGGGCGATCGCCCTGAGATCGTGCAGCCAGGGCTCGAAGATGCGCACGTCGTCCACGAACCAGTGGTCGGCGTAGGAGCCGGTGTAGCGCAGGGCCACGTAGACCGTCGGCTCGCCGGCGTAGGCGGACAGGTCGATCACCACGGGATCGTCGGCGAAGGTGCCGATGCTGTGGGTGGCCGGCGTCATGTCGGCCACGATGGAGAAGCTGGTGTGATCGGTCTGGCTGGTGGTGCTGACCATGACGTAGTGATGATCGCCCCAGTCCGCCCAGTATCCCTCTTCCTCGAAGAACTCGAGCCGGATGTCGGTCAGGCCGGTCAGGTCCAGCGCCGGCGTGACCAGCCACTCGTCCTGGCTGGTGCCGGAGGGGCCGTACTGCACGAAGGCGCAGTAGGAGCCGGTGCGCGCGGTGTAGTTGGTCTGGCCCCAGTTGTAGCTGTTGCCGAAGCTCATGGTGTGCCAGCCTGCGGGCGGGAAGGCGCCCTCGAAGCTCTCGCTCACCAGGTCGAGTCGCGAGACCGTCGGGGGGGGCGCGTCGGCGCGGTGGCCGGGATTGACGGCGCGGCCGTCGTGGGCCGAGACGGCCGAGGCCAGCAGCAGCAGGGCGAGCGAAAGACACGCCACGAGACGAGGGTTGCAGACACTTGTGCGCATGATGACATACACTCCCGGTTGGAAGAGGACACGTCGAGCCGGCGGGGGGTAGGGCGAGCTTCGGCTCATTGAAACACCCGAGTTGTTGTAGGATTTTACAACACGATACGAAAATTTACAACCCATCAGGCTTAATTCGATTTCATAGGGAAGGCGAAATGTACCAGGATCCCGGCCTCTACGACATCCTGGCCGCTCCGGGCACCGCGGCTCAGATGGACGTCATCGAGCGGCTGCACCGGCGTCTCGGCACCGGCCACGAGCGGCCGGTCGCGCTGGAGCCGGCCTGCGGCACGGCGCGGTGCCTGCGCGTCCTGGGCCGGCGGGGCTGGCGCGCCGTCGGGTTCGATCTCGACGCCGGCATGGTGGCCTACGGCCGCCGCCGCCTGGCGCGGCTGGGCCTGGCGCGCCGGGTCCGTCTGTCGACGGCCGACATGGCCGTGCCGGGGTACGACGTGCCCGACGGATCGATCGACCTCGCCTTCATCCTCGACAGCTCCCTGCGCCACCTCATGTCCGATCGAGCCGTGCGCGACCATCTGGCCGCCGTGGCGCGCGCCCTGCGGCCCGGCGGGATCCACGTGGTCGGCCTGAGCTTCGCGGCGCCGGGCGGCGACCCGCCGGAGGAGGACGTCTGGACCGCCGCCCGCGGTCGCTGCCGTGTCACGCAGGTGGTGAACTATCTACCCCTCCGCGGGCGGCGCGAGCGCGTGCTGAGCCACCTGATGGTGGAGCGGCCGCGCGGTGTGACGCATCGCGACGAGATCTACGAGCTGCGCACCTACACCGAGTCGCAGTGGGTCAGGCTCCTCGCCGGGTCGCCCCTGGAGCGGAGGGCGGTGCTGGACCGGTTCGGCCGGCCGCGGGATGGGCGTCCCCTGGCCTACCAGCTGGAGGTCCTCGGCGTGAAATGAAGAGAGACGGCGCTGGGCCGTCTCTCCGGATGGGTCGGGATCGTCGTGTCGATCAGCGGCCGTACCGCGCCTTGACCTCGCCCCAGTCGCTCTCCTCGGCCGTGATGGGATCACAAGGCAGGCCCGGGAACACGCCCAGGATGTCGCCGAAGGCGTGGTCGCCGCCGAAGACCTCGCTCAGCAGGTCGTTGGGCTGGTCGATGGGCCAGGGCGGCAGGTCGGACCAGAACGTGAACACGGCGGTGCCGTCGGGTGCGGGGCGCACCTGGCTGTCGGCCCGGGGCGTGTAGCGCAGGACGGGCACGTGGATCTGCAGGGACGGGTCGCCCTCCATCAGCAGTTCCGCGTCGAAGTACACGGCGCCGTTCACGTCGTAGAAGTGCGCCGTGCCGGCCGGCGAGTCCCAGTGCAGGTAGGACAGGATGTCCGACTCGGTGCAGTTGCCGCCGTCGTCCAGGCGGAGATTCAGATAGCTCGGCCCGGCGGGATCGGCGTTGCGCCAGGTCACGCGCAGGTCGTAGCGCCAGTTGCCGCGCGCGCCGGGCTCGGCTTCATGGGCCATGATGGTGCCGAATATGCGGGCGTCCTCCGCCTGCGCCGCGACGGCGCCGAGAGCCAGCATCAGGAGGCTCATCAGGATGAGATGCCTTTTGCATGCGAACATGTCGACCTTCCCGTAAAATGCGAGATCCGAGGAGTACCTCGTGTTGATTTATCGTGCCTCGTCGTTTCCCGTGAAATCCCTGGACGCCCCGTGGGGCATCCCCTATTGACTCGGGCAGCAAGAAACAAGCCTTAGCGAAAGAAATGGACCCGACGTGCGAATCTACTCATGGAACGTCAACGGACTGCGCTCGGCGCTGGGCAAGGGCTTCGCCGACTTCTTCGCGGCCGAGCAGCCCGATATCCTTTGTTTGCAGGAGGTCAGAGCGTTACCCGAGCAGGTGGACTTCGCCCCGGATGGATGGCGGACCTACTGGAATCCGGCCGAAAGGAAGGGGTATTCGGGGGTCGCCGTCTTCACCCGGACCGAGCCGGTCGCGGTGCAATATGGCATGGGTCTCGAGGAGCACGATCACGAGGGCCGGGTGCTGACGCTCGAGTACGGAAAATTCCACCTCGTGACCGTCTACACGCCCAACGCCCAGCGCGAGCTGGCCCGTCTGGACTACCGCCAGCGCTGGGACGCCGACTTCCTGGCCTACCTGCGGCGGCTGGAGGGCAGCAAACCGGTGGTGGTCTGCGGCGATTTCAACGTCTCCCACAAGCCCATCGACCTGACCAATCCCAAGGCCAACGAGCGCAACGCCGGCTTCACGGTCGAGGAGCGCGCCGGCTTCGACGCCCTGGTCGGGGCCGGCCTGATCGACACCTTCCGCGAGTTCGAGACGGGAGGCGGGCACTACACCTGGTGGACCTACCGCGTGAACGCGCGGGCCCGGAACATCGGCTGGCGCCTGGATTATTTCCTGGTCTCGGAAGCCCTGCGGCCGGACCTGCGGCGGGCCTGGATCCTGTCGGAGGTCATGGGATCGGATCACTGCCCCGTGGCCGTCGAAATAGGGTAAAGCCTTACCCTCATCTACCGATTGATATCCTGTCCCGGTCATGTCCCCTTGCACGAGGGGACCGCTACGAGTACATGCACGAGGATGGACCATGAGTCTGAACGCTATGGTTGTCGGTCGGAACACGGCCCTGGACAGGGCGATCAGGGATGCGCTCGGTTGTTTCCTGGACGTCAAGGACGTGGCGGTCGCCCAGTCCGGACGCGAATGCCTGGCCATCGCGAACCTCGAACACTTCGACGTGATCGTGGTCGACGTGGACCTGCCGGACATGAAGTGCGGCACCCTCCTGAAAACGCTCCTGGCGGCCCAGTCCTCCCTGAAGCTGATCGTCACCATGGATGCGTCGGACACCACGAGCCAGGCGGCCGCGTTCCTGAATCGTCACAACAACGTCCAGGTGGTGGCCCGGCCCACGCCCAAGAGCTCGGTCCGGTTCATCGAGGCCCTCAGGTCGACGATGGGCGGGGGAAAGGTCCCGGCGCGGAAGCCCGTGGCGGGTGCGAAACCGAATGCGAAGCGCGACGACGCCCGCCCGCAGCCGCGTCCGTCCCGTCCCGCCGTCTCCCGGCCGAAGGGCAACTCCGACTTCTGGGTCACCGCCATCGCCATCTCCACCGGCGGTCCGGCGGCCCTGTCCAAGATGGTGCCCATGCTGCCGGGCGACTATCCGCACCCCATCCTGGTCGTCCAGCACATGCCGCCGATCTTCACCTCCTCGCTGGCCCGTGACCTCAACGCCAACACCGCCCTGAACGTGGTCGAGGCGAAGGAGGGCGACATCCTGCAGGCCGGCACCGTCTACATCGCCCCCGGCGGGAAGCACATGGAGGTCGTGAACAGCACCAACCTCCACATCCGGCTGACCAACGCGCCGCCGGAGAACAGCTGCCGGCCCTCGGCCGACGTCATGTTCCGCTCCCTGGTCGGCATCAAGCCCGACGAGGCGGTGCTCGGCGTGGTCATGACCGGCATGGGCATGGACGGCTGCAGCGGGATCCGCATCCTCAAGGGCGGCAACTGCCACTGCATCACCCAGAACGAATCCAGCTGCGCGGTGTACGGCATGCCCCGCGCCGTGGACGACGCCGGGCTGTCGGACGAGAGCGTGGACCTGATGCGCATCGCCGAGCGGCTCACCGCGCTGGCCAAGGGACGCGCGCGCGCCCGGGTCTGATCCCCCGCGCCGACAGGCGATCCCGATCGTTCCGCCCCGTCCGGCCCCGCGCCGGACGGGGCGTTTCCGTCCCCTTGCGTCCGCGTGGGGCGGGCGTACATTGGGCGGCGGTATCCGATGCGCCCCCGACCGGAGGAACGACATGCCCGAGATCGGCAAGAAGGCCCCCGCCTTCACCCTGCTCAACCAGAACGGCGAGAAGACCCGGCTCAGCGACTACAAGGGCCGCCGGGTCGTCCTCTTCGCCTTCCCCAAGGCCAACACCGGCGGCTGCAACAACCAGGCCTGCGGTTTCTCCGAGGCGGTGCCCGAGATCGAGGCCGACAACGCCGTGGTGCTGGGCATCAGCCCGGACAGTCCCGAGAAGCTCGCCGCCTGGAAGGAGAAGAAGGGCCTGGCCTTCGACCTGCTCTCCGATCCGGATCACGAGGTGCTGGAGAAGTGGGGCGCCTGGGGCGAGAAGAAGCTATACGGCAAGAGCTACATGGGCGTGATCCGCTCCCACTGGGTCATCGACGAGGCCGGCAAGGTCGCCGACGCGCAGATCAAGGTGAGTCCGGCCAAGAGCGTGGAGCTGGCCAGGAAGTTCCTGGCGGACTGACGCGGCTTCCGTTCCCGTCCTCCGGCTGCTATCCTATACCCTCGATGTCGCCGCGGCCCCTTCCGGGGGCCGGGGCGGCTTCCGTCAACCCCCGCACAGCGAGGCGCCATGTCCGAGACCACCGCCGCCAACTTCATCGAGGAGATCGTCCTCGACGACAACGCCACCGGGAAGTGGGACGGCCGCGTCCACACGCGCTTCCCGCCCGAACCCAACGGCTACCTGCACATCGGCCACGCCAAGAGCATCCTGCTCAACTACGGCCTGGCGCGGAAGTTCGGCGGCGAGTTCAACCTGCGCTTCGACGACACGAATCCCGAGAAGGAGGAGACCGAGTACGTCGAGGCCATCCAGCGCGACGCCCGCTGGCTGGGCGCCGACTGGGAGGACCGGCTCTTCTTCGCCTCCGACTACTTCGAGCGCATGTACGAGTGCGCGGAGAAGCTGGTGCAGGCGGGCAAGGCCTACGTGGACGACCAGACCGACGAGGAGATCCGGACCAACCGCGGCACGGTCAAGACGCCGGGCGTGGACAGTCCCTTCCGCGACCGTACACCGGAGGAGAACCTCGACCTGCTGCGCCGCATGCGCGCCGGCGAGTTCACGGACGGGGAGAAGGTGCTGCGCGCGAAGATCGACATGGCCTCGCCCAACATGCTGCTGCGCGACCCGCTGATCTACCGCATCCGCCACGCCACGCACCACCGCACCGGCGACGACTGGTGCATCTATCCCATGTACGACTGGGCCCACGGCCTGGAGGACAGCTTCGAGGGCATCACGCATTCGGTGTGCACCCTGGAGTTCGAGGTGCATCGGCCGCTCTACGACTGGTTCCTGGAGGCCCTGGACGTCTATCACCCCCAGCAGATCGAGTTCGCGCGCCTGAACCTCACCCACACGGTGATGAGCAAGCGCAAGCTGCTGACGCTGGTGCGGGACGGCGTCGTCGACGGCTGGGACGACCCGCGCATGCCCACGGTCAGCGGCCTGCGCCGCCGCGGCTACACGCCCGCGTCCATCGCCGACTTCTGCGAGCGCATCGGCGTGGCCAAGGCCAACAGCGTGGTGGACATCCAGCTGCTGGAGCATTGCCTGCGCGAGGAGCTGAACCTGAGCACGCGCCGCGTGATGGGCGTGCTCGATCCCCTGAAGCTGGTGATCACCAACTACCCGGAGGACCGGGTCGAGGAGTTCGAGTGCGTCAACAACCCGGAGAACGAGGCGGACGGCACCCGCATGGTGCCCTTCTCCCGCGAGCTCTGGGTCGAGCGCACGGACTTCATGGAGGACCCGCCGCGCAAGTTCTTCCGGCTGGCGCCCGGGCGCGAGGTGCGCCTGAAGCACGCCTACTACGTCACCTGCGACGAGGCGGTCAAGGACGCCGACGGCAATGTCGTCGAGCTGCGCTGCACCTACGACCCCGAGTCCCGCGGCGGCTCCACGCCCGACGGCCGCAAGGTGCGCGGCACCCTGCACTGGGTGTCGGCCGCCCACGCCGTCGACGCCGAGGTGCGTCTCTACGACCACCTCTTCGCCGAGCCGCATCCGGAGGCCGACGGCCGCGACTTCCACGAGGCCCTGGCGCCCGACTCCCTCGTCGCGCTGCAGGGCTGCAAGCTCGAGCCCGGACTGGCCGACGCGGAGCCGGGCTATACGTGCCAGTTCATGCGCCACGGCTACTTCTGCGTGGACGGCCGCGATTCGGAGCCCGGCGCGCCGGTCTTCAACCGCGCGGTCTCGCTCAAGGACAGCTGGGCCAAGATGCAACGGAAAGGATGACCATGGCGAAGTCCGGAAACGGCGCCGCCGGGGCGTCCCGCTTCATGCTGGCGCTCCTGTTCGCCTCGGGGTTCACCTCCCTCGTGTACGAGGTGAGCTGGTCGCGGATCCTGCTGAGCGTCTTCGGGGCCACGGTCTACGCCTCGGGCACCATCCTCACCTCGTTCATGGCCGGTCTCGGGCTGGGCGGCTGGCTCGGCTCGCGGCTGATCGACCGCTGGAAACACTCGCCGATCCTGCTCTACGGCCTGCTGGAGCTGGGCATCGGGCTCTACGCCCTGCTGCTGCCGGTGATGCTGGAAGGGGTGCGCGACGTCCACGTGAGCCTGTCCGAGCAGTTCGGCGGCTCGTTCCTGCTGTTCTCCCTGCTGCGCTTCGCGCTGTCGTTCCTGGCCCTGCTGCTGCCGGCCGCCATGATGGGGGCCACGCTGCCCATCGTGACCCGCTACGCCGTGCCGCGGCTGCGCACCCTGGCCCGCGACCTCAGCGGCCTCTACAGCATCAACACCATCGGCGCCGCCCTGGGCACCCTGGTGGCGGGCTTCGTCTTCATCGAGCTGCTGGGGATCCGGCTGACGACCTGGGTCACCGCCGGGCTCAACGGGCTGATCTTCCTGGGCTCGGTCTGGCTGGCCCGAC
>CAZSNA010000064.1:0-19944 GCA_964607825.1 uncultured Fibrobacteraceae bacterium | reverse complement strand
ATCCTGCTGCACCGCTTCCTGACCTATCATCTGCCGGGTTATCGCCTGCCGGCGAGCCTGGACCTGCTGCGCGCCGGACGCGCGGCCGACGCCGCATCCGCGGAGGACGAGACGTCATGATGGATTACCAGACCATGATCGCGCGGCTCCAGCAGTTCTGGAGCGACCAGGGCTGCGTCGTCGTGCAGCCCTACAACTCGGAGGTGGGCGCCGGCACGTTCAACCCGGCCACCTTCCTGCGCTGCCTCGGCCCCGAGCCCTGGCGCGTGGCCTACGTGGAGCCGAGCCGCCGGCCCAAGGACGGGCGCTACGGCGAGAATCCCAACCGCGTCCAGCAGTTCCTCCAGTACCAGGTGCTGCTCAAGCCCAATCCCGACGATTCGCAGCAGATCTACCTGGACTCCCTGCGCGCCATCGGCATCGAGCCCCGCGAGCACGACATCCGCTTCGTGGAGGACGACTGGGAGTCGCCGACCCTCGGCGCCTCGGGCCTGGGCTGGGAGGTGTGGATCGACGGCATGGAGATCTCCCAGTTCACCTACTTCCAGCAGGTGGGCGGCTTCAAGCTCGATCCCGTGTCGGTGGAGCTGACCTACGGCCTGCTGCGGCTGGCCATGTACATCCAGGAGGTCGAGCACGTGAACGACCTGGCCTGGGGCGGCGGCCTGAGCTGGGGCGACGTGCAGGGCCAGTTCGAACGCGAGTTCTCGGCCTTCAACTTCGACCACGCCGACGTGGAGCTGTATCGCCGCCATTTCGAGGAGCGCGAGACCGAGGCCCGGGCCCTGGTCGAGGCCGAGCTGGTCCACCCGGCCTACGACGCGGTCATCAAGTGCAGCCACCTGTTCAACGTCCTGGAGGCGCGCGGAGCGATCTCCGTCACCGAGCGCACCGGCTACATCAAGCGGGTGCGGGATCTGGCCCGGCGCGTGGCCGCCGCCCACGTGGCCAAGCGCGAGGAGCTGGGTCACCCGCTGCTCCGGGAGGAGGCCGGCGATGAGCGATAACGGACACCTGCCCTTCCTGCTCGAGGTGGGCACCGACGAGCTGCCCGCCCGCTTCCTGCCGGTCGAGCGCGACCATGTGGCGCGGGAACTGGTCCGGCGCCTCGAGGAGCACGCCCTGGATCACGCGGACCTGCGCGTCCTGGCCACGCCCCGCCGCCTGGCGGTGCTGGTCGACGGTCTGCGCATCCGCCAGGCCGACCGCGAGCTGGAGCTGAAGGGACCGCCCCTTGCGGTGGCCTACGATGCCGACGGCGCCCCGACCAAGGCCGCCGAGGGCTTCGCCCGCAAGAACGGGATCGACCTGGCCGAGGCCTACGAGGTCGAGGACGACAAGGGCGGCCGCTTCCTGGGCGCCCGCAAGACGGTGCCCGGCCGCGACGCCGCCGAGGTGCTGGCGGAGATCCTGCCGCCCCTGCTGCTGGCCACCCCCTTCCAGAAGACCATGCGCTGGGGCTCGAGCGACCTGGAATACGCGCGGCCCATCCAGTGGCTGGTCGCCCTGCTGGGCGACGTCGTGGTGCCGGTGGAGCTGGCGGGTCGGGTCGCCGGCCGCGTCACGCGCGGACACCGCACCCTGGCCGACAACCGCGCGGTGGAGATCCCCGAGCCCGGCGCCTACCTGGACCTGATGCGCGACCACGGCGTGATCGTCGACCAGGACGTTCGCCGCCGGATCATCCTGGAGGGGGCCGAGGCGGTCCTCGCCGGCACCGGCGGCCGGCTGATCGCCGACGACGACCTGCTGGGGGAGGTGGTGGACCTCTGCGAGCATCCGACACCCTTCGTCGGCCGCTACGACGAGGCCTTCTTCGCCCTGCCGCCCGAGGTCATCGTGACGGCGCTCAAGTCCCATCAGCGCTACTTCGCCGTGCGCCGCGAGGACGGCGACGACCTGCTGCCCCTGTTCGTGGCCGCCCGCGACGGGGACGACACCGCCCTGGAGAACGTCGTGCGCGGCAACCAGCGCGTGCTGGTGGCCCGCCTGAGCGACGCCATGTTCTACTGGGAGTTCGACCGCAAGCTGGATCCCGACGCCCACGTGGCGCGTCTGGCCGACGTGACCTGGCTGGAGGGCTACGGCTCCCTGCTGGACAAGACCGAGCGCATCGAGGCCCTGACCGGTCGGCTCTGGAGCGAGGGGCTCGGACGCGAGGACGCCCCGCCCGCGGCGCTGACCCGCGCCGCCCGCATCTGCAAGTTCGATCTGGTCACCGAGATGATCCGCGACGGCAAGGAGTTCACCAAGCTCGAGGGCACCATCGGCGCCCGCTACGCCGCCGCCGCCGGCGAGACCGCGGAGGTCTGCGACATCCTCGAGACCTACCCGCGCCCGCGCGGCGCCGGCGACGCGCCGCCGCAGGACCTGCCCGCGGCGGTCCTTTCCATGGCCGATCGCCTGGACACCGTCGCGGGATGCTGGCTGGCCGGCTTCGTGCCCACCGGGGCCAAGGACCCCTACGCCCTGCGTCGTCACGTCCTGTCGGTGCAGCGCACGCTGCTGGCGCATGAACTGCGGCTGGACCTGCCCGCCGCGCTGGAGACGGCCCTGGCCGCCTACGCCGGACTCGCCGACGAGGCGGCCCGCGATGAGGCCGCCGCGGCGTTGCGCGACTTCGCGGCGACCCGCCTCGAGCGGCTGCTGTCCGAGGGTGCCGCCTCGCCCGAGGCCGTGCGTGCGGTGCTGCCGGTCCACGGCCACGACCCCGTCGACGCCCGCGCCTGGGCGCGCGCCCTGGACGCCTATCGGGAGGACCCGGATTTCCTGAGTCTCGCCACCGGCTTCAAGCGCTGCCGCAACATCCTGGAGGGGCGCGTGCTGGCGGGCGAGGACGCCGCCGGTTGCGCGACGCGCTGGCGCGAGGGCGGCCGCACGCCCGAGGGCGAGGACTTCTCCAATCTGGTCGAACCGGCCGAGATCGAGCTGCGCGATCGCGTCGCCGCGGCCGTGCCCGACCTGGAGTCCGCCCTGTCCGCGGGGGAGTATCGCGAGGTGTTCGCGAAATTGTCGGCCCTGGGCCCCGCCATCGATACCTTCTTCGATACCGTGCGTGTAAATGCGGCGGATTTGCGCTTGAAGCAGATTCGGCACGGCTTTTTGAGGGAAGTTTACGGTCTGTTTGCACAATACGCTGATTTTAGTGCGGTGGCTCCGCTCGAATCCGATTCTCAGTGAGGCTGTAACTTCAACTGAGAAAGACGAATATGGAGAATCGAAGGGGGGCGGATCAGCCCCCTTTTTTTTTTGACGTAAGCTATTGACTTGGTTTGGGGGTTTAGGTATGCTCACGTGTGCGACTCGAGGGCAAAAGTACATTCCGATGTGACGTTGAGCCTGACTCCACTCGTAATAAGTCCCAGCATAACTTGACACTCTTGCTTGGATCGCGAGTCATCTCGTCACAGTCACAGAGGAATGGAAACCCGACCTTGGATTACCGGCCCCTGATGCCAGTGACTGAGATTGCTTTTGCCTGCTCTGTTCGTGTCTTCGTGTCGCCGTTCACGGTGGACTCGTAGACCAATCTTTCACCTGCACCATTGGTTGACTAGCTCAGCGATGGGGGGAAAGTATGAGGAAACTCACTCTCGTTTTCATGGCCCTGGCTCTTACTGCTGGCTTCGCCCTTGCCGGTAGCAACGACCTCGAGGGCTACGACATTAAGCAGTCCTTCCAGGGCGAGTCCAAGACGACGGCCGCCAAGGTCGATACGTTCTTGGCTCAGCTGGTTGCTGGCGGAGACGCCTACTGGGACTTCTCCAGCGCCACCAATCCCGCCCAGGGCGACCGCCAGGACTGGGTAGGCGTGGACCTGACCTTCCTGGAGCCCAAGTGGCACGTCGACAACTATGCCTGTGAGGACCTCGGCGCCGTCACGCCCAACGTGGGCAACTACTGCGCCTGGGCCGGTGAAGTGTTCGCCTACGACTGTGGCGGCACCTTCGAGGGCTACGGCAACGGCTACAACGAACTGCTGGTCTGGAGCGGCACGCCTGTCGATCCTCTCGAGCAGACCAACGTCCATGTCACGGCCTACGTGCACGTGGAATCCGAGACCTCCTACGACTACCTGTATCTCGAGTGGGATAACGGTGGCACCTGGGAGACCATCGTGCTGTCCGGCACGGTCTCCGGCGGTCTCGACGGCATTCACGACAACCTGTACATCGACGTCACCCAGACCGTGCCCGCGGGCAGCGACGTGAACATCCGTTTCCGCGCCGCTTCGGATGGGGCCTGGTCCGATGAGGACTGCCTGAGCAATCCCATCCACACCACCCGTGGTCTGGCCATGGTCGACGAGATCTCCGTGTACTTCGATCAGGGCGGCGGCGACGTGCTGCAGTCCTACGAGGACTTCCAGGGTCTCAAGGACTTCGCGCTGGGCGACTGGACCGTCGTGGTCGCGCCCCGCGTGGGTGACTTCTCCGACGTCTGGGACTTCCTCGGCGACGTGGATCCCTGCGTCGACAACGTGACGCCTCAGATGGCCTTCATCGACTACGGCCAGATCCCCGGCGTCGGCCCGTCGACCTCCACCGAGTGGAACTACGGCCCCAACGGCTACGTGGTGAACTCCACCGGCGGTATCGACTCCGACCCGAACACCTGGCTCGACAACGCCATCTGGTCGCCCGTGATCGACCTGGGCGGCGCCATCGGTCACGAGTTCCGTTTCTCCGTCTACCGCCACTTCGCCCTCTTCGAGATGGCCGGCATGTTCTACACCTGGAACGTGCGGTCGAGCGTTGACGGTCTGATCTGGGGCGGCTGGAGCAACCGGAACTACGTGTACTACGGCGGCCCGGACTACATTCGTGTCCACAACGACGTCACCGACCTGCTGACTCCGGGTGCCCAGTACGGCCAGATCTCCCTCGAGATCTTCCAGTGGCCGCAGTACGGCGCCTATGAGGACGCTACCCCCGCTCCCTACTTCGACGATGTGTCTTGGCACCTCTACGAGTACAGCGGACCGGGCATCTCCTACCGCGAGTTCGAGCTCGCTCAGGACAACTTCCCCGCGGAGCTGAACTGGGCCGACCTCGGCGCGGCTGATGTGCCCTTCATCATGGGTAACGACATCATCGGTACCGATGCCGCTTCCCTGGTGCACGGTGACTCGATCGTCCTGAACATCGACGCCATCCGTAACACCGCCGGCCTGACGGGCCGTCCCCGCATGTACTACGAGGTCAAGCAGAACCCCGTGTTCGACGCCTCCGTCCGTACGAGCGGTACGCCCTACTCCGGCTACGTCGAGGGTGACACGATCTTCATCGGCAGCCTGCCTGCCGTCGGTCGTTGGGCCTTCGATCTGCCCGATGCGGACTTCCTGTATCCGGGCGACGTGTTGCACTACTACTTCTCGGCTGAGGACACCATTCTCGGTGGTCTCGACGCCGTGACGACGACTCTGCCGGCCGACCTCAGCGGCTTCGGCGAGTTCCCCGGCGACGCTGGCTACATCCAGTTCCAGTGGCCCGCCGACTTCACGATGCATGCCCTGCCGACGGTCCTCTCGACCACGGACGGCGACGTGCCCGACATTCTCCACTACAACGACTTCGGTGACCGTGGTGGCGAGAACGAGTGGTACGGCGCGTACAGCCACATGGGTATGGTCGAGGGTGTCGACTACGACATCTACCACGTGAACAGCCCGTCCTCCGGTACCGGTAACGGTCTCGGTTCGACCGCGACTGCGGCCCTGGTCGGTCTGTACGATCACATGACCTACACGCACGGTGACCTGCGTTCGCTGGCTCTCAACGGTCCCAAGTACTGGGATGCGACCGAGGGCGAGTGGGCCGGCGATGGCTCTGACGACATCGACCTGGTCTCGCAGTTCATCGACGGCGGCGGCAACTTCTTCGGTACGGGTAACGGCTTCCTGGTCGCGACCTACGTGGACGGTGCCGGCACGGGCTCGACCTTCACGAGCGTCTACTGCGGCGTGAACGTCTACACCCGTGACATCCGCCTGTACATCGACGGTCAGTCGGCTCCGAAGGTCCTTCCCATGGCCAACGGCTCCGGCCTGGCGCTCAGCACCGAGTTCATCGCTTACGGCTCCTGCCCGAACTTCATGCAGTTCGACGGTGTCGAGGCGATCGTCGAGGCTGAGACCTTCCAGGTCGCCGAGTTCGCCGATGTCGATGGCAACGGTGGTGCTTACACCTGGGCGGCCATGGTCGCCAAGGAGCGGGCCGGCGCCGGTCTGGTCGTGACCAGCCCCGTCGACCTGATGTACTACTACACGCCTTACGGCGTGGACGCGAAGGCCAACGTGGATCCGTCCGTGAGGACCATCGTCCTCTGCGACGTCCTGCGTTACTTCGACGGCAATCCCGCTTACTGCGATCCCTACACCACCGATCCCACGGTGGGTGCGGGCATCCAGCAGCCGTTCTTCGCCAAGAACTACCCGAACCCGTTCAACCCGATCACGACCATCAAGTTCAGCGTGCCCATCAGCGGCCACGTGAGCCTGAAGGTCTTCAACGTTCGGGGCGAGCTGGTCCGGACGCTCGTTGACGAGGTCCGCTCCGCGGATACCTACGTCATGGAGTGGGACGGCACCGACGATCGTGGACAGGGCGTGGCCTCTGGTGTCTACTTCTACGAGACCAAGACCAACGGCAAGTCCATCGTCAACAAGATGGCTCTGGTGAAGTAATTCACTCCGAGTCCGTCTGCCGGGAGCGCCCCTTCGGGGGCGCTCCTTTTTTTATGGCGTCGGCCGGAATCTTGCGGCAGAAGCAGGTTGACACCCCCGGAAGCTTATCCCTATATTTGACAAGCAGTCTTGGCACTGTCCCCACAGCCAAGAATACGCGTATATCTCGTCCCGGCGGACGGTTATGGTCACGCCTCCCTGCGACCGAGGCCGCAGCCGTGGACTGTTTTTGAAAGGCGAGCGGAGCATGCGAACTAGACGTGTCCTGGGCGGGCTGTACTTTGCGCTCCTGGTGGTCGTGGTCGCCCTGGTGGGCTGTCGCGCGTTCCAGCCGGAGACGGTCATCGTCAACCATCCCCCCGAGACCTACATCACGGGCGCCCCGCAGGAGGGGTTCGGCGGGCAGTTCCATTTCCACGTCTTCTGGACGGGGACTGACCGTGACGGCCACGTGGAGCGGTTCGTCTGGGCGCTGACCGACAGCACCATCCAGGATCCCGAGACCGAAGAGGACGACGAGGACACGCGCTTCAATCCCGCCGAGTTCAGCCAGACGCTGGAGATCGGCCATTGGACCACGCGGACCGACACCGTTTTCGACTTCCAGATCGGCAACGGATCGATCACCAGCGCGGACAAGACCTTCCACATCGTGGCCGTGGACGATCGCGGCGATTTCGACCGCACGCCGGCGCGCCTGTATTTCCTGAGCAACGCGCTGGGTGCGCCGTACATCGACTTCTACAGCGACGTGGAGCAGACGCCCGCGACGCGCTTCGCCGATTTCGACACCATCGGCTACGCGCATCCGTACGAGTTCACCTGGGCCGGCGGCACGCCCAACATCAACTCCTACACCGAGGCCCAGCTGGCCCAGACCGACACCCTGCCGCCCCTGGACGGCCTGTTCGGCTTCAAGTACCGCCTGCCCCTCGACGTGATTTGCGACGACATCTCGCAGGACTGCTGGCAGCCCGCGGTGCTGAACCCGCAGACCAACCGCCTGGAGTCCTACTATTCCGAGGTCAACCACCTGCAGTTCACCTCCGACAACTCGGGCTCCGACGTCTTCCATCGGCGCCTGTCCCCGTCGGTCCATACGCTGCTGGTCAACACGGTGGACGTGGCCGGTGTGGAGATCCCCGTCGCCGAGCAGCCCCTGAACTTCGTGATCAACTACGATCCCGACACGAGGATCCTGCGCAACGAGTCCGATCCCTGGTACGACGAGGACGATCCCTTCGCACCCGGTTCGCCGCGGGTCTACCCGTATTACGTCCACACCGCCCCGTCGGGAGAGGTGACCACCCACGTCTTCGCCGAGGACGACCGGCTGCCCCAGCGTGCGGTCGCGGTCTTCAAGGCGCTCGGCTGGGACGACCCGCGCGACATCCGCAAGGTCGACCTGCCGGACGAGGAGCCCGCGGACTTCGAGGTCATGTTCCAGGGCAAGTTCAACGCCGAGGGCACGTACCGCGAGAACACGAGCTTCAACTTCCAGACCCAGTACACCGACGCCGTGCACAGCGTCTGGGACGACTACGGGGACATGAGCTACGGCGCCAGCGACACGCTGAGTCTCATCGTCGGTCCCTTCGACTACGTGGTCAGCATGCGTGCGGTGGACGAGCACGGCCGCCGCGACGGCACGCCCGACGAGTTCGCGTTCTTCGCGAACCACGCGCCCGAGATCCAGTGCGTGGACGTGGTCTCCAACTTCGCGCCGAGCGGCTACTACACCGAGCCCTGCGAGGCGGTCGTCGAGACGCTGTACTGTTCGGCGGCCGGCGACGACCAGGCGAGCTATCCCACCTGGACGAAGCTGCGGATGACCAACCCCCAGGCGATCCCCATCCCGGTGTGGTACGACCCGGACTCCGACAACATCTACCATGAGGAGCCCGTCGGATCGGAGGAGTACTATTCGGTTCCCGGCTTCTTCTTCGAGTACGAGCTCCTGCTCTACGCCGAGGATCAGGAGCTGGAGCGCCTGTTCACGCCGCGGACCACGCCCTTCGAGCAGACCCACGGCGACCCGGCCGACCGGGCCTTCTCCTGGCGCTACGAGATCGTGGCCGACCGCGACTCGACGCTGAACCTGCTGGGCGAGGGCGGCGGTTTCGACGATCTCACGCAGATCTCGTACACGTTCTTCCCGGACGACGACTACGATCTGAACTACGACGAGAACGGGGTCTGGCGCCTCGCGGTCAACGTCTTCGTGCCGCAGTACGCCCTGCAGCAGAACACGGAGGTCTACCTCGGATACCTGCGTTCGATCCACCCGGACGAGGCCACGGTGCAGGAGGCCTTCAAGCTGACGACCCTCCAGCTGGGCGCCAACCGGTTCACCGTCTCGACGCGAGACGCCTCCACCGGCGAATACCGGGCGGACCGCTGCGCCTATCCGTACTATTCGCAGGTGCGCGCGCCCGAGGATCACGGCGAGGAATGCGATACCCAATACGAGGGCATGGCCGGGAGCGCCCGACTGGACGACTACTGCTCGGAGAGCGACTCCTTCGTCAAGCGGTACGTGATCGTGATGGTGGACAACTACGGCGGAATCTACCCGCCCCTGGACTGACGCCGTCGGGGACGCGGATCCCCGGGCGCTCCGGAGCGGACGACGAGAATTGTCAGGGAGGTAGGACTTGGTACGCGCAATCAGGGTAGCCGCACTGCTGGCCTTGCTGGGAACCGTCTACGCCGTGCTCCTGTCGACGGGTTGCACGCCGTCGGACAAGCTCGGCGGAGTCGAGGTCATCAACGCGGTCCCCGAAACCTACATCACGGGTACGCCGCCGTACCTCCGCGCCACCGACTTCTTCGTCGAGTTCCACTGGTCCGGCACCGATCCGGACGGACGCGTCGAGGGATACGAGTGGAAGATGAGCACCAACGGCGATGACGGCATCAGCGTGTACGATACGCTCACCGTCGATCCGGCCACGGGCGATACGATCAATCCCTGGAACTACACCACGTCCACGGATTCGGTCTTCTTCGTCACCGCCGACAGCTCGAGCTTCGCCGACGACAGCGAACTGCCCGAGAACCTGCGCCGCTTCTACCAGCCGCACACCCTGTTCGTGCGCGCCGTGGACGACAAGGGGCAGGTCGACCCGACGCCGGCCATGCTCACCTTCACCGCCACGACCTTCGCCCCGACGGTCTACCTGACGGCGCCGCCCTCGCTGGCCGCCTCCAGCTCCGAGGCCAAGCAGGTGCCGCCCACCTTCACCGTGAAGTGGAGCGGCTCCGACCCGGACCTCGAGCTCGGCATCCCGACCAAGGTGCGCTACCTGCTCAAGGACGCGCTCTACACGAACCTCTTCGGGGACGAGGTCTACCTGTCCACGTTTTCCGAGTACCGTCTGGTGGGGGACACCCTGGTCACCTTCGACGAGCCCGGCTGGAGCGACTGGATCCCCTACGTGCTCGATCCGGACGCCAGGGCCGAGACCTTCGAGCGTCCCAAGGTGGACGACCAGGGACGCCGGAAGATGTACTTCTTCGCGATCCAGGCCCAGGACACCGCCGGCGCGGTCTCGCTGGACCGCAGCTACGGCGGGACCGTCAAGAACTTCTACGTGAACGACGTCGCCTCGCCGACCATCAACGTGCGCGAGCGCTACCTGGGCGCGGCGTCCGGTACGGGCTATCACGGCCGCACCACCGAGGACATCGCCCAGGGCCAGCCCCTGAACTTCGAGTGGACCGCGACGGCCACCAGCTACGGCGCCGAGATCGCGGGCTACCGCTACGGCTGGGACGTGGAGGATCTCAACGACGACGGGGACGACGGCTGGGTGACCCAGTTCGGCCTGACCGAGTCGCACCAGCGGGCCCAGGAGAAGGTCTTCGACTCGGGCTCCCACGTGCTGACCATCGAGGTCCGCGACAACTCGGGTCTGGAGAGCCGCTACACCTACGTGCTGAACGTGGTGCCCGTGCCCGACGCGGCCGACCAGCTGCCCCTGCTGCTGATCGACGGCGTCAGCGACCGGGTCAGCGACGCCTGGCAGGACGAGAACGGCTACAACGCCTGGGACAACGACATCTACCGCGACGACTTCTGGGCGGGCGTGCTGGACAACGTCACGGGCTTCAACTTCTCGCGCGACGTGATCGACAACGAGGTGGCCCTCGGCGAGTGGGGCTATCGCGACGCGGTGCCGTACCGCAACCTGGTCTGGACCTCGCGCAAGAACAACCTGACCTACATCCCGCAGCACTTCCAGGGCCGCTACATCGAGCAGGGCGAGGACGAGGATCCGCTGCCGGTGGAGGCCTACGTGTGGCTGGAGACCTACCAGCAGAAGGTGGGCAACGTCTTCCTGTGCGGTTCGGGCATCATCTCCAACTTCCACCTGACCGACTACGACCACATCGCGTGGCTCTACCCGATCATCTACACGGCGGACGACTCCTACGTGAACTGCGCCATCGGCGTGCGCGCCCGCAGCTTCGGCACGCGCGACGAGACCGACGGTTCCGTCACGGTGCTCGGCACCGTCCAGTATCCGTACCGGGCCCTGGGCCTGTCGGTCCACTCGCTGACGCAGCCGCGGACCTTCTACCTGACGCCTTCGAACTGCGGGCAGCACACGCGCGACTTCAAGCTGCGCTGCGTGGGGACCAAGGGCGTCATCCTGAATCCGGAGTTCAAGGACAACTACATCGGCGGCAGCGCCTTCCCGGACACGATCTACACGTGGGACGTCATCGACTGGGAGGACCACGAGGATCCCATCCCGGAGATCAACCAGCCGTACGTGTTCGGGAGCATCGACGACTTCTTCAACGTCAACGTGACTCCGCGGCCGACCAGCTGGAATCCCCAGGTCATGGCCGACGGCACGCTGGCCATCGAGCCCATGTGGCACATGTACACGCGCTACGACTACATCCTCGACCAGCAGCTGGCGTCGGGCAATCTCGACTATCCCGACTTCGACCCGGCCGACATCTGCGGCAGCCAGGCCGTCAACGAGTTCGACGGCCGTACCGTCACGGACGGCGTGCCCCTGGGTGTGTTCACCTACAAGTCCGCGCCGTACAAGCCCAGCGGCACGGCCGACGTGATCTGGGGCTTCGATCCCCACCGCATGGATCACGACGGCATGAGCCAAGCGATCCTCTGGGTGCTCGGCGAGCACTTCGGTCTGCCGACGACCGGGCCCTGATCTTCCCGCGACGCCGGCCGGCCCCGTCGCCGGGGCCGGCCGGACGTCGCCGGGACGAACCGATCCGACAGGAGAAGGTAACGCGATATGAAGCGACGTGCAGCGACGAGCCTGGTCATCCTGATCGGCGTCTGCGCCCTGGCGGGCGCCGCCGCGGCCCAGACCTCCGACACCATCTGCGCCCAGGATTCCCTGTATCTGATCTCGCCCGATGAGATCGACGTCTTCTACGACTCGACGGGACGGCCGGGCGTACGCATCCGCTGGCCGGACGTGCCCGACGTCCTCTCCACCTGCACGGCGGTGGTCGACACCGAGGGCACCGACGTCCCCGTCACGATCGACGGCATCTACGCCGACGAGGTCGACCGCGAGATCAACCTGATCTGCAATTACGGCGGCGAGGTCGGCAGCCCGACGGTCGACCGGGTGAGGGTCGACTGGTCCAACAGCAACCAGGTCTTGAGCGGCACCGTCAAGGGGACGTTCAACCTCAGCAACAACGGCGGCGTGCTCGGCTACGGGGACGGCGCCTGGACGCAGTTCAACGACGGGCTGCCCGCCTATCTGCCCCAGACCGACATCCTGCACCTGTGCGAGTCGCCCGTGAGCGGCGCCCTGATCGCCCATCTGAGCGGCAATTTCGCCCGCGGTCTCTGGTACAAGGCCGACGCCGCCTCCGCCTGGACGCGTCTGGCCGCCGACCTGTTCCTCGACGGCGTGAAGTCGGAACACGCCATCACCGCGATGGCGTTCTCGCCCGACGACGCGAACGTCTTCGCCGTGGGCACGGCCGTAGAGGGCCTGTTCATCACCCGCGACGGCGGCGAGACCTTCACCCAGTACAAGGACGACTTCTCGACCGAGGGCAGCTGGAACCTGCGAACGGTGGCGGCCCTGTCCTGGGAGACCGCGGACAACCTCTTCGTGGCCATCGACCAGCTCGGCTTCCACCGCTCCGCCGACGGGGGAGAGAGCTACACGCTGATGTCGACCTTCCTGGTGTCGGAGAACTTCCCGACCGGCGGTTCGAACGTCAAGCCCGCGGTCAACACGATCATGGATCTCGGCGGGGGCAACCTGCTGGTGGGCATCGACCGCTTCGGCATCTACCAGTCGCTGGACAACGGCCTGAGCTGGGACTGGCGCTGGAACGGCCTGCTGAACCCGAGCGCCGAGCCCAAGGACGTGCTCACCGTACTGGTCTCGCCCGGGAACCCGGACCGGATCACCGTCGGCACCCGCAACTCGGGTCTGTGGTGGTCCCCCAACCGGGGCGACAACTGGATCCAGCTCGTCCCCGACATCGAGTGGCCCGAGGAGGGGCAGCCCGCCATCACGCAGATGATCGTCGACGAGACGGCCGGGTTCTACCTCGGCGCCGCCGACGGGTTCGGCCTGCTCGAATGCGCCGTCGGCGACACGGCCTGGACCATGGCGACCCTGCCGCAACCTGGCAACCTGAACGTCCAGTCGCTCCTGCTGACCTCGCAGCCCGATACGGACTATCTGATCGGTTCCTACGGCGGCGGCATCTACGTGCCGGGCAGCCAGCTGCGCCTGAGCGACACCATCCTCGAGACGGAAACGGAACCCGACCTCCAGGATCTGGAGCTGGGCGTGTACCTCTCCTTCGGGGAGGGGGCCTTCGAGTTCGAGGAGACCTTCAAGCTGGTTCTCCAGGACTTCCAGGGCTACGCCGTGTGGCGCGGCCCCATCGACGATCCCGACGACATGCAGCTGATCGGCGTCTACGACAAGAGCAACCCCGAGTTCTGCATCGACGGCTACTGCGGCGACGAGAGCTACAACGTCCTGCCCGACTGCTTCGCCGACAAGCGCGCCGCCTGCTTCGACTTCACGTCGCCCGACTACGTGGAGTTCTTCGACGAGGACGTGTACGAGGGCTTCACCTACTACTACGCGGTCTCCACCTTCGACTACGGCAACATCGCCACCGCGTCGCCCTCCAACATGGCTTCGGACCAGCTCTTCTCGCCGCGCTTCGAGGGCGACGAACTGTCGATCTTCGTCGGGGCCGGCAACCGCGACCAGCTCTACGTCCATCGCGACGCGGCCGACGCCTCGCGGGGCCCGGACATCTTCGCCAGCCCGAACCCCCTGCGGCTGGACAGCGGCTACTCCGGCGCCGAGGGCGTGGACGTGCGGTTCATGAACCTGCCGCCCGACAGCCGCGTGATGGTCTTCACCCTCGACGGCGACATCGTGGCCGATCTCAGCGGCGCCGCCCAGAGCGGCAACATGATCACCTGGTCCACGCTCAACGGATCGGAGATGCTGGCTTCGGGCGTCTACATCTACAAGGTGGAGATGCCGGAACGCGAGGATTTCTACGGGAAGGTGGTTCTTATCCGCTGATCGCGTACCTGTTGCGCGAGCCGAGACCAGGAACTAGATTTGGGCCCGGTGTGAGCACCGGGCCGCTTCGTGCCCAAACCTGGATACCCCAGTACGGGGTCAGTAATTGAAGGAGATCGCGATGGCCGGTAAGCAAGTCTATTACTTCGGCAACGGTACGGCTGAGGGCAAGGGCGACCAGAGGGTCCTGCTCGGCGGCAAGGGGGCCAACCTGGCCGAGATGAGCCGCATCGGCATTCCCGTCCCCCCGGGGTTCACCATCACGACCGAATGCTGCATCTCCTACCTGAAGGATCCCGGCATCATGGAGGGGATCAAGGCCGAGGTGAAGGAGAACATCGCCAAGGTCGAGGCGGTCATGGGACAGAAGTTCGCCGATCCCGAGGATCCGCTGCTGTTCAGCTGCCGCTCGGGCGCCAAGGTCTCCATGCCCGGCATGATGGACACCGTCCTGAACATCGGCCTGAACGACGAGACCATCAAGGGCCTGATCGCCAAGTCCGGCAACGAGCGTTTCGCCTACGACAGCTACCGTCGCCTGGTGCAGATGTACGGCGACGTGGTGATGGACATCGAGGGCGAGAAGTTCGAGGACGCCCTGGACGAGCTCAAGGAGAGCCGCGGCGTGGCCCTCGACACCGAGCTGACCGTCGACGACCTCAAGGGCCTGATCGACACCTTCAAGGGCATCGTCAAGGCCGAGACCGGCCGCGACTTCCCGACCGATCCCATGGAGCAGCTCTGGGGCGGCATCGAGGCCGTGTTCAAGAGCTGGAACGTGCCCCGCGCCATCAGCTACCGCAACCTGAACCACCTGCCCCACGACATGGGCACCGCGGTGAACGTCCAGACCATGGTCTTCGGCAACATGGGCGAGGGCTCCGCCACCGGCGTCGCGTTCACGCGCAACCCGTCCACCGGCGAGAACTTCTTCTACGGCGAGTTCCTGATCAACGCCCAGGGCGAGGACGTGGTGGCCGGCATCCGCACGCCGCAGGCCCTGAACAACGAGGGCCGCGACAACCTGCCCGCCGGCAACCCCATCCGCGAGCTGCCCACGCTCGAGGAGGTCATGCCCGAGGCCTACACCACCCTGTGCGGCATCCGCGAGACGCTGGAGTCCCACTACCGCAACATGGAGGACATCGAGTTCACCATCCAGGACGGCCGCCTGTGGATGCTCCAGACGCGCCACGGCAAGCGCACCGGCAAGGCCGCCGTGCGCATCGCCGCCGAGATGCAGTCCGAGGGCCTGATGACCGAGGACGAGGCCATGCTGGCCGTCGAGCCCGAGCACCTCGACCAGCTGCTGCACGACCAGATCGATCCCGCAGCCGACATCAAGGAGCTGGGCAAGGGCCTGCCCGCCTCGCCGGGCGCCGCCCAGGGCGAGATCGTCTTCTCGGCCGACGACGCCGTCGCCGCCGTGGCCGCCGGCCGCAAGGTGGTGCTGGTGCGCCGCGAGACGAGCCCCGAGGACATCGAGGGCATGCACAGCGCCGAGGGCATCCTCACCTCGCGCGGCGGCATGACCAGCCACGCGGCCGTGGTGGCCCGCGGCATGGGCAAGCCCTGCGTGGCCGGCTGCGGCGAGCTCAAGGTGAGCTATCGCGACGGCAGCATGGAGATCGGCGGCAAGACCTTCAAGGCCGGCGATCACATCACCATCGACGGCACCCAGGGCTCGGTCATCGACGGCAAGGTGCCCCTGGTGGCTCCGAGCCTCGAGGATCCCAACCTCCAGAAGGTGATGGACTGGGCCGACGCCCGTCGCACCCTGGGCGTCCGGACCAACGCCGACACGCCTCACGACGCCAGGCAGGCCATCGACTTCGGCGCCAAGGGCATCGGCCTCACGCGGACCGAGCACATGTTCTTCGGCGAGGACCGCATCAAGAAGATGCGCGAGATGATCCTGGCCGAGAACGTCGAGGGTCGGCGCAAGGCCCTGGCCAAGATCCTGCCCATGCAGCAGACCGACTTCGAGGGCATCTTCACCGCGATGGACGGGTACCCCGTCACCATCCGGCTCCTCGATCCGCCCCTGCACGAGTTCCTGCCCACGTCCGAGCAGACCGCCGAGATCAAGGAGCTCGCCGGCGAGCTGAACGTGTCGGTCGAGATGCTCGAGGAGCGCATCGAGGCCCTGCACGAGATGAACCCCATGCTCGGCCACCGCGGCTGCCGCCTGGGCCTGACCTACCCCGAGGTCTACGAGACCCAGGTGGAGGCCATCATCCGGGCCGCCGTCGTGGTCAAGGGCAACGGCGTGGACGTCAAGCCCGAGATCATGATCCCGCTGGTGGGCGCCGTGCCCGAGCTGAGCAACCTGCGCGAGATGGCCGTCGCCACGGCCCAGCGCGTGATGGAGGAGATGGGCCGCGAGGTCGACTACCTCGTCGGCACCATGATCGAGATCCCGCGCGCCGCCCTGCTGGCGGACAAGGTCGCCGAGCACGCCGACTTCTTCAGCTTCGGCACCAACGACCTGACCCAGATGGCCTTCGGCTACAGCCGCGACGACGCGGGCGTCTTCCTGCCCGAGTACGTCAAAAAGTCCATCCTGCCGAGCGACCCGTTCCAGCAGCTCGACCAGGACGGCGTGGGCCAGCTGGTGGCCCTGGCCGTGGAGAAGGGCCGGAAGACCAATCCCGACATCCACCTGGGCATCTGCGGCGAGCACGGGGGCGACCCCAGCTCGGTCGACTTCTGCCACCGGGTGGGTCTGGACTATGTGAGCTGCTCGCCGTTCCGCGTGCCCATCGCGCGTCTGGCGGCGGCCCAGGCGGCCATCAGGAACGGATAGCGTGGAACTGACCTGGAACCTGCCCTGGTACCTGGGACCGGTTCTGGTCGTGTTCGCCCTGGCGGCGGGTCTCTGGACCCGCCGCCTTTATCGTGGCACCGAGCCGCGGGTGTCGGCCGGACGTCGGCGCCTCCTGACCGGGCTGCGCGTCGCGGCGCTCGTGCTGCTGCTGTGGGCGCTGGCCGGTCCGGCGCTGCTTCGAACCCTGCGGGGCGCCTCGACGCCGGTGGTCGCCGTGGTCGCGGAGGATTCCGCCAGCATGGCGCTGCGCGACGCGCCCGGCGGCCCCAGCCGCTGGGAGACGGCCGCCCGCCTGTCCGCCGTCGTCGATTCCCTGCTCGCCCGACACGCCCCCGACGCCGAGATCGTCCGGCTGCGCGGCGGCGGGCCGGACGGCACGCGTCCCTGGCGTCCCGACGATCCCGAAGCTCCCCCCGAATCGAGACGCACCGACCTGGCGGGCCTGATGTCCGCTTTGACCCGGGACTGGTCCGATCGCGCCCTGCGCGCGGTGGTCCTGCTCGGCGACGGCCAGGAGACGCCCGGCGCCGCCGCTCCGGTCCCGGCCGCCTCGGCCGGCGCGACGCCGGTGCTGGTCGGCGTGGGGGATCCCCAGGGCCCGCCCGACCGGCGCCTGCGCGACCTGTCCTATCCGGACGCCGCCTTCAGGGGCGACGAGATCACGGTGGAGGCGACCGTCGGGCTGCACGGCTTCGGGGCCGAGCGGGAGGCGCCCGTCACCCTGCATCTGGTCCAGGCGGGGGACACCCTGGCCTCGGCCACCGCCGTGCCGGGCCCCGGCGACGAGCAGGTGCGTCTCGAACTGGTCTTCACGACCGGCGCGCCGGGACTGGTCCTCTACGATCTGGTGGTCGAGGGCGCCGTCAACGAGCGGTACCTCGCCAACAACCAGGCGTCCCTGGCCGTGGCCGTCCGCGACGAGCGTTCGCGCCTGCTGCTGCTGACCGGCCGCCCCGGCTGGACCGTGCGGATGCTGGCCAACGCGGCCCGGAGCGAGGCCCGCCTCAGCCTGGACGTGGCCTATCCCGGACCGGGGGGCTGGGTCCTCGCCGACAGCGCAGGCGCGTGGACGCCGCCGGACGGCGCCGAGGGCTGGCGGGACTGGGACGGTGTCGTCCTGGCCGGTCCCGCGGGGTTGAAGGACCGGCTGGACTGGAGCGGCCTGGCGTCGGCCGTGCGGGACGGACTGGGACTGCTCGTGCTGCCCCCCTTCGCGGACGAGGGCCCGGATCCCGCTCTGGCGGCCCTGCTGCCCCTGTCCGGGCTCGACGGGACGTTCGGGGGCACCTGGACCCCCGGGGTCGAACCGGGCGTTCTCGGGCATCCTCTGCTCTCCGGCCTGCCGGACGGCGGCGGGTCGCCCTTCGCCGGACTGCCGCCCCTGACGCGTCTGGCCGGCGGCTCAGTCGCGGCCGAGGCCGAGGTCCTGCTGTCCGCGCGGGCCTCCGACGGCGGCCCGTCGCGCCCCCTGCTGCTCGCCGGTCGCGCCGGCGAGGGCGCCGTCACCCTCTTCGCCTCCGACGAGCTGTGGACGCTGTACTTCTGGCAACCGCCCGCGGGCGGACGGGCGGATGCGGAACACGCGGGCGTGCGTCTGGCGCGAAACCTGCTGGCCTGGACCGCGCTGGGCCGGAGCCTCGCGGGCGTGACCCTGGCCGGCCACCGCAACCTCTACCGCGAGGGCGAGCCCATCGCCCTGGAGACCCGCGGCCGCGACATGCGCGGACGGGAGCGGGCCCGACCCGTTTCGCTGCGGGTGACGCGTCTCGACGCGACCGACGACACGGCGGCGGGGGAGGACGCGGGCGACGGCGAGGATGTCGGCACCTACTCCCTCGATCCGGTCCCGGGGCGTCCCGGACACGCGCGAACCGTCCTGCCGCCGCTGCCGCCGGCCCGCTACGCGGTGCAGCCCGTCTACGCGGGCACCGATTCGGCGGCCGGTCCGGCCCGGCCCTTCCTGATCGTGCCGGCGGCCCTGGAGGAGATGCAGACCTGGCAGGACCGGCGCCGCCTGCGGGGACTGGCCCGTCGCTGGCACGGCGTCTACGTGGACGGCGACGACGCCGGCGCGGCCGCGGAACTCGACGCCGCCTTCGCGCAGATGGACTGGAGCCCGGTCGTCCGCACGACCGGCGCCCGCGACAGCCTCTGGGCCGGCTGGCCCTTCCTGCTCGTCGTGCTCGGCCTCCTCGGCCTCGAATGGGGTCTGCGACGCCGCGAAGGCATGCTCTGACCCGCCTCCCGGATCGGACTCTCCAGCCTTGATCTCCGTTCCCGCGCCGCCTGTGCGGCTCGTCCTGGTCCTGCTGTCGCTCACGGGCGTCGCCCGCGGCGACGTCGTGCTCAACGAGGTGCTCTACGATCCGGCCGGAGCCGACGGCGGTCACGAGTTCGTGGAGCTCCACAACACGGGTGTCTCCTCGATCGACCTGACCGACTGGCGGCTGCAGTTCGCCAACGGGGCGGTGGGCGACGTGTGGTCCACCCGCTGGATCGGCCGGTCGGGCGATGCGATCGCGCCGGGCGGGCGGTTCCTGATCGTGGACCAGGGCTGGTCGGGAACGCCGGCCGACGCCGTGGCGTCCCTGGGTCTGCAGAACGGGCCCGACGGATTGCGCCTGCTCGACGCGCTGGGCGTGGTCGATCTCCTGGGCTGGGGCGCTCTTGACCATCCCGCCCTCTACGAGGGGACGCCCCATCCCGGCGCGGGCGGCGGCGCCGCTCTGGCCCGGCGGCCCGACGGGCGCGACACCGACGACAACGCCGCCGACTGGCGGGTCCTGCCCGGCCCCACGCCGGGCGAGCCCCACTATCCGCCGTTCGGGCTGATGGTCGCGGGGTACGCGGCCGGGCCCCCGCGC
>CAZSNA010000063.1:0-20053 GCA_964607825.1 uncultured Fibrobacteraceae bacterium | reverse complement strand
GACCCGCCGCCGGGCCGCCGCCGGGGGCCGCGACGCCCGCGCCGTCTGGACCTCCGCCAGCGACCGGGCCGACTACTGGCCCGAGGCCCGGGGCCTCTCCCTGCAGCTGGCCTATCTGCCCGGCAGCCGCCGGGTGGTGGGCGTGCAGGCCGTCGGCGGCGGCGAGGCGGCCAAGCGCGTGGACGCGGCCACCCAGTTCATCGCGCGCGGCGCGAAGCTCGAGGATCTGGTCCAGTACGAGCACGCCTACGCGCCGCCCTACGCGCCGGCCCTGGACCCCCTGGCCGTGGCGGCCATGGTGGCCGGGAACCGAGAGGATGGCGTGCCGGTCCTGGCGCCGGGTTCGCTCCGCGCCGGGGCGGCGATCCTGGACGTGCGGCACCCCGAGGAGTGCGAGGCCCGCCCCCTGGACCTGCCGGACGTGAAGCGGATCCCCGTGGAAGCGTTGCGCGAACGGCTCGACGAAGTAGATTTACGTCCCTGGGTCGTCGTGTGCGAACGCGGCACCCGCTCCGCCGAGGCGGTCCGCCTGCTCGGCGCCCACGGCATCGAGGCCGCCTACCTGGGCGGCGGACTGCAGTGGCGCGACAAGGCCGGCGGCGACCGCCGCGAGACCCCGGACACGGATACCTAGATCAGCGAGGAGCCTCCCATGTACCCGGTCATGCTCGCCGTCGACAAGCAGCACTGCCTCCTGGTGGGCGGGGGCGGCGTCGCCCTGCGCAAGCTCGAGGGGCTGCTGGCCCACGGCGCCCGCGTCACGGTCGTGGCGTCCGAGCCCATCGACGCCGTCGTGGAGCTGGCCGGGCGGGAACGGGTGAGCCTCGAGACCCGCGCCTACCGCGACGGCGAGGCGGCCGACTACGCCCTGGTCATCGCGGCCACGGACGACCGCGAGGTCAACCGCCGGGTGTTCGACGACGCCAGCGCGGCGGGCGTGTGGGTGAACGTGGTGGACGATCCGCCCCTGTGCACCTTCCACCTGCCGGCCCGCGTGCAGCGGGGCAACCTGCAGATCGCGGTCGCGTCCGAGGGCGAGGCCCCGTTCGCGGTGCGGCGCCTGCGCAAGCTGCTCGAGACCCAGTTCGGTCACGCCTGGTCCGAGTGGATGGAGGCGGCGGGACGCTTCCGCCAGGCGGTCAAGTCGCGCGACCTGAGCCGCGTCGAGGAGGAGGCCTGCTTCGACGCCTTCTTCGAGAGCACGGTGGACCCGGCCACCTTCGTGACCCGCGTCCCCCTCGACGACGAGGTGGCGGCCTGCCTGGACGCGGGCGCGGCCGCCGGCGGCGCGACGGAGACGACCGCCGCACCGCGCGAGGCCGCACCGGCCCTCGAGACGGCCGGCCTGGTCTCGCTGGTGGGCGCCGGCCCCGGCGATCCCGGCCTGCTGACCCTGCGCGGCCGCCGACGCCTGCTGGCCGCCGACGCCGTGGTCTACGACCGCCTGGCCGAGACGGCCCTGCCCTGCGAGCTGGGCGACCATGTCGAGCTCCATTGCGTCGGCAAGCAGGCCGGCACCCATCCCGTGCCCCAGGAGAAGATCAACGACCTGCTGGTCGAGCTCTCGCGGCGGGGGCTGCGGACCGTGCGCCTGAAGGGCGGCGATCCCTACGTCTTCGGACGCGGCAGCGAGGAGGCCGAGGTCCTCAAGGCGGCCGGACTGCCCTTCGAGGTGGTGCCGGGCGTGACCTCGGCGGTGGCGGTGCCCGCCTACGCCGGCATCCCCGTCACCCACCGCGGCGAGGCCGTGCGCGCCACCATGGTCACGGCCCACGAATCCAGCAAGACGGACGGGCTCCAGGCCCGCTGGGACCTGATGGCCGGCGACCCCCACGCCTCCCTGCTGGGCTACATGGGCGTCACCTCCCTCCCCAGCGTGGTGAATCAGCTGCTCGACGGCGGGCTCGACCCCGAGACCCCCGCCGCCATGATCTCGCGCGGCACGACCTCGGCCCAGCACGTGGTGCGCGCGACCGTCGCGGACCTGCCGCAGGCCATCATCGACGCGGACCTGCAGCCGCCGGCCCTGTTCATCATCGGCCCCACGGTGCGCCACGCCGACAACCTGGACTGGTTCGACGAGAGCCGGCTCAAGGGCGAGCGCCTGGTCATGGTCTCCCCCGCCGGCCCGCTGGGGGAGGTCCTGGAGCTGCAGGGCGCCGAGATCGTGGAGATGCCCCTGCCGGCGACCGAGGCCGCGCGGGTGGTCATGGGCGCCTTGCCCCTGACCGGCTGCCTCCTGCCCAGCCCCGAGGCGGTCGAGGCCCTCGACGAGGAGCGCGAGGGGCCCGGCTGGGGCCGCGAGACGGTCGCCTGGTGCCTCACTCCAGAGGCCGCCGAGCGCGCCCGGAGCCTGGGCTGGCAGAGAGTCGAGGAACTCCTACCCGATAATTCGGCAATTGACGTCGTCAACGCCATTTACGAGCGCTCGCGACGACGGAATTGAGCTTTGCAAAAAGGGCTCCCGGATAGCACATTAGATTGTTAGGAATTCGTCAAGCCGTCCCCTGCGATCCGGGAGAGGACCTCATGCATGTGATCCCCTACGTCGTCGCGTACGCAGCGATCCTCGTCTTCGTGGTGGCCGTGATCGGCCGCTTCGTGATGTTCGCCCGCCTGCCCATGCACCTGCGCTGGGAGCTCTATCCGGTGGCCCACGAGGGCGGCAAGAAAGCCGAATACGGCGGGTCCTACCTCGAGGAATTCGAGTGGTGGACCAAGCCGCGGGAGACCTCCCTGATCGGCGAGCTCAAGGTGATGATTCCGGAGATCCTCTTCCTGGTGGCGCTCAAGGAGCACAACAAGAAGATGTGGACCCGCTCCTTCCCCTTCCACTTCGGGCTCTACCTGGTCATCGCCTGCACGGTGCTGATGATCCTCTCGGCCCTGCTCGACCTGCTATGGAGCGGTTACGCCGGCGGCGGCCTGGCCGGCCTGATCGCCAAGGTCGTGCCGGTGCTCGGAGTCGCGGGACCGGTCATGATCGTCGGGGGCGCCCTCGGCCTGCTGGGCCAGCGCCTGACCGCGCGCGAGCTGAAGCCCTTCACCTCCCCGGCCGACCTGTTCAACCTGGTCTTCTTCGTGGTGGCCTTCGGCGCGGCGCTGCTGTTCTTCGCCACCGCCGACCGGGACTTCGGCCTGGTGAGCGGCTTCGTGGCCGACCTGATGAGCGCGAACTTCACGGGCTTCGAGGCCGCCGGGCCGCTGCTGCCGCTGACGGCGGTGCTGCTGTCCCTGCTGCTGGCCTACATCCCGCTGACGCACATGTCGCACTTCGTGGGCAAGTACTTCGCCTACCACTCGATCCGCTGGAACGACGAGCCCAACCTGCCCGGGAGCGAGACCGAGAAGGCCATCCCCGATCTCCTGACGCAGAACCTGAGCTGGTCCGCACCGCACATCCGGGGCGACGGCGACAAGCCGAAGACCTGGGCGGACGCCGCCACCGAGAACCCGGCCCGTGAGGAGGACAAGTAGGATGAACGACCAGAGCAACGCTCCCTCCCCCATGAGCGACCGCCAGCGCGAGGTCAGCCGGAAGATCAGCGAGATCGTCGAGTTGACCGACATCTCCAAGGGCGACGCCCCCCTGGCCGACATCCCCATCGAGGACCAGATCCCCCTGCCGCCCCCCTTCGACAAGATCGAGGAGGAGCCCGCGCACACGCCCCTGACCGACGCCGCGAAGGAAAAGTACGAGTGCGATCTCGACATGACCATCGCCGTCAACATGCCCAAGCCGGAGACCCCCGAGGAGGAGCAGCGCCTGGTCGACTCGTTCCTGTCGGGCATGAAGAAGCTGTTCGAGGAGGAGAACAACTGGATCTTCCTCCAGCCGCTGATCATCTCCACCGAGCACTGCGCCAAGTGCCAGACCTGCTCCGACGCCTGCCACATCTACGAGGAGAGCGGCGGCCACGACGTCTACCGCCCCTCGTTCCGCTCGGAGATCTTCCGGCGCATCTACTACAAGTACATCAAGGGCGAGAGCACCTGGGTGCACGGCGACATCGACCTGAACTGGACCGCCGTGGCGCGCCTGATCGAGATGTCCTACCGCTGCAACCTCTGCCGCCGCTGCGCGCAGACCTGCCCCATCGGCGTGGACAACGCCCTGCTGGCCCGCGAGATCCGCAAGGTCGCCAGCCAGGAGATGGGCATCACGGTCAAGGAGCTGCACGAGGCCGGTTCGGTGCTGCAGCAGAAGGTCGGCTCCTCCACCGGCATGAACGACCTGGTGGTCAAGGACAACATGGAGTTCATCGACGAGGACACGACCGAGATGACCGGCGTGGAGGTCGAGACGCCGTGGGACGTGGAGGGCGCCGACGTGCTCCTGATCCACAACGCCGGCGAGATCATGGCCTGGCCCGAGAACCCCGGCTGCTTCGCCCTGCTGATGAACGCGGCGGGCATCAGCTGGACCCTCTCGAGCGACCTGGCCGCCTACGACGGCATCAACTACGGCGTGTGGTACGACGACGTGCAGTTCGCGCGCACCGCCATGCTCCACATGGACGCCGCCCGCAAGCTGGGCGTGAAGAAGATCGTGCTCGGCGAGTGCGGCCACGCCCACAAGGCGCTGACGGTGATCGCCGACCGCGTCCTGACCGGCGACATGAACATCCCGCGCGAGAGCTGCATGACCATGCTGCTGGACATCGTGCGCTCGGGTAAGATCAAGTTCGACAAGAGCCGCAACGACTTCCCGATCACGCTGCACGACCCCTGCAACCTGGTGCGCCTGATGGGCGTGGTGCAGCCCCAGCGGGAGATCCTCCAGGCGGTGGTGCCCGAGGAGCGCTTCCGCGAGATGGCGCCCCACGGCGTGGAGAACTACTGCTGCGGCGGCGGCTCGGGCTTCGCGATCATGTCCGGCCACAACTTCTCCGAGTGGCGGCACCGCTTCACGGGCCGCAAGAAGTTCCGCCAGATCCTGGAGGCCTTCCAGGACGAGCCCATGACCAAGGAGCACCCCAAGTACGTCTGCGCGCCCTGCTCCAACTGCAAGGGACAGATCCGCGACATCATCCAGTACTACGACGCCTGGAACAAGGCGGGGATCTTCTATGGGGGGCTGGTGGAGCTGATGGTGAACGCGATGGTGGACGTAAAGGAAGGCTTCATCGACTGGGAGTGGCATTAGTTCTGCCTCGTTAAATGTGCCCGGTCCCGATCCTGCGGGACCGGGCACATGCTTTCAGTACGACCCGGCTGGCAACCGCCCCACTGCCCCAACCCCAACTGCAAGTATCACAACGGCCCCACCGATACGTGGCGCTACAAGCGGAAGGGCTGGTACACCCGGCTTGCCCATCCAAGACGTATCCAACGGTTCACATGCCTTCACTGCGGCCGCACCTTCAGTACACAGACTTTCTCGACAACCTACTGGCAACGTCTTCCCTGGCTCGACGAGAAGATCTTCATGCTGGCCGTCGGCTGTATGGCCAACCGACAGATCGCCAGAGCCATCGGTGTCGCTCCCTCGACGATCGATAGACACCTGGCCCGCCTCGGCCGACACTGTATGTTGTTCCACGCCAGGATGATGGCGAGCCTAACGGCTTCACCATGCGTCGTGATCGACGGCTTCGAGACTTTCGAACTCAGCCAGTATTTTCCCTTCCACCACAACGTGGCCGTAGACGCCAACACAGGGTTATTTCTCCATCACACCGACAGCCCACTGCGTCGCAAAGGACGAATGACCGAGCAACAGAAGCGGCGCCGGATCGAATTGGAAGCTGAATTCGGCAGACCGGATCCACAGGCGGTGCGGAAAGGGGTCAGACAGCTGCTTGATGTCGTAACGGAAGGTTGCCCGGTCATCACGATCCGCAGCGACGAACATCGAGCCTATCCACCAGCTATTCGCAGCCAGTCCTGTATGATCCGACATGAAGTGACCTCGAGCAAAGACCACCGAGACAAGCACAACCCGTTGTGGGAAGTGAATCTGCTGGACCTTCTGATCCGACACGGCTCGGCCGGTCATAAGCGGGAGACCATCGCCTGGCCGAAGCGACGGCAGGCGTCGGCGGAGCGTTTAACAATTTTGCAGGTCTGGCGAAACGTCATCAAGCGACGATGGGAGAAGGGGCCTCCGGAATCACCGGCGATGCTGAAGGGACTGGTGGACCGGTTGCTCACACCATTCGATGTGCTGAAGGATAGGATCTTCAGGACCAGAGTGAAGCTGTCTGAAGTATGGGGAAAATACTATGACCGGGATGTCGTGACGCCGGCCCTGGGAAAGAACCGGCGTCACGAACTGAGCTATGCTTACTAAGAGGCTGATTCAATCATCCACGGCTTGATGCTCTAGGGACAATTGAAGCGGCACAACTCTAGCCATAGGGATACAGGCCCTTCTTGACCTCTTCCAGCGCAGCCAGCAGATAGTCGTGCTTCTCCTCGTCCGCCTTCAAGTAGTTCAGCAGGTACTCCTGAACCAGCATCTTGCGGCCCTTGACGGTCTCGAGCGTCTCCTCGACGTACTTGACCATCTCCTTCTCGGTCTTGATGTGCCGGCGGATGTCGGTCCACACCGCCTGCAGCTCGTCGGGGGTCAGCTTGATCTGCTTGTTCTTCATGCTCTCGGCGATCAGGCCCTGGACCCGGTAGTGCATGCGGGAGTCGTTCTGGATGATCTCCATCACCATGCGGATCAGGGCGTTGTCGGTCTTCTCGATGACCTTGTTGGTGGCCGTGACCGCCGCGTCCTCGATGTGCTGCCAGTGGTGCATCGTCTCGACCAGGCGCTCCTGGACTTCCTTCGACTTCATCCTCGCCATCGGATCACTCTCCTGACGTTGGAACGTCTACGATTGCGCGGCCTGCGCCGCCGGATTGATCGCCCCCTCGCCGGGAGCGTTGGAAAGACTAGCCGTCGATCGCCGCCCTGATGGCCGCGAAGACCCCGTCGATGCTCTGCTCGCCGTCGATCCTGTGCACGGGCACGCCCAGGTCGGCGTAGAACTTCACCACCGGCGCGGTCTGCTCGTGGTAGAGGGCCAGGCGCTTGAGGACGGCCTCGGGCTTGTCGTCGTCGCGCTGGATCAGGTCGGCGCCGTCCTTGTCGCACTTGCCGGGGATCCTGGGCGGCAGGCTGACGGTGTTGTAGCCCGCGCCGCACTCGCTGCACATGAAGCGGCTGGAGATGCGCTCCACGCAGGTCTCGTCCCGGATCACGATCTCCACGACCGCGTCCACCTTCAGGTCGGCCTTGACCAGCTCGGCCTGGGGGATGGTGCGCGGGTAGCCGTCGAGCAGGATGCCCTCGGGATGGGTCTGGTAGACCTTCTTGACGATGTCGAAGATGAGCTCGTCGCTGACGAGCTTGCCGGCGTTCATGACCTCGGACAGCTCCCGGCCCAGGTCCGAACCGCTCTTGACCTCGGCGCGCAGGGCGTCGCCGGTGGAGAAATGGAAGACCCCGTAGTGCTCGGCCATGCGGGTGGCCTGGGTGCCCTTGCCGCTGGCCTGCGGCCCCATGATGATCAGGTTCACGTCGTTCACTCCCGTCGAAACGAAACTGCGGACGCGGCGCCCGGAGCGCTCGCGACGAGAGCGATCCCGGCGGGATAATCGGATTTCAAGCATAGGCTCCGCGATGCGCGAAAGCTAGGAGAAATAGGCCGTTATGTAGCGTATCGCGATGAAAATGAGGCACCCTGTCAGCATCCACTTGATGGCTCCGGCCGGCACCCTCCGCTGCAGGCGCGCGCCGCAGTAGGTGCCCGCGAGTCCGCCCAGGCCGAAGAGCGCGCCGAGGCTCCAGTCCGGGGTCACGGCCAGGTCCGGATAGCGGGGCGCCAGGAGCAGGCTGAAGGCGACGGCGACCACCGAAGTCAGGAAGGTGCCCAGCAGCGCCGCGCCGGCCACCGTGTAGACCGGCAGCCGCCAGAGGGCCAGGAACAGGGGCGCCATGATGGCCCCGCCCCCGATGCCGTAGACCCCGCCCACCACGCCGACCAGCAGGCTCAGGCCCGTCACGCCCGACACGCCCACCTCGTGGGTGCGGCCCTGGAAGCGGTAGACCAGCCGCCGCCAGCCCAGGTGCTCCACGTGCACCCGGAAGTCCCCGGCGTCGAGCGCCGGCCCGGCCTCCGGACGTCCGCGACCGAGCCGTTCCCGCAGCAGACGCGCGCCGAGGTAGAGCAGCACCAGGCCGGCGAAGAGCTTGAAGTCGCGCGGGTCGGGCAGCCACCCCACCCGCAGCACGATGCCGACGAACACCCCGGGCAGGGTGCCGGCGGCCACCAGCGCGGCCAGGGGCCAGAGCATCCGGTCCTCGCGCACGTAGCGGTACACGCCGCCGGGGATGGCCACGATGTTGTAGAGCTGGTTGGTGGTGCTGACGGCGGGGCTGTCGAAGCCCAGCACGCTCACCTGGAAGGGCAGCAGCAGGAACGCGCCGGACACGCCCCCGGTCGACGTGAAGAAGCTGATGACGAAGGCGACCGCGGGCGGCAGGAGGGGATTCAGCTCGAGGTCGGCGACGGGAAAGTACACGTCCACTCCTGTGTTGCGGGACACCGGATTGTCCCCCACCTTCGGGGGACGCGTCAACGCCCACGCGCAAACCGGGAGAGCCAATGACCGAGATCCCGCCGCAGGTCTTCGCCGACGAGCCGCGCCGCGCGCGCGAGCGCGAGCGCCTGCGCGCGTTGATGGCCCTCTTCGCCGAGCTGCCGCCGCCCCCCGATCCGGTCGGCCTCTACGGCGACGTCCCCGCGCTGCGGGACCGCTATCACGCCGCCCTCGCCGGCGACGACGTCGAGGCCGTCGAGGAGACCTTCCTCACGCTCTACGCCCGCGTCCACGGACACGAGGCCCCCTACACCCGCGTCGAACGCGCGCGCATGGACGAACTCGGCGGGTACTGGTGCCACGCCGGCGGCGTCTCGCCCATCGTCAAGGCGGGCGACCACCTGCGGCCCGGGTCGGTGAGCGCCGACTTCGGGGCCGGCAACGGTCTGCAGGGGCTGTTGATGATGAAGCTCTTCCCCCACGCGCGCACCGTGCAGATCGAGCTGTCCTCGCGGATGGTCGAGGCGGGGCGGGCGCTGCAGGGCTGGCTGGGGATCGCTGACGAGCGGGTGGAGTGGGTGGTCGGGGACGTCATGGCGCAGTCGGCGCTCGACCTGGACTTCATCTACCTCTACCGGCCGGTGCGGCCCGAGGGCGCGGGACGGGCGTTCTACGAGCGCTTCGCCGCGGAGCTCGCCGGACAGGACCGCGAGGTCGTGATCTTCAGCATCGCGGATTGCCTGCGGGAGTTCCTGCCGGAGGGATTCCGGACGTTCTACGGGGATGGGCACCTGACCTGCTTCGCGAACGGGGCGGTCCGGGAGGACTAGTCCTCCGCGAGGCCCGCCACCGCCGTCATCGTCCGCCAGTTGCGCGCCGTCGCCTCCACGCCCAGCAAACGCTCCATCCCCGCCGCCAGCTTCGAACGGCCGATGCCGCTCGGCGCGTGCAGGTAGAGGACGCGGCCGACCAGGGCCCAGCGCTCGTCGGGCGCCGCGTGCGCATCGATCGCCGCGGGGTCGGGCGCGGCCGGCGCGGTCAGGAACCAGAGGTGGAGACGGTTCGGCTCGGCGTCGGGGAAGGGGTTCGCCGCCATGGCCGCCCCGAGCTCCTCGCGCGAGAGAACCCACACGGGCGCGCTGAAGCCGAAAAGCACCTCGATCGCCGCCGCGATCTTCTCACCCAGCGCGTCCGGATCCTGCGCCGCCGCCGTGAAGACCAGGTTGCCGCTCTGGATGTACGTCCGCGGCGATTCCAGGCCCAGCCCGGACGCCAGGTCCCTCAGCTCCGCCATGGGCAGCTTGCGGTGCCCGCCCACGTTGACGCCCCGCAGCAGGGCGATCCAGGTGGTCATGCCACGCCTCCGGTCTCGAGGATCCGGCGCATCAGCGTCGGCAGGGCCCGCTCGGCCAGGGCGGCGACGGGATGGAAATCGCCGTCGGGCGGCGTCCACCCGGGCGGGGGCTCCGCGCGACGCGTGTCCACGTACAGGGCGAAGTGCGTGAACACGTGCCGCACCTCCCCCGCCGCGATCCAGTCGGCGGCGAAGGGCGGCGTCGGGTCCGGGGCCTCGCACCAGTCCGAGGAGGGCACTTCCAGCATCCCCCCCAGCAACCCGCGCTCGGGGCGGCGACGCAGCCAGACCGCGTCGCCGCGCACGACCACCCAGGCGTGGGCGCGCCGCTCGGGCCTGGCCGCCTTCGGTGCGCGCCGCGGCCAGGTCGTCGGCTCGCCGTTCGCGGCGGCCGCGCACCACTTGGTCCACGGGCAGCGCGTGCAATCGGGCGCCCGCGGCGTACAGACCGTGGCGCCCAGGTCCATCAGGGCCTGGGCGTAGTCCCCCGGATGCTTCGGATCGGCCAGCGATCCCGCCAGCTCGACCAGCTCCCGCTTGGCGCCGGGCAACGGCGTCTCCACCGCGTGCAGGCGCGCCACCACCCGCTCCACGTTGCCGTCCACCACGTTGGCCGGACGGTCGAAGGCCAGCGCGCGCACGGCCGCGGCGGTGTAGGGGCCGACGCCGGGCAGCGCGCGCAGGTCGGTCTCGTCAGACGGGAACGCGCCGCCCGCGGCGGCCACGGTCTCGGCGCAGGCCATCAGGTTGCGGGCCCGCGCGTAGTAGCCCAGACCGGACCAGGCGGCCAGGACCTCGTCGCGGTCGGCGGCGGCCAGGTCGGCGACGGTGGGCCAGCGCTCCAGGAAGCGGCGCCAGTAAGGCGCTGCGTGGGGTACGGTGGTCTGCTGGAGCATGATCTCCGAGAGCCAGACGGCGTAGGGGTCCGGGCGGACGCCGCGCTCGCGGTCTTCGGGGCGCACGCGCCAGGGCAGGACGCGACCCTCCCGCGCGTACCAGCGCAGCAGGGCGCGGCGCAGGGCCGGGACGGAGCGGGGCGTGATCGGGCGCGGCGTCAGGGCGTCCGCTCCAGTCGCCGGGCCAGCTCTGCGGCCTCGGCGGCGGGCGCGTAGGTCGGATCGGACCCGTCCCAGGCGGCGCGGGCGGCGGCCAGATGCGTGCGGGCCTCGTCCTCGCGGCCGTCGGCCAGGTGCACCTGCGCCAGTTCCAGGTTGGCCAGGGGGTGGGCGGGGTGGAGGGCCAGGCCGTCCTCGAGCACCTCGCGGGCCGCGCGGGTGTCGCCGTTGCGGCGCAGGGCGCGGCCGAGACGAGCGTGGTAGAAGGGCTCGATCTGGAGCACGCTGTCCAGAGCCTCACGGAAAGCGGCGACGGCGGCGGGCAGGTCGCCCTCGATCTCGGCGATCATGCCCTCGATCAGGAACAGGGTGGGACGGAAGGTCTCGAACTGGAGCTGCTCGACGATCGCGGTCGCTCGCTCCAGTTCCGCGCGGGCGTCGGCGATGCGCTCCAGATCGGCCAGGGCCCAGGCGCGACCGACGCAGGTCAGGTCCTTGAAGGACTCGGGAATACGGGCCGTCGCGGCGTCCACGCGGGCGAGACACTCGTCCGGTCGGCCGACCTCGCTCAGCATCGGTGCCATCAGCGAGATGATGAGGTCGAGCTGCATGGGGTTCTGCACCGCGGACATGCTGGCGTAGTAGTCGTCGAGGGCGACGGCCAAATCGTCGCCGCGGCCCCGGAGCCGGGCGAGATCAATGCGCCGCGCGTGGATCTTGGCCTGGTCCAGGGGGGCGTCGGATGCCGCGAGACGCTCGTCCAGGGCGGCTTCCGTCTCCGCGTAGCGGCCGAGCTTCAGATCCAGGTCGATCACCGCCAGGGCCAGGTCGAGATCGCCGGGCTCCAGGAGCCGGGCCTGGTCCAGGGCCGTGCGGGCCTCGTCCAGGCGGCCCGTGTCCCGGTAGAAGTCGGCCAGGTTACGGTAGCCGTCGGTGCGGCCGGGGAACAGGTCGACGTAGCGGTTCAGCGTGGCCTCAGCCTCGTCGAGGCGGCCGAGCTGGCGCTGCCGGTCGGCGACGGGCTCCAGGAGATGATACTGGGAGGGATCGATCTCCAGGGCGGCCTCGTATTCGGCCAGCGAGGCTTCCAGCTCCTGGCGGATGAAGTGGTACAGGGCCTTCTGGGCCCGCGCCTGCACGTCGGCGGGATAGAGGCGCGTCCACATCTCCATCACGGCCATGGATTTGTCCATGTCCTGCTCGATGTTGAAGTAGTACTGCGTCCTGATCTGGAAGCTCATGCGCTCGGTGACGCGATAGAGATGGTCCATGGCGACGGCCATGGCGGCGGCCGAATCCTCGGCGCGACCGACGGTCTGGTAGTTCGCGAAGAGCTGGAAGTGGGCCAGGGCGAAGCCCGGATCGCGGGCGACGGCGTCCTCCAGCGGCGCGACCGCTCCCTCCCAGTCGTTGCCGTGCAGGGAGGTGTGCAGGCCCTGTTCGTAGCCGCGCGCGGCCGCCAGGTCGGCCGTGGTCACCTCGGCCACCGGCAGGTCCGGGCTCGTGGCGATGTGGGACTCGGGCAGGCCGAGATCGGCGCGCAGGTCGAGCGTGGCCGCGTCCACCAGCGCGAAGAAATCGGAACCCTCGTGGACGCGGGAGGAGACGAGTCCGCCGCGCTCGGTGTCGTGCAGGTCCAGGACGAGGCGCCACGTCTCGCCCGCGCGTTCGACGGAGCCGGAGCAGTAGTGGTCGTAGTGGGCGTCGGCGGCGAGCTTGCGCATCAGGGGGCGCGGCAGATCACGGCCGTCGGGATGACCCGCATCGAGCAGGGGTTCGAGCACGTACAGGCACTCGTCGACGTTGAGGAAGATGTCCTGGTCGGCGTCGGCGACCAGCAGCATGGACGCGGTCTCCCCCATCCACTCGTCCACCGCCTCCCCGGCCTCGTCCAGGTAGAAGACCAGCAACCGGCGCCGGAACTCCTGCTTGGGCACCTCCCGCTCGCTCACCGCGCCGTGCTCGTCGGTCACCTCGACCGTGTGCGTCACAGCGCCCAGCTCCTTGCCCTGGAAGACGACGAACAGCAGCGCCGCGGCGGCCAGGATGTTGGCCGGCACCGCCCATTTCTCGGTCCGTCCCAGGGAGTCGCGGCCGGGGCGGCCCAGGGCCCAGGCCAGCATGACCACGCTCGGCATCAGCAGCAGGCCCGCCAGTCCCACCAGGTTGACCAGGTTGGGCGACAGCGCCATGCGGCCCTCGAGGAACTCGAGGAACTGGATCAGGCCGAATCCGCCCACCACGTAGGCGCTGGTGATCTGGAAGACGCGGCGTTCGCGTAGTTGCTGGAATAGATCCATGTCGGCGGCTCCAGGCCGGGGTCGCGTGTCGGAACGTATGGGGAGAAGTATAGGGCATCCCCCGGCGGGGGGCACGCGAAGTTCAGGCGGGCCGGCGGCTCAGGCCGGTCGCAGCGCCTGCTCGAGAGCCGCCATCAGTTCCTCGCGTCCGAAGGGCTTGGCGAGGGCCGCCGCGAAGCCGTGGTGGCCGGGATCGGTCATGACCGGATCGTCGGTGTAGCCGCTGATCACGATGCCGACCACGTCGGGGTCGAACGCCTGCAGCTCCGCGAAGACCTCCGGGCCGCCGGGGCCGCCGGGCAGGATCATGTCGAGGATGACGGCGTCGAAGCTGCGGCCGGCCTTCGCCTCGTGGTCGAAGATCGAGAGGGCTTCGGAGGCGCCCGGCGCGCTGACCACCGCGACGCCGGAGGCGATCAGGTGCCGGCGGATCACCTCGCGCACCGAGGCGTCGTCGTCCAGGACCAGCACCCGGGACACGGGCGGGGCGGCCGCCTCGCGCCCGGCGCCCTCGCCGTCGTCATCGGGCTCGTCGTGCGCGGAGAGCGCCGGCAGGTCGATCTCGAAGACGGCGCCGCCGCCCGGCGGGGACTCGACGTGGATCGCGCCGCCGTGCCGCTGCACCACCGAGTAGACGATGGCCAGTCCCAGGCCCGACCCGGTCTCCTTGGTGGAGAAGTACGGCTCGAAGATGCGGTCGATGATCTCCGGTTCGAGCCCCGGCCCGTCGTCCTCGATGCGCAGGCGGACGAAGCGGACGCCGTCCAGCCCCTCGAGAGGACCGTCGATCCGCCGCGCCCGGATGCGGATCGCGCCGTCGCCGGTCATGGCCTGCCGGGCGTTGAGCAGCAGGTTGCTCACCACCTGGCCGAGCTGGGCGGGGTCCGCCATCACGTGGGGCAGGCCGTCCGGCAGGTCCGCTTCCATCCGGACGGCGCCGCCGCCGGAAACCAGTTCCATGGCGTCGCGGACCACGTCCGCGAGGGCCAGGCGGCGCCGGGCCGGCGTGCCGCCGCGGGCGAAGGTGAGCAGGCTGCCCGTGAGCTGCTGGGCGCGCTGTCCGGCCGTGAGCACGCCGCGGACCGATTCGAGGCCCGCCTCGTCCAGATCGCATTCCTCCGACAGGAGCGAGGCGTTGCCGATGATCGCCATCAGCAGGTTGTTGAAATCGTGGGCGATCCCCCCGGCCAGGACGCCCAGGGATTCCAGGCGCTGGGCCCGCACCCGTTCGTGGCGGTCCTGGCGGCGACGGGTCACGTCGCGCAACACCAGCACGACGCCGCCGCTCTCGGAGTCCGGATCCGGCATCGACGCGGCCGCGAGCTCCAGCCAGAGCTCGCCGGCTCCGGAGGTCTGGACCATCATCTCGGGCGAGGTGCGCAGCTCGTCGGCCGGGGACGAATCCAGCCAGATCGCGACCTCGGGGAGCACCTCGGCGAGCGGCCTTCCCCGCATCCGTTCCGAGCCGAGGCGCGTGATCCGTTCGCAGCTGGGGTTGCAGAGGATCACCGCCCGCTCGCCGTCGAGGGTCATCACGCCGTCGGAGATGTGCTCGAGCACCGCGACCAGCCGTTCCGACTCGTGACGGAGCAGGTCCTCCGAGGCGGCGAGATCCCGCGTGCGCGCGCGCACCTCGCGGCGCAGGCGTTGCGTATAGCGCTGTCCGTTCAGGGCGGAGACCAGGATCCACAGCATGAGCGCCGCCGACAGGATCATCATCACCCTGACCCAGCCCCGCTGCCAGAAGTAGGGACGGATGACGAGCGGCGGGGAACTGGCGATGTCGCTGAGCTGACCGTCCGGTCCCACCGCCTGCACGTGGAAGCGGTAGCTGCCGTGGGACAGGTTGCTGAAGCGCTCCTGACGCAGGGGCGAGACGTGGGGTTCGCTCCAGAGGTCGTCGACGCCCTCGAGCCGTGTGCGGAACTTCAGCCGGGCCTCGTCCACGAAGGACAGGCCCGCGTAGTGGACGGTGAAGCTCCCCTGTCCGACGCCCAGGTCGAACGGGGCGTCGAGGGGCCGAAGCTCCCCGGCGGCCTCGAGCGCGACCAGCTCGACCCGCGGGGGCTCGAGCTTCGGGAGATCCAGGCGGTGGTCGTAGCGGGAGACGCCGCCCTCGGTGCCGATCCAGACCCGGCCGTGGGAGTCGAGCTGCAGCGCGTCGCGATTCACGTCGCTGCCCAGCAGTCCCTCCCCCATGCCGAAGAACGCCGTCTCGTCGCCGTCCCGGCGCAGAACGCCGCGCTCGGTGCCGTACCACACCCGTCCCTCGGCATCCTCCAGGAACGCGTAGACGGGCACGTCGATGACGGGATCGGGCGCCACCGGTCGCACGAGACGCCCGTTCACGGCCTCGCGCAGGCCGGCCGCGGTGCCGGCCCAGAGCCGGCCGGACCTGTCCTCCCAGGCGCAGTAGGTCTGGTTGGCGAGCAGGTTCTCGGTATCGTCGGTCATGTAGTTGTCATACTCGTCCCCCCGGAAACGGAAGAGCCCCTGGCGCCCGCTGCAGAGCACCAGATGGCCGGCACGATCGAACAGGATGCGTCGGATGAACAGATTGGGACTCTCGACGAACAGGCCGGCGACGACCTTCTCGAACCGCTCCCCCTCGCGGCGGTAGAGTCCCGAGGACGTTCAGACCCAGTGGACGCCGTCCGGCGCGAAGACCTGGCCGTAGACGACCTTGTCCCTCGACTCGGCGAGGTAGTGCCTCTCGAAGCCCTCATCCGGCGACCAGCGGAACAGTCCGGCCCGGTCGGCGGCGATCCAGAGGGCGCCGTCGGGACCTTCCTCCAGATCCATCACCCGCATGAAGGGGCTGTCCTCCGCGAACCGCCGCGTGGAGGTCGACTGGCTCATGAACGTCAGGCCCCCGGCATGGCCGAACACGATGGTGCCGTCGCGGCGTTCCAGGACCGCGCTGACCTCGTCCTCGAGCAGTCCGTGGCGACTGTCGTAGCTCACGATGGCGCGGTCGAGGATCTTGGTCAGCCCGCGGAAGCTCGCGACCCAGACGGTTCCCTCGTGATCCATCAGCAGGTCGGTGGTGCCGCTCGAGACCAGGCCTTCCGCGCGTCCGACGGTCTCGATCTCGCCGGTGGCGGGATCGAACTGGAAGAGATGGCCGTAGTCGCCGAAGTACAGCTCTCCGTTGGGCCCCTCCTGGGCCGAGGTGCCCAGGGATGTCTGGCTCAGGTGGATGTCGGCGTCCCGGGCCAGGAGTTCCACGCGGCCGTTCTCGAGCCGTCCGATCCAGTCGTGGCCGGTCAGCCAGAAGCCTCCGTCGCCGGCCGGGGCGACCGTGCTCACAGGCCCGTCGGGAAGGCCCGGAAAGCGGACGGGCTCGGGCTCGCCCTCCCTCGGAATCCTCCACAGGCCGGAGGACGTGCAGGCCAGGGGACCGGAATCCGTGGAGAAGATCGCGGAAACCCATTCGATACGGTCGTCCATGTTCCAGGTCCGCCAGACGCCGTCGACGAGGCGGGCGACTTCGCTGCCCGTGGTGCCCAGGACGAGATCGGCCCCCTCGCCGTCGATCCCGACCAGGAGGAAGGCGGAGGCCGTGGTCTCGGGTTTCGGCATGTCCGGTCTGGAGTAGTGCAGCTGCTCGCCCTCGACCGTCTGGCAGCTGACCCGCAGCGGCGCGAGGGCCGTCACAGACCAGAGGCGGTTGTCCTCGTCGATCTGCAGGCAGCGCGGGCCGCCGACCTTGTTGTAGCGGATGTTCTCGAAATGGGACCAGTCGTGACCATCGTAGGACAGCAGGCCGTGGCGGGTGGCGAGCCAGAGGCGGCCGCTGCGGTCCTGTTCGATGTCGTAGATCTTGCCGCTGACCAGGCCGTCCTGCGGCCCGTAGACGTAGGTATGGAGACGCTGCGCCGTCGCGGCCCGCGGCGACGCGAGCAGGACGAGCAGGAGCGGGAACCAGACCGTCATGGGCGACATGCGGGTCATCGGCACGTTGCGAACCCCCCCAGTGGATGACGGAGCCTATCACGGTCGGCCCGGCCCGGCCAGAACGTATCGGGGCGGCGCGGCCTTGCGCCCGTCCCGCGGCCGTGACAGACTGTCGGCCAACCGAGGAGAGACCGATGACGAGACTCCGCATCGCGATCCTGTTGTGCCCGCTCCTCCTGCTCGCCGGCTGCGGCGGCGGGGGCGGCGGGAGCGAGGCCGACGACGACCGGCTGCGCATCGTGGCCACCACGGGCCAGGTCGCCGACCTGGTCCGCAACGTGGGCGGCGACCGGGTCCGGGTCGAGGCCCTGATGGGCCCCGGCATCGACCCCCACCTCTACCAGGCCAGCGCCGGCGACGTGGAGCGCCTGCGCCGGGCCGATCTGGTGGTCTACAACGGACTGCACCTGGAGTCCAAGATGGGCGAGGTCCTGGCCGAGCTCGGCAAGCGCAAGCCCGTGCTGGCCGTGGCCGAGACGCTGCCCCGCGAACGCCTGCTCTCGCCCGAGGACTACGAGGGCCAGCACGACCCCCACGCCTGGTTCGACGTGGACCTGTGGCGCCTGGGCCTCGACGCCGTGGCCGACCGGCTGGCGGAGCTGGACCCCGAGCACGCCGGCGCCCATCGCGACCGGGCGGCCCGCCACAACGCCGAGCTCGTCGAACTGCACGGCTGGGCCCGCGCCGAGTTCGCCTCGGTGCCGAAGGGCCAGCGCGTGCTGATCACCGCCCACGACGCCTTCAACTACCTGGGCCGCGCCTACGACCTGGAAGTGCGCGGCCTGCAGGGCCTGAGCACCGCCACCGAGGCGGGCACCGCCGACGTGCAGGACCTGTCCGCCTTCATCGCCGAGCGGCGGATCCCGGCGATCTTCGTGGAGACCTCGGTCCCGCCGCGGGCCATCGAGGCCGTGCGGCAGGCCGTGCGCGCGCGGGGGTTCGAGGTGGTCGTCGGCGGCGAGGTGTTCAGCGACGCCCTGGGCGATCCCGGCTCCCCGGCCGGCACCTATGTCGGCATGGTGCGGCACAACGTGGAGACCATCGTGGCGGCCCTGCGCGGGGAGCCCGGCCATGAGTGACGCGCCGGCCGTCCGCGTGACCGACCTCACCGTGGCCTACGGCGAGCAGCCGGTGCTGTGGGACATCGACATGGAGGTCCCCGCGGGCCAGCTCATGGCCATCATGGGCCCCAACGGCGCCGGCAAGACCACCCTGCTCAAGGCCGTCCTCGGCCTGGTGCCCCCGGCGGCGGGATCGGTCGAGATCCACGGCGCCCCCTACGCCGAGCAGCGCCGCCTGGTGGGCTACGTGCCCCAGCGCGGCAGCGTGGACTGGGACTTCCCCACCACCGTGCTCGACGTGGTCACCATGGGCCGCTACGGCGCCCTGGGCTGGCTGCGCCGACCCGGCCGCCGCGAACGCGAGGCGGCCCTGGCCGCCCTGGACAAGGTCGGCATGGCCGACTATCGCGACCGACAGATCAGCCGTCTCTCGGGCGGACAGCAGCAGCGGGTCTTCCTGGCCCGCGCCCTGGTTCAGGATGCGCGCGTCTACTTCATGGACGAGCCCTTCCAGGGCGTGGACGCGCGCACCGAGACCGCCATCGTCGACCTGCTCAAGGAGCTGCGCGCCCAGGGCCGCACCGTGCTGGTGGTCCACCACGACCTGCAGACCGTGCGCGACTATTTCGACTGGATCCTGCTGCTCAACGTGCGCCGCATCGCCGCCGGCCCCGTCGACGGGACCTTCACCGAGGAGAACCTGCGCCTGGCCTACGGCGGACGGCTGGACTTCCTGCAGCGCGGCGCCGCGACCGATCCCGCGCCCGAGCCTCCCGGCGTCGGCGGCTATCCGGGCCGCATCCGGCCATGAACCTGCTGACCGAACTGGTCACCGACTACACCCTGCGCACCGTCGCACTGGGCTCGGCGGCGCTGGGCCTGGTGGCCGGCGCCCTGGGCGCCTTCGCCGTGCTGCGCCGCCAGAGCCTGCTGGGCGACGCGGTCAGCCATGCGGCGTTGCCCGGCATCGTGCTCGCCTTCCTGCTGACCGGGACCAAGGCGCCGCTGCTGCTGATGCTCGGCGCCGCGCTGGCCGGCTGGACGGCCGCCCTGCTGATCATGCTCGTCGTGCGCACCACGCGGCTGAAGCTCGACACCGCCCTGGGCCTGGTGCTGTCGACCTTCTTCGGCCTGGGCCTGGCGCTGCTGTCGATCGTGCAGCGCTCGGCGGGCGCGGGACAGGCCGGACTGGACAGCTTCATCTTCGGCCAGGCCGCCGCCCTGGTGGGCGACGACCTGCGCACCATGGCCGTCCTGGGCGCCGTGGTGCTCGCGGCGCTGGCGCTGCTGTGGAAGGAGTTCAAGCTGCTGAGCTTCGACCCGGCCTTCGCGGGCGCCCTGGGCCTGCCGGTCCGCGTGCTGGACGTGATCCTGACCTCCCTGCTGGTCGTCGCCATCGTGATCGGCCTGCAGACGGTGGGCGTGGTGCTGATGAGCGCCCTGATCGTGGCGCCCGCCGCGGCCGCGCGGCAGTGGACCGACCGGCTCGGACGGCTGGTGGCCCTCTCGGGCGCCTTCGGCGCGCTGAGCGGGTTGAGCGGCGCGGTGATCTCGAGCCTCGTGCCGCGCCTGCCCCCCGGGCCGACCATCCTCCTGACCGTCACCGCCATCACCCTGGTCTCGCTCCTGGTCGCGCCGCGACGCGGCCTGCTGGCCGAGCGCCTGCGGCGACGGCGCCAGCGGCGGCGCGTGCAGGTCGACGCCGTGCTGGCCGACCTCTACCGCCTGGCCGCCCAGCACCCCTACCAGGGGCCGGGCGGGCGGCCGAGACGGGTGCACAACAAGAACCAG
>CAZSNA010000062.1:0-20209 GCA_964607825.1 uncultured Fibrobacteraceae bacterium | reverse complement strand
TGGTACGCCGCCAGGGAATCGAACCCCGAACCTACTGATTAAGAGTCAGTTGCTCTGCCAATTGAGCTAGCGGCGCACCGATATTCCGTTTTGAGCCCGGCGCCACAGGATGCTATCCTGCCCGCCAAGGCACCGAAACCTAGCAACGCCCCCCCTCTTTGTCAAGGCGCGCAGCCCCCTTTCCGCGCCCCTCCCGGAGGCCCCCATGCTCGACCTCGCCGCCCGGAAGAAGCGCGCCCGCGCCGTGACCCGCGTCCTCGACCGCGAGTTCCCCGACGCCCGCTGCTCCCTGGACCACGCCAACGCCTTCCAGCTCCTGATCGCGACCATGCTCAGCGCCCAGTGCACCGACGCCCGCGTCAACCTGGTCACCCCCGACCTCTTCGCCGCCTACCCCGGCCCGGCCGACTTCGCCGAGGCGACCCGGGAGGAGATCGAGGAGGCGATCCGCTCCACCGGCTTCTTCCGCCAGAAGGCCAAGTCCATCCGCGGCGCCTGCACCGACATCGTCGAGAAGCACGACGGGGACCTCCCCCGCACCATGCCCGAGCTCGTCAAGCTCGCCGGCGTCGGCCGCAAGACCGCCAACTGCGTCCTCGGCGTGGCCTTCGACGACCCCGACGGCGTGGTGGTCGACACCCATGTCGGCCGCATCGCCGGGAAGCTGGGTCTGACCGAGCACGGGCCCAAGGAGGCCGTGAAGATCGAGCGGGACCTGAACGAGTGCGTGCCCAAGAAGGACTGGGTGCGCTTCGCCCACCTCCTCATCGAGCACGGCCGCAAGACGTGCAAGGCGCGGACACCCGACTGCGACGCCTGCTCACTCTACAAGCATTGCGAGACTCGGGCATAGTAGGCCGGCGGCCCATGCACACACACGCGCGCCGGCTCATGCGCAGGCGAAATCGCCGGCGCGTGTGTGTGTGCATGGGCCGCCTACTATGCCCGAGTCTCTACCGCAGTAGGGTGACCGGTCGTGTGGTGATCTCGCCGTCCACGTCCAGCCGCATATGATAGGTCCCCGAAGGTAGGATCCGTCCCTGTTCGTCCACGCCATCCCACTTAGCCCGATGCCGTCCGATCGGCATCTCCCCGTCCACCAGAACCGCCATCCGGCGGCCCCGGGGGTCGTGTACGCTCAGCACCACGTGTCCGGGCCGCGACAGGGTGTACGGCACGTTCACCAGCGGATTGAACGGGTTCGGGTAGGGCTCGTCCAGCACCGTCGCGGGCGGTGGGCTCAGCAGCACGGTCGTGCGCCCCACCTCGATCCAGCGCTCCCCGTCATCGGCCGACAAGGTGTACGCCACGCCCCCCACCGGCGCCTGCGTGTCCCGGGCAGAGAACCGGCCCTCCCCGTCCGGCGTGATGCCGACCACGTCCCAGGACCGTCCCGCGGCCTCGCCGCGCACACGGAACCGGTCCGCGCCCAGCTCTTCCGCCCACCACCGCAACTCCACGGCTCCGCCCACGTCACGCGCTGCGAAGGCGTCCACCGCCACCGGAGTAGGGGGATCGTACAGCGTCATCGTCCACAGCCCGCCGGCGTCGAGCATGACCACGTACTCGTCGGCCAGCGCCACGTCCACGGCCGTGCCGGCCGCGTAGCCGCCCACCTCGACCGGGTCGTCCGGGGCTCTCGCGTCGATCACCGTCAGGTTCCCGCCGGCCACGTAGACGATGTCGTCGAGCACGTCCAGGGCGAGGCCGGTGGAGCCGAGCGCGTGGGTGCCGCGGAGCCAGAGGAACTCGTGGGAGAGGTCGCAGAGCAGGTAGGTGCCGCCGGCGACCAGGGTGTGGATGCGTTCGCCGCGGGGCTCGAGGTCGAGGAACAGGAAGCTCAGGCCGTAGCTCTCCTCCAGGTCGGGCCAGGTGGGGTCGGAGGCATCGAACCATTCGAGCTGGGGGACGCCGTCGTCGTCGCCGGCGGCGTAGAGGGTGGTGCCGTCCAGGGCCATGCTGGTGGTGGCGTAGGGCAGCGACTGGGTGGTGACGTAGACCGGGTTGGCCGGGTCCCTCGCGTCGGTCATCAGCAGGTGGTCGTCGATGCCGGCGCCGGTGCCGCGGACGCCGGCGATCAGGTAGCCGTTGCGCCAGACCACGTCCTCGGGGGCGCCGTAGACGGTGATCTCGGACAGGGGCTCGGGGCCGCCGGGCGCGGCCAGGTCGATCACCAGCAGGACGCCGCGGTTGGTGCCCTCCTGATACGAGGCCACCACGGCCAGGTCGCCCGCGCGGGCGATGGACGTGGGAGCGCCGACCACGTACAGCGCGTCGCCCGGGACCGGGGCGGCGGGGTCGGAGAGATCGACGGGCCAGACGCGGCCGGCGGAAGACGGGGGTTCGGAGTCGTCGACGGCCACCAGCGCCAGGCCGTCCTGAACGTGCAGCGCCACGGCGGCGCCGGCGTCGGGCGGCAGGTCCCAGCGGCCCACGGGCGTGGGGATCCAGCCGGACAGGGCGGGGCTCGTCAGCAGGCACAGGGTCAGGATCGTCAGCAGGCGCGGCATGTCTCCCCCTCGACAGGTCCGCATGAGTATACGGCATGCCGCCGAAAAAAGCAGCGAGGCGCCCGCGGGGGCGCCTCGCCTGCTCGTCCGACGGTGCGGTCTAGAACGGCAGGTCGTCGTCGTCCGCCCCCGGCATGGGCGCCGAGGGGTACGGGTCCTGGCCGCCGCCCTGGTTCTGGGCCGGGGCCTGGTTGGCCTGCCGGGCGGGCCGCTGGTCGTACTCGTTGCGCTGGGGCGCGTCGCCGGCGCGGCCTAGCATCTGCATCTCGCGGGCGACGATCTCGGTGGTGTAGCGCTTCTGGCCGTTCTGGTCCTCCCACTCGCGGGTCTGCAGGCGGCCCTCGATGTACACCTGCTTGCCCTTCTGCAGGTACTGGCCGCAGATCTCGGCCAGACGGGCCCAGGCCACCACGCGGTGCCACTCGGTGCGCTCCTGGCGCTCGCCGTTCTTGTCGGTCCACTGGTCGGTGGTCGCCACGCTGAAGGTCGCGACGGGGGTGTTGTTCTGGGTGTAGCGCATCTCCGGATCCCGTCCCAGGTTCCCCACGATGATCGCCTTGTTGACACTGGCCATGGTCTTCCTCCTCTGGTCGCGGACTGCGCCGCGGATCATGGGTCTCCGAGATGCGACGGAAGCGGGACGTCCCGACAAGACGAACGGCCCCCGCCGAGGGGGCCGCGCCGTCCCAGGACCGGGCCGCGTCGCGGGCCGGTCTGCGCCGGACCGCGCGGGTCCGGTGAATGTCTGGGGTGGATGATGGGATTTGAACCCACGACCACCTGGACCACAACCAGGGGCTCTGCCGACTGAGCTACATCCACCACCGATTCTGACTGTCTGGCGCGCCTGGCAGGATTCGAACCTGCGACCGCCGGATTAGAAGTCCGGTGCTCTATCCAACTGAGCTACAGGCGCGTGGTGATCCGTGCGCCCGCGCTCGTGGGCGCGGACGGAAATAATGGGCTACGCCCGCGGACCTGTCAAGACCACGCCCCGGAGTCGTTGAAGCTGGTCGGGGCGAGAGGATTCGAACCTCCGACCCCCTGCTCCCAAAGCAGGTGCGCTACCGGGCTGCGCCACGCCCCGACCGGACTTCCGTCGACGGCCGCCGGGTCGTCGCCGCCCCCGTCGACCTCGGTGCTCGCGCAGGCGGCGAGCAACGATCGCTCCCGGGCGCGTATCCGACACGATTCCGTCGCTACGCCGGTCCAACCGGCTGTACGGACACCGTTTGGCACCGCCCATTGATAACGGCGGCGCCGCGGGCTGTCAAACCGCGTTCACGCGCCGGGGCCGTAGGCGGTCCGCGCGGCGTCGAGCAGGCGGCGCAGGGCCACCCCCCTGTGGCTCAACGCGTTCTTCTCCTCGGCCGACAGCTCGGCCAGGGTGCGGTCGGTGTCCAGGGGGCTGAATACCGGGTCGTAGCCGAAGCCCTTGGCCCCCCGCGGGCGGCGGGCGATCTCCCCCGCCAGAACCCCCTCGGCGGACAGCTCGCACCACACGGCCTCGTTCAGGGCGTGGCCCGGGGCGTCGGCGGGCAGGCCCGCGGGCGTCACGTGGGTGGGCTCGTCGACGTCGTCCGGGCCGGTGGCGGTCCAGATGCGCGTGTCCGGCAGACGCAGGTGCGACGGGTCCGCGTCGGCGGGCCGCAGTCCGTGTCGCACCGACTCGGTCAGGCGATCGCGGATGCCGGCCAGGCGGGCGGCGTCCACGCCCGGCGCGCGGCTCGGCGGCTCGGCGGCGGCCAGGTACTGGTCCCACACGGCGCGGCGGTCGATCAGCCCGTTCCAGAACTCGGCCTCCTCGACGGGATCGCCGTAGTGCACCGCGCGACGGTACGGGTTGTGCAGCCAGCGCAGGGCCCCCTCGGGCCCGGGCCGCGCGTCGACGCCCAGCCCGCTGAGCGAGGGGCGCGGATCGACCCAGGCCACCGCGGTCAGGAAGCGGGCGCCGCGCGAGTCGTCGGGCGCGTCGGCCATCAGCTCGCTCAGCAGTTCGCAGTTGCTGGCGTAGGTGGCGCCGGGGCCGTCGAAGCGGGCGGCGAAGATGTCCGGCAGGCCGCCGAGGGCCTCCACGCGCAGGCCGGTGTCGTCGGACACGGAGATCTCGCCGGTGTAGGCGGCGGTGACGATGGCCTTGCGGGCGGCGTTGCCCAGCAGGGTGGTGCCGTCCTCGATGACGTCGGGCAGGCCGGGGTAGTCGGCCGCCGAGCGGATCTCGAAGGGCAGGCCGGCGAAGAGCTCGCGGATCTCGCGCACCTTGTCGGCGTTGCGGCTGGCGATGACGACGGTGCGGGGGGCGACTCGCTCCACGTCTATCCCTCCAGGCACTTGCGCTGGAGCTTGCAGAGCTGCTCGATGCCGCCCTCGGCCAGGTCGACCATGCGGTCGAGCTGCTCGCGGGTGAAGGGACGCCCCTCGGCGGTGCCCTGCACCTCGATCAGGCCCCCGTCCTCGGCCATGACGATGTTCATGTCGGTCTGGGCGCGGGAATCCTCGCTGTAGTCCAGGTCGATCAGCACCTCGTCCTCGACCACGCCCAGGCTCACCGCGCCCACCAGGCCGGCCATGGGGTGGTGACGCAGGTTCAGGCGCGAGAGGGCGTCGTACAGCGCGGCCGAGGCGCCGTTGATCGAGGCGCAGCGGGTGCCGCCGTCGGCGCGGATCACGTCGCAATCCACGGTGACGGTGATCTCGCCCAGGGCCTTCAGGTCGGTCACCGCGCGCAGGCTGCGGCCTATCAGGCGCTGGATCTCCATGGTGCGGCCGCCCTGGCCGGTGGCGTTGGTGGCCTCGCGGCGGGTGCGCTCGCTGGTGGCCCGGGGCAGCATGCCGTACTCGGCGGTCACCCAGCCCGAACCGGTGCCGCGGCGCCAGCCGGGCACGCCGTGGGCGATGCTGGCGGTGCAGATCACGCGGGTGTGGCCCATCTCGATCAGCACCGATCCCTCGGCGTGGGGCAGGTAGTCGCGCGTGAGGCCGACGGGCCTCATCTGCAGGGGGGTGCGGTCGTTCTCTCGCTTGGTCACTCGCAGTCCTTTCGGGCGGGATGGCCTTCGCCGGCCACCTCGTTCACGTTCACCGTGTGCACGTCGTCGATGGGACGTCCCAGGAAGCGGGCGCCCACCTCCTGGAACTTCCAGGGCAGATCGCTCAGGTAGAAGCTCAGCTCGCCGCCCCCGTTGGGCGGACGGCGCAGGCCGCGGGCCTCGAGCTCGGCCTCGGCGGCGGCCGCGAGGGCCTCGGCCGAGTCCACCAGGGTCACGTCGGGCCCCATGGTCTCGGCGATGACGCCCTTCAAGAGGGGATAGTGGGTGCAGCCGAGGATCAGGGTGTCGACGCCGGCCTCGCGCAGGGGGGCCAGGTACTCCTCGGCCATGGCGCGGGTGATCGGATGGTCGAGCATGCCCTCCTCGGCCAGGGGCACGAAGAGCGGACAGGACCGGGCCACCACGCGCGCTTCGCCGATTCCGGCGGCGAGCTGCTGCTGGTAGCGCCCCGATTCGATGGTGCCGCGGGTGGCGATGATGCCGACGCGGCCGCCCCGGGTGCGCGCCAGGGCGGTGGCCACGCCCGGCGCGATCACGTCGAGCACGGGCACCGGCAGCCTCTCGCGGAGGTGGTCGATGGCGAAGGCGGAGGCCGTGTTGCAGGCCACCACGATCATCTTCACGCCCTGCTGCATGAGGAAGTCGGCGTCCTGGGCGGCGAACTCGCGGACGGTCCGCGACCCCTTGGTGCCGTAGGGGACGCGGGCGGTGTCGCCGAAGTAGACCAGGTCCTCGGCGGGCAGGCGGCGGTGCAGCTCGCGCAGCACCGTCAGGCCGCCCATGCCGGAATCGAAGACGCCAAGAGGGAACATGACGGGGGGGCCCATCAGCGCCACCTGCCCAGGTCGAAGGGGCGGTCGGCGTCCAGATGGCCGCCGAGGGTCTCCACCTGCGCGCCGTCCACCAGCAGGACGCAGCTGCGCAGCTCGGGGAAGTTCCAGGCCAGGGTGCGCAGGATCACCGCCAGGGTGGCCTGCTCCGAGCCGGAGCCGCCGGGGTGGGCGCTGACCAGTTCGCGGGTCCAGTCCACCGCCACGCGGCCGGCCTCGCGGTCGAGGAAGACCCGCACCGGGCGGGCGTCCGGGGGCAGGGCGCGGTCGGCGCCGCGGCCGGGATCCGTTTCGCAGAGGGCGACCAGGACGGCCAGGATGTCGTCCTCGACGGTTTCGCCGCTGGGCAGGCGCAGCTCGCGGCTGACCGTGGCCTCGCCCCGCTCGTCGGCGTAGAACAGCACCACCGCGCGGGCGCCGGCCAGCTCGCGGGCGTCGGTCTCGCGGGTCAGGGGCACCATCAGGGGGTCCTCCCCCGGACCGCGGGTGAAGTACCAGGCCAGCACGGCGGCCAGCACGGCCAGCACCAGCAGCAGGACGGCCACCGTCCACCAGAAGCCCCGGCCGGTGGCGGAGCGGCGCGTTCCGGTCGATGTCGTCATCGCGGCTCCTCCTCGTCGCCGGCGCGGGCGGCCTCGCGCGCCCGGCGGGCGTCGAGCGCCCGGCGGTAGTCCTCGGCGGCCAGGGCCAGGGCCTCGGCCAGCTGCTGCTGGTAGCCGCGGGCGTCGAGCTGGTCCGCCTCGCCGGGGCTGCTCAGGTAGCCGAGCTCGACGACCACCGCGGGCATGTCCACCCCGCGCAGCACGCGCTGGGAGGTCCGGCGCACGCCGCGGTCCTGGGCGGCGGTCCGCTCGATCAATCGGGCCTGGGCCAGTTCGGCGAACTCGCGCGACGCGCCCAGGTGGCGCCACTGGGTCCGGTCCCAGGGCACGAAGCCGTCCTCGTCCACCGTGCCGTCGTCGGGAACGCGGCCGGCCGGACGCAGCACGTGGGTCTCGACGCCGCGCACCTGGCGGTCGAACCAGCCGTTGGCGTGGAGCGAGATGTAGAGGTCGCCGCCGGCGCGGTCGGCGATCTCGGCGCGGGCGTCGGGGCCGAGGTCGTCGTCGCCGTCGCGGGTCATCTCCACGCGGAACCCGCGGGTCAGCAGGGCGTCCTTCAGGCGGCGGGCCACCCGCAGGGCCACGTCCTTCTCCCGCAGGCCCGCGGCCGAGACGCAGCCGTGGTCGTCACCGCCGTGGCCCGGATCGATCACCACGGTGCGGATCTCGCGGGGGCCGGCGGCCAGCTCGTCGGGCGCGGACATGTTGAGCTCGCCGCGGGGGTCGGAGCCGGGCAGGGCGGCCGTGCTCGACTCCTCCAGCACCAGCACGATGTCGCGGCCGTCGCCGCCGCTGCGGGCGCGGCTGCGGTGCGTCAGGCCGCTGATGGACACGTCCACCAGGGCGTGGTCGGCGCGCTGGCGGGCCGACACGCGGTTCACCAGGCCGCGGGCGCGTTCCAGGCGCACGGCGCGCCGGTCCACCACGCCGCCGTAGATGCGGACGGTGACCACGCCGTTCTCGGGGTCCAGCGCGCGCCAGCCCAGGGGCTCCTCGCAACGGATGCGCAGGGAGGTGCTGCGCGGGCCGGTCTCCACCGACAGGCCGGTCACGTTGGGGCGGGCCGCCCCCACGCGCAGCACGGCCTCGTCGCGGCGCCAGACCACGGGCTCGCCCACCGCGGGCGCCATCACGTCGGTGACGAAGGTCAACGGCAGCCAGATGTCGCCGTCCAGGGCCAGCACCGGCACCGGCAGCAGCAGCTCGGCGCCGTCGCGGTCGACCAGGCGGCTGCCCGCGGTGGCCACGAAGCGGCGCTCCACGGACTTCAGGGTGAGACGGTTCAGGGCGGGGTCCCAGTAGCGGACGGCGCGGAACAGGGCGACCACGTCGGCCGAGGCGAGGTAGGTCTCCTGGGAGCCGGGCAGCATGCGGCGACCGTCCACGACGAAACCGTCGCGGTCGCGCAGGAACTCGACCCGGATCTCGTAGGTGCCGGGGCCGCCGTCCGCGCGCGGCACCAGCCCCTCCTCCCAGGCGAGGGCGGCGCCGGCGAGCAGCGTCAGGATCGTCGCCAGGCACAGGAGTCGCACGCTCATCCCCGCCCCATCTCGCGCCGGATGCGCATGTCCACGTCACGCTTGGCCTTGGCGTGGCGCTTGTCGTAGTGCTTCTTGCCGCGCCCGACGCCCAGCTCCACCTTGGCCAGCCCGCGCTTGAAGTAGACCTTCAGCGGCACCAGGGTCAGACCCTTCTCGTCGAGCTTGGGCTTGAGCTTGCGGATCTCGCGCGCGGTCAGCAGCAGCTTGCGCTTGCGGAAGGGGTCGTGGTTCTCGCGGTTGGCCTGCTCGTAGGGCCCGATGTGCATCTTGACCAGCCAGACCTCCCCCTTGCGGATCTCGCCGTAGCTGTCGCCGATGTTGCACTTGCCCGCGCGCAGCGACTTGACCTCGGTGCCCAGCAGCACGAGGCCGGCTTCCAGACGGTCGAGTATCTCGTACTCGTGGAAGGCCTTGCGGTTCTTGGCGATGATCTTGACGGCGCTCTCGCCGCGCTGGGCGCTCATGTCGGGCTCCGGCTCGGGTCGGGGGGTGCGGGGATCCGGTCCGTCAAGTTAACACCGGGCCCGCGGACACTCAATCCGGAAACCAGCATTTTTCCGCCGCGGGGGTTGACAGAACCCGCGGCGGACTCTAGTTTTGGTCGCCGCGGAGCACCGGGCGGATGTCCACCGCTCCTGCGACAACATAGTGGCTGCCCGGGTGGCGGAATTGGTAGACGCGCTACGTTCAGGTCGTAGTGAGGTTTATCCTCGTGGGAGTTCGAGTCTCCCCCCGGGCACCACCTTTTGTCCCCTTCCTGCGGGACATCCCATCTCCCCCCACAGCTAATCGATGTACCCGAGCGAGCGGAGCTGCTGCTTCATGGCCTCGTCCATCTCCGTGTCCGTCTCGAAGGTGTCCTCGTAGGCCGGCGCGAAGCTGGCGTAGCTCGGCACGCGGTGGCTCTCCAGCCGCTCGGCGAAGCGCAGGCCGTGCCCGGTCATCCCCGCCAGCTCGATCACGCCCGGCATCTCCGCGCTGGGCGGTAGGCCCATCAGCGCCAGCAGGGTGGGCGCCACGTCGATGATCTTCGTCTGCTCGAAGCGGAGGCCGGGCTCGTGGATCGGGCTGCGCAGGGCGATCATGCCCTCCGGCCGGTGGGCGTGGACGCCGCCGCCGCGCATGCCGCGGGGCAGCTTCTCGGTGCGGAAGCCGTGGTCGGACATGATCACCACGGAGCGGTCCGACGGGAAGAGCGCCAGGAGCTGGGCCAGCAGCTCGTCGCAGAACTCGTAGTAGGCCGGCACGACCCCCGCGAAGGCCGCCATCTCGTGCGGAGGGAACTCGCGGTGGACGGACTCGGGGTGGCGATAGTGCCAGAACTTGTGGCAGACCACGTCCAGCCCCCGGAAGTAGACGCTGAAGACGTCGTGATCGGCCGTGCCCGCGAGGTGCCGGGCCATGTTCAGGTACGTGAGGTCGCCGGCGAGGATGGCGCGCAGATCGTCGAGCTTCTCGGCCAGGACCGCCTCGTGACCGGCGGCGGCCTCCAGGTCGACGAAGCGCCCGAGCTGCTCGAGGGTGACGTCCCCCGGCTCGACGACCAGCGCCTCCAGGTCGGGCCGCAGGGAATCGGGTCTGACCAGCCCGCGCGGATTCCGCATGCCCTGCATCGTGTAGGTGTGGACGTCGCCGACCACCACGCCCCCGTAGGTGGTGGCCGGATAGGTGGCCCACCAGCCGATCACGCAGGCGCTGCGGCCGGTCTCCACGGCGAGGTGCCAGAAGGCGGGCGCCCGCCAGTCGCGCGCCGAGGTGAGCCTCTCCTCGTCGTCGCTCTGGAAGCCGCCGATCCCGTGCACCGAGGGCATCAGCCCCGTCGCCATGCTCGCCCAGATCATGGGCGACTTCTGCAGGGGCACGAAGCTCATGTTGACGCCGTACGCGGACTCGGCCATGAAGTCGGCCATGGCCGGCAGGCGTCCCTGCTCCACGAGGGGATCGATCTCGGCCCAGTCGGCCGCGTCGAAGCCGATCACGACCAGCTTGTGGTCGCCCGGCAGCTCCGGCGTGCGGTCGCAGGCGCCGAGCTGGAGCAGCACCAGCGCCAGCAGCGGAATCAGGGGCGCACCCCATCGTCTATTCGTCTTCACCGGAGCACGTCCTTCCTGGTCGTGTTCTATGCATCGCGCCGGGGCCGTCCCGGCGAGACGGCGCAGGCGCCGTCGTCGTTACGTGTTGATCGGCAAGGAGATACGGAAGCCTCGCCTTCCGGACCCGCCTGGCCTGCCCCTTGCATGACATGCCATGGCCGAAAAGGATCCCCCGTTCGGACGAAGGTACCATATGTGGTGGCAGGACATCAACCTACGGAGCGTCGACGACGAGAGCGTCGCCTCCCTGCTCGCACGGGCCGAGGACCGCTACGCCGAGCTGGATGACCTCCAGCAACGGCACGGGGCGGACAGTCCCCTGGTGCTCGGCGGCCTCGAGGACGTGGGCCAGCTGCTGTTCCGCGCCGCCTCCGGCGCCGAGCCCGCGGCCTTCGCGCCGCGCAGCGGCTCCGGCACGACCCGCAGCCCCTCCCACGGCCGCTACGAGGACCGCGACGCCGTCGGCTACCACCTAGTCGTGGAGCCGCGGCACCTGGCGCTGCCCTGGACCGCCCTGCACAACGGGGTCCGCTTCCTCCTGGAATCCTATCCCATCTGCGCCTCGACCCGGGGCTCGCGTCCCGACACGACGCCGCCCGCGGCGCAGAGCTGGATGCTCCGCTGGCACGAGGACGTCATGACCGAGGACTATCTCGGGCCGGTGTCGATCCGGAATCTCGTCGAACGCTACCGCCCCGAGCCCTGCGCCGAACCCGGCATCTGCTACCTGAGCGGCTGGTCCGGCGTCGGTACACATACGAAAATCGCCGGCGATCCGCTCGCCGGCGCCCTCGAGACGACGGTCGACGGACGCCGCCTGGCCCGTCTCGAAGTGCCCGCCGGCGCACCGACCCCCGCGGAGGTGGTCCGCGCCGCGCACACCTGGCAGGCCCTCCACTATGCGGGCCGGACCTCCGTGGCGGCCGGAGCCGCAACCGGCGGGAACTGGGACGCGCCCGTCCTGGCCCCCGCCCTGGAGATTCCCGAGAACGAGGATCTCGAGGTCGTCGGGGTCGACCCGGTGACGTGCCTGCTGGACCAGATCAACGCCAGGGCCGACGCGGGCCGCCTCTCGCACGCCCCGCTGGACGACCGGCGCACGCCCTCTCCCCTCGCCCCCGGCGCCTGGCAGCTCGAGGACGGCGTCCTCAGCCCCGAGGACTTCGCCCTCGGCCACGCCACGCCGGCGCTGGTCTTCTCCAACAGCTATCTGGGATTGCCGGCCCTCGGCGCGCGCTTCCTGCAGGCCGGCGCCTCGGTCTGCGTGGGGCCGCAGCTGGCCCTGGACACGCCGCGCTCGGTGGATTTCGCGGCCGCCTTCTACCGGACCCTGGCCCGGGGCCTGTCCGCGGCCGAAGCGCTGCGCATCGCGGCCCTCGCCTGCCGGGCGGATTGGGGCGGACATCATCCGGGGTGGCTGTCCTACGGGATCGTGGGCAGCGGCACGCTGGCGCTGCAGTACCTCTAGAGACGGTCGGCGATGAGACCGACCCCCTCCCGCACGTTCACCACGATGGCCTCGATCTCCGCGCGCGTGGCCGCGTCCTGGTGGATCCCGGCCACGACCGCGCAACTCCGCCCCGCGGCAGCCGATACGGCCTGGGCGGATTCACGGGCCAGGGGTTCCTCGCGGTGCCCGGGCACGACGGCCGTCGCCGTGGCCACGCCCGCCGGACCGGTGCCGGACACGGCCGCGGCGCCCACGTGCGTCTCCCCGCCCCCGATGAACAGGACCAGGTCGCGACCGAAGCTCCAGAGCTCGAGCCGGACGGCCGTCCGGCCGCGTCCCAGCTCGACGATCTCCAGGCGCTCGGGCCCGTTCTCGGCAGACGTCATCCTTCTCTCCGATCCGGCGTCCGCAACGCCGGGCAAATGCAACAATTGCAGCGGGAATGCGTTCTGTGTTGTATTCTCCACTGACCGGGAGCACGTCACGGAACCGATGGCCACAGGATAGCATGGGTCTGCCCCAAACCACGTCAGAATTCGGCAACAAGCCGGCACATGGATCACGCACGCGCTGGATCCACGTCTTCGCCGCGCTCTGCACCCTGGGGTTGTGCCTCTTCGCGGCGGTGGACGCGGGCAAGATGCGGCCCAACGACGGCACGGTCTGGCTGCTGGGCAAGCCCGAGGTGACCATCCTGGAGGTGCCGCCCCGCACCGACGGCCACACGAGCGACCTGAAGCCCGGCGACGTGATCCTCGGCATCGCCAACACCATGGTCAGCTCGCCCCAGGACGCCGCCCGCGTCCTCAGCCGGCAGCAGGCGGGCGCCCCGGTCAACTACCTGGTCAAGTACGGCGACGAGGAGCCCCGCACCGAGAAGGTCCACCTCACCGAATTCCGCACCGCGGGACGCTTCTACGTCTACTACGGCGTGCTGGCGGTGGCCTACTGGGTGATCGGCCTGCTGGTGTTCGTGCGCGGCAGCGACCAGCAGGCGGCCCGGCTCTTCTTCCGCATGTGCCTGCTCTTCGCCATCTTCTTCATGACCAACCTGGACCGGTCGAGCTACTTCTGGGGCGACATCATCACCCAGAACGCCGGGGCCATGGCGCGCTTCTTCCTGCCGGCCATCTTCCTGCACTTCTTCCTGATCTTCCCCGAGAAGCGGATGCAGCTGATCCGCCGGCCCTGGCTGGAACCGGCGCTCTACCTGCTGCCCGCGGCCTTCTACATCGAGTTCACCATCGACCAGTTCTTCGGCTCCCACGCGCCGCGCATCTACAACACGCGCTGGCTGATCCTGGGCACCTACTTCTCCGCGGGCGTGGTGGCGCTGGTCCAGAGCTACCTGCAGTACCGCGACCCGCTGCAGCGGCAGCGCATCCGCATCCTCACGCTGGGGACGCTGGCGGGCATCCTCCCCTTCCTGCTGTTCACCGTGCTGCCGGGCGGGCGCGCGGGCGACACGCTGGCCTTCGCCGGCACCGCGCCGATGATCGCGGTGCCCCTGTCCTTCGGCTACGGCATCGCCCGCTACCGGGTGATGAAGATCGAGGTGCTGTTCAAGCGCAGCCTGGTCTACACCATGCTGACCATCGGCGTGTTCGTCGGCTACGTGGGACTGCTGCTGGGGCTCGGCTCGGTGCTGCTGCGCCTGAGCGGACAGACCAGCCAGATGGCCGCCGTCGCCGCCACCCTGGCCGCCGCCGCCGCCCTGTGGCCGGCGCGCGTCCACGTGCAGAGCCGTCTCGACCGCCGCTTCTTCCGCAGCCGGCAGAACCTGGCGGGCGTGATCCGGGAGTTCAGCCAGGAGATCCCGCAGATCATCCAGCAGGAGGAGCTGATCGAACGCATCGGCGGGCGGCTGTGCATCCTGCTGGACATTCCCAGGCTCGCCATCTACCGGCCGAACGCCGACGACCCCGACGGCACCTGGCGACTGGCGGGCGCGGCCCGCTCGGTCGCCCCCGGCGCCGCGCCGCCCACCACCGCGCCCAACTGTCCGGACGCGCTGGCCCTGGCGGCCACCGCCAAGCGCCTCGAACGCTTCAACGAGCCCTACTGGATCGAGGGCCGGGGCGTCTCGCTCGGCATGCGGGCCGCGGCCACGCGCGAGCAGGCCGAGCTGCTGCAGCGCCTGGAGGAGCGCGACCACCTGGCCGACGCGGGCCTGGCCCTGCTGGTCCCCATGCAGGTCCACGGCCGCCTGGTGGGCCTGATCGCGCTGCCGCACAAGCGCGACGTGGACGAGTACCACCTGCAGGACCTGGAGCTGCTCAGCATGGTGGCCAGCCAGATCGCCCTGCAGCTCGAGAACACGCGCCTCTACGAGGAGGAGCTCAAGAAGCAGAAGCTGGAGGAACAGCTCGGCCTGGCCCGGACCATCCAGAGCCGGCTGCTGCCCCGCGAGATCCCCTCGATCCCCGGCCTCGACCTGGCGGCCTGCAACATCACCAGCGCCGAGGTCAGCGGCGACTACTACGACCTGATGGAGCGTCCCGACGGCCGGCTGGTGGTGGTCATCAGCGACGTGAGCGGCAAGGGCGTGCCCGCGAGCCTGCTGGCTTCGAGCCTGCAGGCGTCCATGCGCGCCCACTGCCAGACCTCCTGCTCCCCCGGCGAGATCCTCGAGCGGGTGAACCTGTACCTGCACGAGAGCACCGATCCGTCCCACTTCGCGACCCTGTTCCTGGCGATCTACGACGCCGAGGCGGGCACGCTCACCTACAGCTCCGGCGGCCACAACGCCCCGGTGCTGAGACGGGCCGACGGACGGATCGAGTTGCTGGAGAAGGGCGGCCTGCCCCTGGGCGCCTTCGATTTCGGCGTCTACGAGGAAGAGACCATACAGCTCGACGCCGGCGACACCCTGTTCATGTACACCGACGGCCTGACCGAGACGCGCAACGGCACCGACGAGGAGTTCGGCGAATCCCGGGTCGAGCGCCTGCTCGACACCCGCTCCGATCTGCCCGCGGCCCGCCTGCTCGACACCATGCACGACGAGCTGCGCAGCTTCTCCGGCCAGGCCGTGGCCGACGACGACGTGACCCTGGTCGCCCTGAAAGTCCAACAAGCGGCCCAAGGCAGCCGGAACAGCCCGGCCGCATATCTGGAAAGAGGCTGAGGAGCCCTTTCCGCCCTGAAGGAGTCCGACTGATGAAGATCTCGATGGCGGCAATCGTGGCGGCCCTGCTGGTGCTGGCGCTCGGACTGCTGTTCTTCGGCGGCCCCGACCGCGAGTTCACCACCACGTCCGACGAGGCCTACTGCCTGTACGAGGAGGGTCTCACCCAGCTCTACGCGGTGCAGCGCGAGCGGGCGGCGACGACCTTCACGCGGGCGGTGGAGCTCGATCCCGACTTCGCCATGGCCTGGGCCATGCGGGCCAACGCCCTGAACTACTTCCAGCCGGATTCGACCAAGTCCAGCCTGGCCGTCGCCGACAGCCTGGCCGAGGGCCTGCCCAACGACCTGGAGCGGGCCAAGGTGCAACTGGTGATCTCGGGGCTCACGCCCGGCGACACGAGCGCGGACTCCCTCGTGGCGTTCATCCTGGCCGAACAGCCCGAGAACCTGCTGGCCAACATCGCCAAGGCCAACATGCTCTTCTTCCGGCGCGAAGACGGCGCCGCCGAGGCCTTCCACAACGTGCTGAAGATCGAGCCCAACCACGCCCTCGCCTACAACATGCTCGGCTATCTCGAGGCCGGGCGCGGCGACTACGAGGCCGCCCTGGAGAACCTGCGCAAGTACGTCTTCATGGCCCCCGACCTGGCCAACCCCCACGACTCCCTGGGCGAGGTCCTGGCCTGGATCGGCCGCTACGACGAGGCCGAGCGCGAGTTCCTGACCGCCCTGCAGATCCAGGACGACTTCCACTACTCCCTGGTGAACCTGGGCAAGGTCTACATGTACCGCGGCCAGCTCAAGAAGGGCCTGGAGATCATGGAGGGCGTCCGCTCCCAGGTGAAGGGCACGCACATCGAGCGGGACATGGACCAGTTCATGATCCAGACCTACTTCGCCTTCGACCTCTTCGACAAGGCCCTCGCCGGCATCGACGACTTCGCGGGGCGCAACATCGAGCACCCCATCACCAGCTACTTCCTGGCCTACTCCTCCATGATGCACGGGGACACGGCCGCCAGTCAGGCCCATTTCGAGACCTTCCGCCAGCAAATGCTGTCCTATGGGCCCGAGGACGAGGGCATCCGGGACCAGATCGCGCGGCTCGAGCACCAGTTCGCGGCGGTCCGGGCCATGATGGCCTCGGACTGGGACACGTCCATCGCCGAGTGGACGGCCATGATGGACCTGCTCGAGATCGCCGCGCCCCACGAGCTCTGGGGCGCCGTCTGGCGGCTGGGCCAGTCCTATCTCGCCGCGGGCCAGCCGCGGGAGGCCATGGAACAGGCCCTCCTGATCCTGAAGACGAACCCCCAGCGCATCCGCCCCCTGCTGCTGCTGGCCGAGGCCGCGCTGGCGGCCGGCGAGCCCCACTACGCCAGCAAGGCCCTGCAGCACCTGGACAAGATCATGCCCCACGCCGACCCCGACCTGCCGGCGCAGGCCACCTATCGAGAGTTGAAGGCGCGGTTGGAGTCGAACGCCTCGTAGGCGGTCCGCCGCCCGGAACGAAGAAGGCGACCCCCTCGGGGGTCGCCTTCCGTTTTCTCACCAGGCCCCGGGATCAAACCTCTTCGAAGAAGTACTTGCGCAGGCACTGGATGATCTTGTCGTAGGTGTCCGGGTACAGCGACCAGATCGCCGCCGCCACGGAGCTCAGCAGGCTGTTGCCGTCCTGGGGCGTGAAGCAGAAGCCGGTGATCTCGGTGCCGTCCTCAGACACGTGGACGCCGTTGTAGGGGATCACCGTCTGGTTGAGGATGCGTCCGTAGAAACCGTGGTCGCGACCGAAGGAGAAAATCGAGTTGGCGGTCTTCTTGTGGGTCATGGCGATGCGGTCGTTGCGCACGCAGCGCTTGATGAGCTCCTCCTGCGTCACGGGCTTCTTCACCTTCAGGTAGAACTGCAGCGCGTGCATGAAGTTGGTGTTCAGCTTCACGGCCGAGGAGAACAGCTTCAGGTCCTGGCCCATGGTGTTGAAGAGGTGCCAGGCGTCGCGGGCGTGGTGGGTGCCGAACTGCGGATCCCCGTGGGCGCCCACCTCGGGGCTGGGGACGAACTTGGCGTCCTGGCTGATGTCGTTGGAGCGGCGGATGCAAACGAAGCGCCCCTCGACCAGGTTGTCGGGCTCCTGGCCGTCCTCGAGACCGAGGGTCTTGATGATCAGCGAGAGGTTGTGCGTGTTGCAGCTGACGATCTGGACGTACTTGTCGGTCGCGGCGTCCAGCACCTCGTCGTTGATGCCGCGCGCGTACTGCTTGCCGAAGCCGAACTCGCTGCCCTGGGCGATGAAGATGTCCGTGTTGTCCTCGTGCCGGCTGTACCAGCGCTCCTTCATCTCGTTGCCCATGGGCGTGCAGTCGATGATCACCCGGGACGACTCGAGGGCGTCCTCGGTCTCGACGGCGACGGGGATGTCCAGGTCCTTGAACCCGTCCATGCGGTCCTTGTCGGCGACGATCCGCGCGCCGCGCCGGATCAGGGCCTGCACCTTGGAGCGGTCGGTGAGCAGGGGGGTGTTCTTGTGGAACAGCACGTCGTCGAGGCCCAGCTGGTCCTTGAAGTGGCAGAGGAGACCGATCAGGGGCTCGCCGATGGTGCCCGTCCCGACCACCAGGACATTCTTCTTGCCGCGCATTGATCCTCCCGCAGGGTTGATCGGTTGGAGAACTCGTGTGCCGGCTTCGCCCGGCACGAGGGAACATTATCATGCAGCGCTGAGACGCGCCAACTCGATTCCACGGCCTCCGCCCGTGAGACCTGCGGTCGCGGGCCTCGGCGGCGCGCTCCCAGGCGGGAGAGCGACTCCGATCCGCGGGACTCACTCGTGGGGCATGCGGTCGCGGGCGCTGACGAAGAACTTCTGGGCGGGATACCGGCTCAGGTTGCTGACCCGGCTGGTGTAGATGCAGGCCACGTCCTTGATCTGCTCGCCGAAGCGCGAGGATGAGCGTCCCTCGCGGAAGATGGAGCCCCACACGGGGTTGTAGGCCTCGGCGATGCGCTTCTTCATGAGGACGCGTCGGCCCAGGCTGGCCCGGATGTAGTCCTGCAGGTTGGCCACCACGTCCGGATCGTGGTCCGGCAGCGAGAGCAGGTGGTCGCGCTCGAGGGTCAGGTCCTCGATGGTGTCCTCGATGGCCTCCAGCTCGCGGATGCTCTCGAGCACCGGCAGGGTCGAGAGGATCTCCTCCTCCACCTCCGGCACGATCATCGCCGTGCGCCAGCCCACGGACTTCTTGCTGCGCAGGATGTCGCCGTAGGTGTGGTCCCCGAAGTAGAGGATCGTGTCGCCGATGGTGCCCAGCTTGGACTCCAGGAAGAAGGCGTCGCCGCCGGTGTAGCACTGGCCCTTGGCGTTGTCGAGGCCGGGCACGCTGCCGGGCGCCACCTTGCGACCCTTGCCCTGCGGCAGGAAGAAGCCCGGCTTGCGGGCGCTGCAGACGATCAGGTCGAAGAGCGAGGTCCACGAGCCGGAGCCGTTGCTCAGGATGTAGGTCATGACCGCGCCGGTGTAGTCGGGCTCGGAGTTGGTGAGCAGGAAGAGCTTCTTGCCCGCCTCGCGGAACTTGAGCAGGGTCTCCTCCAGCCGCGGGTCGCGGACGAAGAAGCGCGGCAGGTCGGACATGATCTTGCGCTTGAGCGACCCGTCGCGGTGGATGGTGTCGACGGCGTCGCGGATGTCCTCGAAGAGCGTCTTGTAGCTGACGGTGATCAGGTCCGGCTGCTCGTCCTTGAGCTTGACCAGCGCCGTGTAGAGGGAGCCCTCCGGCAGGTCGAAGAGGGTGTCGACCACCCGGTAGCGCTTGGCGGTCTGGCGGATGCGGCCGCGCTTGTAGGTGGTCTTGCGCTCGTCGTGGGCGAGCAGGGTCTCGCCGTGGCGCACCCGCGACACGTAGTTGTTGGCGTCCATCTTGATGATGTTGCCCAGGCGCTTGTCGACGATCAGGCCCCGGCTGACCGACGTGCGGTCGTAGGTGATGCCGAGGATCTTCTCGGGATAGCCCTTGTGCTCGACCATCAGGTCGACGGCCATGGCGAAGCAGAGCTCCTCGAAGACCCGGTGATCGTAGAGGGCCAGGGTGTGGTCCATGTCGAAGCCGATGGCCTCGATGGAGTCCATGCGCAGGTTGCGGTTGGCGTAGACCTGCTGGTGCGGCGGCAGGCCGGCGGCCAGGGGGTCGGGAGCGTAGGGGTCGCGTCGATGTCTGTTCATGGCCATGGTCCGCCTCGGGTGGGCCGGGTGCGCCGGCCCCGTCTCAGGACGGCACCGGCTCCGGCCGGGTCATCAGTTCCGTGATCCAATCCGCGTCGGACGCGAAGCCCGGATACTCCGGGAACAGCGTCTCCGCACGCGCGCGCCAGCTCCGGGCGTTGCCCTCGAAGCCCAGCGCCTCCAGCACGCGACAGCCGCGGACCCACGCCGCCAGGTTGCGCTCGTCGGTCGTGACCGCCCGCAGGTAGTAGCTCATGGCGCGCCGGTCCTCGTCGCGGCTGCGGGCGCAATCGGCCTTGCCGAGCCAGGCGTGCGAGTACAGGGGCGTCAGGGCCAGCGCCCGGTCGAACCACGCCTCGGCGGCGTCCGCGTCGCCGGCGCCGAGGTCCAGCAGCCCCAGGTAGCGCAGGGGGTACAGGCCGCGCCAGCGCTCGTCCTCGGCGTCGTCGGGCGTCGCGGTCTCCAGGCAGGCCTCGAGATCGCGGCGCGCCGTCAGGCGCAGCCCGTCGGGCGCGTGCCGGGACACGGCGCCGACCACGCCGCGCCGATATCGTAGATACGGGTGATCGGGATAAAGAGCAAGTCCCTCCTCGACGGCGTCCAGCGCGCCGGGCCCGTCCTCGAGGGCCAGACGACAGGCGCTGAGCAGGCCGGCCAGCTCCGGGCCGTAGGCCAGGCCGGCGACCACCTCGTGGTCCATGGTCAGGACGTAGCCCCAGGCGCGCGCCAGCGCGGCCGCGGTCTTGTGGAGCCCCGCCACCGGCAGGACCTCGTCCTCCAGCATGGAC
>CAZSNA010000061.1:0-21380 GCA_964607825.1 uncultured Fibrobacteraceae bacterium | reverse complement strand
CTCTTAATCAGTAGGTTCGGGGTTCGATTCCCTGGCGGCGTACCAAATGAAATAAAAGGACTTACGGCGGTTGTCGTGAGTCCTTTTCTTTTGGGCGTGCCCCAAGCTTTCAGAAAGCGCCCCGACTCCACCGAGCCGAGGCGCCTCTCCCTCCGTGCCTATCCCCTCACCCTAGAACGGCCACCACCAAGCATCATCCAGCATGTCGTCGATCTGATCCACGATCCACTTCACCAGTTCCTTCAGCTTCTTCAGCGACTCCTTGACCTCTTCCGCGAGATCCTCGGCCAGCTCCCGGGCCAGTCGCCGGGCTTCCCTGGCCAGATCCGCGTAGTCGTCCATGTCGCCGGTCAGCGAGACCGAGCCGGTGACCGTGACCTCGACGAAGGGAGGCACCTTGACCGTGATCGACACTTCGGCCCCGACCGTGACCTGGACGCCGTCCTTGTCGGCCATCGTGGCGAAGTCCTCGTCCGTGGCTTCGCCGGCCAGGAACGCTTCGACCCTGTCCATGGGCAGGCCCTTGGACACGAGCAGCGCGCCGGCTTCCTTGCCCGTCAGGGCCTCGCCGGTGGCGGGATCGTGGACCGTCACGCGCAGGGTGCTGGACGTGATGTCGCTGAACGTCTCGTCGCGGTCCAGATCGGCCAGGTCGAACCTGCAGGGCAGCAGGTCGCTGTAGTCGATGTTCCCGGGTCCCATGGCCAGCGCCTTGCCCCAGGACCCGCCGATGGGCGCGTCGATCGCGCCGCCGCCCTCGCCCTGGTGGGTGAGCGCGTAGGGATCGTTGCTGAAGTTGACGAACGCGAACTCGAAGGCGGGGAGCATCTCGGCGTCGTCGTGGAGCCAGCCCAGGCCCGGCAGGGCCGGTGTGAACTGGCCGCCGACGATGTTGCCGGCGTAGTTCACCGGGGTCTCGTAGTGGAGGCCGGTGATCGCGACATCCCAGCCGATGATGCCGCCGTCGTCGTCGAGTTGCGGCAGCACCGTCCCGTTCAGGTCCGAGTCCTTCGCCAGGTTGCGGCGGGGAGGCACCGGGACCGGCTGGATCGGATTGACCAGGTTCTTGTCGTCCTGGACGGTCTGGATGTCGGTCCCCGTCTGCGACTGATCGGCCGGTCCCATGAGCGGCTCTTCCGAACAACCCGTGAAGACGAAGACGGCGGCGAGGATGGCGAGCATCGCCACCAGGTGAGACTTGGTGAACGGATTGATGGTGGTCTTGAAGAAGCGTTTCATGGTTCCCCTCCCGGGCAATGGGTGCGTGCGATGCGTGACTGCCGGGGGAACACGGAGGGGCGGATGGATTCAAGACGGATCCGGAAAAACCTTTCGGGGCGATCCCTCCAACCCCCTCCTTGACACCTCCCCGCCCCATCTGCTACCAAAAGACCACTGGATCGATCCTGAACCTGCTGTCAGAGACGTCACCGTCGCCCCGGCGACTTTGATCAGCGGCCACCGCCAACGCGCGTAGCTGCAATAAAACAGGCAGGTCGGCGGCCCGTCACTCGACGGAGTCGCCATCGCACGAGCAACCACATGGAGGTCTGCTCATGCCCGTATCCAGTCCCACCGCTCCGTCTCCCGACCAGCAACCGAAGCCCAACCCCTGGGGGTATTCCTCCGCCAGGATCATCAGCTGCGTCAGCCACAAGGGCGGCGTGGGCAAGACCACCTCCACCGTCAACCTGGGCGCGACCTTCGCCCTGTCCGGCCACCGCACCCTCCTGATCGGCCTCGATCCCCAGTGCGGCCTGTCGCAGAGCCTGGGGTTCGACGACGTGACCCTGCGCGGCGGCCTGAAGGACGTCCTCACCGCCGGCCTGCCCCTGGCCGAGGTGATCCACGAGACCTCGCTCGAGAACCTCGGGCTCCTCAGTCCCAACGCCAGGACGATGGCCCAGGAGGAGCAGTACAAGGCCGGCATCGGCAGGTACGGCGTGCTCGACGATCTGCTCGAGCCGATCCGCGACGACTACGACACCATCCTGATCGACTGCCCGCCCGGGTTCGGCCCCGAGACCCGCGCCGCGCTCACCGTGTCGGACAGCTATCTCATCCCCGTGCAGGCCGAGGAGCTCTGCCTCAACTCGGTGCGGCGGATGCTACATTTCATCCGGGACTTCGAACCGGTCGCCCGCAAGGGTCTCCTGCGGGAAGGGCTCTTCCTGACCATGACCGATTCGCGGGTCAAGATGTCGAAACGGGTGTCGGCCGCGCTCGACAAGGAGTTCGGGCGCGACGTCTTCAAGACGGCCATTCCCCGCGCGGTCCGTCTGGCCGAGATGGCGTCTCAGGGCAGGCCGATGGTCATCCACGACCGGCGGGCGCGCGGCAGCCGGGCCTATTTCGATCTGATGGACGAGGTCGTGAAGCGGCACGGCAAGCGGCCGCGGCCCGTGCTCGGACAGCGGCGCGCGCTGCGCAAGACGGTCGTGGCGAGGTCGGGCGCCGATCCGCGCGGCCCGCAGCCGGCGACCATGGCCGCGCGCGGCAACGGGTCGGCGCCCGGCGCCATCTCCAGGTTCTGGAGGAATATCACCGGGCGGGGGGACGGGGAGTCTCCGGTCGGGGAGACGCAGTAGGGCCCGGTCTTCGTCCCGGTGCGTCCGGATGATCCGAAGAGGCCTCGCGACCCGATCGCGAGGCCTCGCATCGTCGATCCATCGGTAATCCCGCACGCGCCGCCGACCGATTCACCGCCGAATCCCCCCGCCGAGCGTCATACAGGTACCACTCGCCATCCCGGTCCCGCACCTTCCACGGGGGGAGACGCCCATGACGAAGACAACCCTGACACTGCTCGCAGCCCTGCTGACCTTCACCGCCGCCGCCGCCCTGGCCCAACCCGATTGGGTCGACTGGGTCGATTTCGAGGACACTCCGCCCGGCGAGGGTTTCGTCATCGACCCCCACCGCTACCTCTCCCAGGGCGTCGTCCTCGGCTGCCCGCCCGGCCACCACCTCTACACCGTCGAGCGCGACGGCCCCGGCGGCTTCTACGGCCGCAGCGTCGCCGTCTCCCGCGACCACGACGATCCCATCCCGGTCACGGTGCAGATCTACGCGCCGGGCACCCTCTACCCCTCGTGCGTGCAGCGCATGACCGTCCAGGTGCTCGACGCCGCCGGCCACCTCTGGGAGTGGGCGTACACGGACTACTACGGGAATCCGCTCGTCTCCGGCAGCAACATCGGCGACGCGGACATCGGCGAGGGCTTCTGGTACAGCAACGGGCCCATCGCCCACCAGTTCGAGGTCTGGCTCTGGCCGGGCATGTACATCGACGACATCGGCTTCAGCGAGCTCTCCGAGCCGATCGCCAACGAGTCCATGAGCTGGGGGGAGATCAAGGCGCTGTACTGACCGGATCACGATCGACCGCAGAAGAAGGCCGGCGCCGCGAACGGCGCCGGCCTCTCGGTTGGCGATCGAGCGGGGTTTATTTCACCAGGGTCATCTTCCGCGTCTCCGTCCACTCCCCGCAATCCAGCAGGTAGTAGTACGTCCCGCTGGCCACCTGCCGGCCGTCGTCGTCCCGGCCGAGCCAGCGCGCCTCGTGACGTCCGGCCGTCAGTTCCTGGTCTACCAGCTTCCGCACCAGGCGTCCGGCCACGTCGTAGATCTTCAGCTCCACGCGTCCGGTCCGCGGCAGCGCGAACTCGATGGTCGTGCTCGGATTGAAGGGGTTCGGGCGGGCGTGGCCCAGGGCGTAGGCCATGGGCGTCGCGCCGTCCTCCACCGAGGTCAGAGACCGCACGTACAGGGCCACCGGATGCTCGTCGCTCATGTTGTCCGGGTCGTTGCCGTGGACGGTGAGCAGGCCGAGGTAGTCGCCGATCTCCACGTCCTCGGCGCTGTAGACCAGCTCGAGGGTGGCGTCGCCGCCGGGGAGCACCGTGCCGGCCATGGGCTCGATCTGCAGCCACGGGGTGGCGGCCTTGAACAGGATCGCCAGCTCGTCGTGCATGTAGGCGGCGTCCTGGACCACCATCAGGCCGTCGGTGCCGTCCAGGTTCTCGATGCCGATGGTGGCCAGGTCGATGTCGCCGACCATGCTGAGGTACTGGCAGACGATCGTGTCGTCGGCGTTGAGGATGGCCTGGAAGGTGTAGGTGCCCGTGCCGCTGGACGCGTAGTGGGGGACGGCCTCCCACTCCACGATGAAGCGGCTGTTGGCGGTGTCGGCGTGGTACCAGATGGTGCCGCCGTCGTTGAGGTTGATGTCGTCCCAGAAGGGGGCGATCACGTCGTTGGGCGTGGCGGTGCTGGGTATGAAGCCGTTGTTGTAGCTCGTCGCCGTGGAGGTGAAGGACAGGAATCCGTTGGTGCAGATCCTGACCTGGTCGTAGGGCACGCCGTAGTGGTGGAACGTGAAGCCCAGGTCGAAGGGGCCGAGGCTGGTGTCGTCGCCGCCGCCGGCGTCGACGCCCACGGCGTTGATCTCGACCCAGTCGAAGACCGGGCCGCCCGGCTCGTCGCTGTCGGTCCAGAAGTAGCCGAACTGGTCGGGGCCGCCGCTGCCGTCGGGCTGGGGGGCACCGTCGGCGGGGACCGGGACGTCCTTCTTGACCCGGGGCGTCGCCGCCGCCGTCGTCCGCTCCGGGTTCTCCAGGGTCACCGTGTAGTCCAGCTCGCCCTCGCCGGTGTTGGTGATCTGGACGGTGCGCTGGCCGGTCTCGCCGGGTTCGAGGACCACCTCGAGATCGCTGCCGGCGCAGCTCATGATCGGCGTGGGCTGGGCGCCGACGGCGGGGAACACGATGTAGTCGACCCAGCCGCAGTCCGAACCGCTGCTGACCGAGCCGTCCTTGGTGTAGGCCCACGTGAAGGTGTGGGTGCCGGCGGTGACGGGGAAGACGGCCTCGGTCCAGTCGACCGTGCCCGACCAGGAGGCGACCTCGGTGCCGTCCACGCTGAAGCGCAGGTAGTCCCAGCCGCTCTCCGACGAGACCTTGTACCAGAAGCTGATCTCGCCCGGGGCGACCACCTCGAAGGTCGTCGCCAGCTCCGAGGTCTGGTTGTCGCCGATGTCGCCCGACTGGGCGCAGTAGGCGCCCTCGTAGGGGGTGATGTCGGTGATGAACCAGGGCTCGTTGCCGCCGAACTCCCACATGAGGTCGACGAAGGTGGCCGACTCGAAGTCCTCGATGGTCAGGCCCACCGTGACGGTCACCGTGTCCTGGAAGCTGTAGTCGGGGCCCGTCACGTCGAGCGCCAGGCGCGCGATGTCGCCGATCTGGGCGTCGGGGTGCGCGCCGATGCGGAAGAGCGCGGGGTGGGCCTGGTCCGGGGCGAAGGTAGGCAGGTCGACCACGCCGTCGATCACCGTGACGATGGTGTCCAGCGACGCGAGGGTCGCCTGCAGGCCCGACACGCTCGCCGAACCCAGGTTCTCCAGGCCGATCGTCAGGTCGGACTCGTCGCCGGGGTCGAGGATGTCGTTGTCGCCGTCGTCCAGCTCGTAGCCGGACAGCGACAGCACCGGCGCGCGCGCGACGATGCGGAAGTAGCTCGTGTAGGTGGAGTCCATGTCGCTGACGTCGAGGGTGAAGTCGAGGGGGTGGCCGTCCGGCACGTCGGTGCGGACGGTCAGGGCGAAGGCGTCGTCGGAGAAGGCGCTGCTGCTCGCGGGGATGTCCGCGAAGCCGGTCTCGACGTCCTCCAGGATCAGGTACGGGTCGTCGCAGGCGACCACGGCCGTCGGACGCAGCGAGGGCTCGAGGCCCACGTTCTGCACCGTCATGTCCAGCCGGACCGACTCGCCGTAGTCCAGGGCGCCGTCGCCGTTGCCGCCGGGCGCGGCGTCGTCGATCACGTAGTCCTCGAACACCACGAAGGGGCCCTCGGGCGGGATGATCGGCACCGCGGCCCGGTAGCGGTAGTGGTTCTGCTTGGTGACGACGATCACCAGGTCGCCGCCGGGCAGCTGGGCCGGGATCGCCACGGGCGTGTGCGCGCCGGTGCCGGCGGTCGCGCCCAGGTAGACGCCGCCCGACGAGAGGCCGATCCACGAGCCCTCGTCGGCGCTCACGTTGAAGAAGTCCACGCCCGAGAGCAGGGCGCCGTCGTGGGCGACGGTCAGCGCCTGGGGTATCTCGGAGTAGACGGTGGTGAAGGCGTCGCCGTGGTGATGGAAGAGGTGGTAGGTGACCTCCTTGGCGTCGGTGTTGTAGGGCCAGTTGGAGGCCTCCAGGTAGTACTTGCCGGCGACGCTGCCGTAGGCGGGCTTCAGGTCGTGATCGCCGGCGGCGCCGTAGCCCGGGTCGAAGTCCGGCCAGAAGTGGTCGTACATGCCCCAGACGTAGGTGTCGTTGACGAAGGAGTAGCTGATCTCGGTGGCCGCGATCAGGCCCAGGGCGCCCTGCTCGTGGCGGTGGAAGGCCTCGGCGAAGCTCTCGCCGGACATGTCGAACTCGCCGGTCAGGCAGTTGATGGAGAACACGAAGGGCAGGTGCTCGTTGCTCAGGCCCGCCAGGTCGGGGTTGGTGTAGTCGGGCTCGCCCCAGCCGTCGACGTCGCCGTGGTCGCGGTGCTGGACGATGAAGGTGCCCGCGTTGATGTCGGCGTTGAGGCGCGTGGCGTTGGCGCCCCAGTCGGTCAGGTGGGCCGGGGTGTCGGGCAGGTAGCCCAGCCCGGAGCTCCCGAAGTAGGAGAGCACGGCGCCGGTGTTGGTGGCCGTGGACCACACGGTGGGGGAGCCGTCGTAGATGGCGTACTCGCGGACGGGGGTCTTGCCGTGCACGTTGGCGAAGTAGCCGTAGAGCACCTCGCTGCAGAGGATGAACCAGCGCTCGGTCTGCCAGCCGCCGGCCAGGACCGGGTTCTGGTAGACGCCCGGGGCCTCGGGCGGGTGTCGCTCGTAGTCGAGGGCCTTGCCGATCATCGTCGCCAGCTCGGTCTCGTCGCGGGCGGTGATGCGCGCGAAGGCCATCTCGGGCAGCTCGTCGCCGTCCACGTCGGCGTACATGTTGTCGGACAGGCAGTAGGGGCTGCCGTCCCAGCTCCAGGTCTGCGAGGTGATGCCGCCGGCGCCGGTGTCGTAGTCGCCCAGCAGCAGCACGGCCGCGGGCGGATGGTCCCAGTTCAGGTAGGCGTCGTCCACGAAGGCCTCGATGGCCGCGGTGGAGTTGCCGCCGACGTCGGTGGTGGTGTAGACGCCGGTGCGGATGCCCTGCTCGGTGCGGAAGACCCGCAGGGAGTCGGCCCAGGCCGTGAAGGCGGGGCTGTCGGGGCAGATGATGACGTACTCGTGGTCCGGCGTGCGCTGGCCGCCCTCGGGCGGGGACATGACCTCCGGCAGCGCGTCGGCGTTGAGCAGCACGTCGTCGAGGATGCCGTCCCACCAGCGGTTGCGCAGACGGTCCTTGCCGAAGCGGCCGTCGCCGCCGACGAAGTCCACCGCCAGGCGCAGGTCGCGCAGCACGCGCAGCTCGCGGGTGACCGGGTTGTACTGGAAGGGGCGCACCGCCAGGATGGCCGCGTCCACGCCGCGGATCCGCCGCGTCCCCGACACGGCCGCCGTCTCGGCGGGGTAGAAGGCGTCGGCGCCGTAGAGGGCCGCGTTCTCGGCATAGACCAGCGGGCCGTCCTGGGTCTCGTCCGGGATAATCGGCGCGGGGGCCAGGTCCACGTCGCGCAGGATCTCCACCCGCGAGTCCAGGACGCGCACCACGGCGCGGGCCCCGTTGGGCAGCGCGAGGTAGCGGGAGAAGCCCGGGATGTCGGGCGCGCCCGCCTCGTTCTGCAGCGCCAGTCCAGGCACCTGCAGGGTGTGCCGACCGCGGCCGTCGAGCTCGAGGTCGCCCAGGGTCCAGTCGCGCAGGGAGAAGAGGACCTCCACGCCCGAGCCGCGGGACTGGACGAGGGTGAGTCCCGCCTCGCCCCAGGCGTCGTCGTAGCTGTGCTGGACGGCGGCGGTTGCGAGGGGGGAGATCATGAGAACGGCGAGGAATATGGACACGGGGATACGAGGCCGATGCATGGCGCCCTCCTGGTGGGTGCGGGTGTGCGGGCGGTCTGGCTCGGATGCTGCGCAACGACCTGGCGGGGGGAGGCGTCGCATCATCGGAGGGGACCGGTGGTCGCGATTCGGCTGAATCGAGTATAGCGCAATGATAATACCGTGTCAGTAATCGGAGGGTTATGGTCGGGTTGGCGGGACGAAGGCCCCGGAGGCGTCATAACTGGTGAGGTCACTCCGATCATGATAGCATCGGACCGGAGTCGGATGGATCATTGACCCAACGAGGCCTCGGGAGAACGCCGCATGAAGGTTTTCATCAGCTATTCGAGCGGGGACGTCTACACGGCGCAGCACATCCGGGACGGTCTCGAGGAGATCGGCTGCGATACGTTCCTGGACGAGAACGTCCTGCGCACGGGCGACTCCATCATCGAGTCCATCAAGCGCCATCTGGCCGAGAGCGACCACTTCCTGCTGCTGCTGAGCCCCTTCTCCATGAAGAGCCACTGGGTCATGGTCGAACTCGGCGGAGCGATCGCCCTCGACAAGCGCGTCGTACCGATCCTGCTCTGCATGGAGCAGGACGACGTGCCGGACGTCCTGAACATCACGCTGGCCCGCAAGATCGCCGACATCCAGAAGTACTTCAGCGAGATCGCGCCCGAGGCCGGGGGAGGCGCCGCGAGGACGGGGGACGCGCGGCAGCTGGCCGAGGCCACCATCCACGACGTCGTGCGGATCTGCGGGACATACGCCAACTACACGCACGACCGCGCGCAGCTGGGGCGGGGATTCACCGTCACGGGCGCGGGTCAGCTCGGAGGCAAGGGCAAGGCGCTCGCCTACGTCCACGAGCGCTTGCCGCTGCACGACGGCCTCGACGAGCGCGTGCGGATCCCGCCGACCGTGGTCATCTCCGACGATGATTTCGACGAGGTCTGCCGGCCCGTCCTGGGCGACCGGGAGCGCGAGTGGTCGCAGGCGGACGTGCTGGAGCGGATCGGCGGCGTGGGGCTGAGCGATGAGATCCGGACGGCCCTGGAGCCCATGCTCGAACTGGATCGCCCGTTGATCGTGCGATCCTCGTCGCGCCTGGAGGGCGGACTGCTCCATTCGTTCTCCGGCATCTACCGCTCGTTCTGGGTCGGCGTCGCGCGCGACCCGCAGGTGCGCCTGGAGGCCCTGCAGCGGGCCGTCCGGACGGTCCAGTCGGATGTCTGGAGCCGCGACGCCGTCGCCTACCGCCTGAACCGCGGCCTCGAGGCCGTGCAGGAGAGGATGGCCGTGATCGTCCAGCCCGCGGTCGGCCGCTGGGTGCATGACGGTTTCTATCCGCTCGCCTCGGGCATCGGGCAGTCGCGTAATTTCTACCCCTGGAACGAGAAGGGCGAAGCGGGCAGCCTGTTCCGATTCGTCTACGGCCTGGGGACGCGGGCCGTCGGCCGCGACTCGGCCTGCACGGTCGCGCCCGGGGCGGGGCGGCTGGCCCAGTACGTCCGTGACGGCGATGACATGACCGGGCTCTTCCAGACCCGTTTCGACCACCTCACCCGCGACGACGACGGCTTGACGTCGTCGGATCTCAGCCAGGCGCTCGGACTGGATCCCGAAGCCCGGGTGGTCGGCGAGTATTTCGACGGCGCGTCCTACCGTGTCTTCAACAAGCTGAAACCGGACATGTACGACTCGGTGCACCTGACCTTCGGGCCGCTTCTCGACCTGCCCCCGTTCGGCCCGAAGGGGGAAGGTCTGGAGCAGGTCATGAAGGAGCTCAAGGCCGTCTTCGAGAACGATGTGGAGATCGAGTTCGCCTTCGCATCGACCGATGACGGCCGGCTCGACCTTCTGCAGGTCCGGCCGCTGGAGGTCATCGAGGACCGGGTCCACTTGCCGGAGCCCGTGGTGGCCGAGGACCGCATCGTCGTGAAGTCGTCGTTCGCGCTGGGCAACCGCCTGGTCGAGGGCGTCGAACGCATCGTCTACGTGGACGAGGCCTGCTTCCGGACCGTGCCGCATCCCCGGATCCAGCAGGAGATCGCGGCCATCAACGCCTTGTCCGGGGACGCCCCCTACATCCTCCTCGGCCCGGGGTGGTGGGGCACGGAACAGAGGGGGCTCGGCGTCCAGGTCTCGTACGCCGACATCTTCAACGCGTGCGCGATCGTCGAGAACCTGGTCGGGACGGGGACGCCGCCCTCCTACGGCGGCCACTTCATCACGAACATCATCAACGAGGGGATTCCGTTGCTGTCGGTCGGCGCGGACGATCTCCTGCGGTCTGATTGGCTCGATGCGATCGAGGCCTCCCGTGGCGAACCGGGCGGCGTGCGGGTGTTGGACGTGCCGACGGGCGTGAACGTCCATGTCGACGGATATGCTCGTGAGGGGATGATCTTCGTCGGGGAGGCCGGCTGATCCCGGACCGGGCTCAGATGCTGTGGTCGATCATGGCGTCGGCGACGCGGGTGAAGCCCGCGCAATTGGCGCCGAACACGTAGTCGCCGATCCTGCCGAAAGACTTCGCCGCCGCCAGGCAGTTGTCGTGGATGGTCTTCATCGACCTGCGCAGGTGCCTGTCGACTTCCTCGCGCGACCAGTACAGCCGCATGCTGTTCTGGGTCATCTCGAGCCCGGACACGACGACGCCCCCGGCGTTCGCGGCCTTCCCCGGTCCGTACAGGATCCCCGAGTCGCGGAACTGTTCGACGGCTTCCGGCACCGACGGCATGTTCGCGCCCTCCGAGACGACGTAGACGCCGTTCCCCAGGAGATTCGACGCGTCCCGGCCGTTGACCTCGTTCTGCGTCGCGCAGGGGAAGGCGCAATGAGCCTCGATGTCCCACAACGGATTGTGGCCCAGGTTCGGATCGAGCGGGATGTAATGGGTCGAGGGATAGCGCTCCGCGTATTGGTCGATGCGGCCGCGCCTGACGTTCTTCAGTTCCATGATGAACGCCAGCTTCTCGCGATCGATGCCGTCCTCGTCATGGATGAAACCGGACGAATCCGAGGCCGTCGCCGGCTTGGCGCCCAGCTCGAGTAGCTTCTCGGCCGCATACTGGAAGACGTTTCCGGATCCGCTCAGCAGGCAGGTCTTGCCGCTGAGGGATTCGCCGCGCGTGGCCAGCATGCTCTCCGCGAAATAGACGGCGCCGTACCCGGTCGCCTCCGGACGGATCAGGCTGCCGCCCCAGAGCAGCCCCTTGCCGGTCAAGGGCGACGGGGACCTGCCGGTGATGTCCCTGTACGAGCCGGACAGGAACCCGATCTCCCTGCCGCCGCAGCCGATGTCGCCGGCCGGCCAGTCCAGCTCGGGGCCGATGTAGGTGTGGAGCCCCGTCATGAACGACTTGCAGAATCGCTTCACCTCCCGGTCGGACTTCCCCTTCGGATCGAAGTCCGAGCCGCCTTTCGCGCCGCCGAGCGGCAGCATGGTGAGCGCGTTCTTGAAGACCTGCTCGAAGGCCAGGAACTTGAGGATGCCCTCGTTGACCGACGGATGGAACCGGAGCCCGCCCTTGAACGGCCCGAGCGCGTTGTTCATCTGGATCCGGTAGCCTCGATTGACCTGCACGTCGCCCATGTCGTCGATCCACGGCACCCTGAACATGATCGTGCGCACCGGCTCGACCATCTGTTCGACGACTCGCTCCTTGATGTACCAGGGCAGCATCTCGAGGATCGGCAGGACCGAGGAAACGACCTCGTCGACGGCCTGATGGAACTCGTACTGGGCCGGGTTCCTGGCGACCAGGTCGTCCATGATCTGTCGATGGAATCGCGACATCGTCCTTCTCGCGGCTGATCATCCTGCATGGTCTCTCGTGCCGGGGAGTCTACCTGTTCGCGAGGGGCAAGTCGAATGGAACTGGCGGTGACTCCCTGTCCCGTTCTACACTGGTGGACCCCGTGGCGTATTCCCCGAAGAGACGGAGCTCGTCCATGCCTCACATCCGATGTCGCCTCATCATGATCGCGTTCCTCATGGCCGCTGCCACCTCCGCCGCCGCGCCCGACTTCGCCGTCCTGACCGAACGTCACGAGGCCGCCACCCTCGCCGACCGTCGCCACCTCCACACCATCCCCGAGCTCTCCGGCCGCGAGCACGAGACCCGGGCCTACCTGCGCCGCGTCATCGAGGACCTCCCGGGCTTCGAGCTGATACCCGGCGACTGGTCCACCGGCCTGGTCGCCGTCCTCCGCGGCGCGCATCCCGGCCCGTTGATCGCCTGGCGCGCCGATACCGACGCCCTGCCGCTCACCGAGACCACCGGCCTGCCCTTCGCGTCGACCCGCCGCGACACCCTCCGCGGCGTGGAGACCGGCGTCACCCACGCCTGTGGCCACGACATCCACATGAGCGTCGCCCTCGGCGCCATGCGCATCCTGTCGGACCTGCGCCAAGAGATGGCGGGCGACATCCTCTGGATCCTCCAGCCCGCCGAGGAGACCGGCGCCGGGGCCCTGACCATGCTCGAGGCGGGCGTCTTCGCCGACGGCCGCGAGCCGGCCTGCGTCCTCGCCCTGCACGACCACCCGACCGTGGACTACGGCCGGATCGGCGTGTGCCCCGGCTACTCGACCGGCAACGTGGACGGCTTCGTGCTGGTCGTCCGCGGCGCGGGCGGCCACGGGGCCTATCCCCACAACGCCGTCGACCCGATCAGCCTGGCCGCGCGCATCGTGCTGGCGCTGAACGACGTGGTGGCCCGGGAGATCGACGTGAAGACGCCGGCGGTGATCTCCTTCGGCAGCGTCCACGGCGGGGCCAAGAGCAACGTCATCCCCGACGCGGTGACCCTGCAGGCGACCGTGCGCACGCGCGACGACGCCACCCGCGCCCTGATCCGCGAGAAGATCGAGCGCACCGTCTACGGTCTGGCCGAGGCGGCCGGCGCGCCGCGTCCGGAGCTCGACTACTACTTCGGCACGCCGTCCGGCTACAACGACCCCGAACTGGTCGCCCAGGTCTGCGCCACGGCGGAACGGGTGCTGGGGGAGGGGAACGTCATCGAGTACGAGCCGAGCCTGGGCGGGGAGGACTTCTCGCGCTACGGGCGGGAGGTGCCCGGCTTCCAGTTCCGGCTGGGTGTGGGCCGCCCGGAACGGCCCATGACGCTGCACAGTCCGGATTTCGATCCCGACGAGCGCTCGGTGCCCCTCGGCATGCGGCTGGTGGCGGAGATCCTCTGGGACCAGCTGCGTCTCAGGCGGGAATAGGAAACGGGGGAGCCGTCCGGCTCCCCCGCATTACCGTCGTCTCGACTCGTCTCTAGAACTCGTCGTCCTCGGGACCACCGATCGCCATCACCGCGTCGGCCTCCTTGAACCCGGGCTCCTCGTCCCAGGCGTCGGCGCCGGCGAAGCCGCTGTCGTCGTCGTAGTCCATCGCGGGTGCGGCCGCCGCGGCGGGCGCCGCGGACGCCGCCGCCGTCGCTGCGGGTGCATAGTCGTAGCCGGCCGGTGAGGCGCTCACGTTCTGGCTGCCGATGATGCCCACGAGCATGTCGACCGCGTTGTTCAGGTCGCTGGTCATGCCGGCCAGCTCCTTGGCCGCCTCGGCGGACTCCTCGGAGGTGGCGCTGTTGTTCATGGTGACCTGCTCCATCTGGGTCACCGCGTCGTTGAGCTGGCTGATGCCCAGGGCCTGGTCGCTGGCGGACACGGCCATCTGGGAGACCAGTTCCGCGGCCTCCTCGACGCCCTCGGTCACCTGCGACAGGATGGTGCCCACTTCCGCGGAGGTGGCCACGCCCTTGTCGGCGTTGACCTGGGACTCCTCGATCAGCTCCGACGTGCTGCGGGCCGCCTCGGCCGAGCGCTGCGCGAGGTTGCGCACCTCCTCGGCCACCACGGCGAAGCCGCGGCCGGCGTCGCCCGCGCGGGCGGCCTCGACGGCGGCGTTCAGGGCCAGCAGGTTGGTCTGGAAGGCGATCTCGTCGATGGTCTTGATGATCTTCGACGTGGTGTCGCTGGTCACCTTGATGCTCTCCATGGCCAGGCCGAGGCGCTCCATCGCCTCCCGACCCTCCACCGCCGCCGACTTGGCCTCGCTGGTGCGCTCGGCCGTCTGTCGGGCGTTCTGGGCGTTCTGGTCGGTCTGGGAGGCCATCTCCTCGAGGGAGGCGGCCGTCTCCTCCAGGGCCGAAGCCTGGTTGGTCGTGCTGTAGCTCAGGGTCTCGGACGACGACGACACCTGCTCGCTCGAAAGCTGCAGCGAGTGGGCGCCGGCGGTCAGGCTCTCGACCACCGAGCTGATCGGCTTGATGATGATCCGGGTCAGCAGCTGCCAGGTGACCCCCAGCAGCACCAGCAGACCGCCCAGGCTGATGCCCGTCATCCACATGGTGATGGTCTGCTGGGCCTTGCGGGTCGTCTCCTCGGAGCGCGCCTGCATGGCGACGATCTCCTCGGCCACGCGGGCCTCGGTCTCCGTCACCGCGGCGTGCGTGACGCCCACGACCATCCGGCCGACCGGCGAGTCCTCGAAGGAGAGCACGAACTCACGGACCTCGATGCCGTCGGGGACGGGCGTCTCCTCGGTCAGGGCCTCGCCGTCCGTGTTGTAGAAGTTCACCAGCACGATGTCCTCGTCCCCGGTGGCCTGCTGCGCGAGCTGGCCGAGACTCGTGAAATCGTAGCCGATGATGTAGGTGGCCGCGATGCTCGACAGCACCTCGCCCAGTCCGGCCGCCTTGGCGTCCAGACCGTGGCTGATCAGGGCGATCGTCTCGCGCTGCTGGTCCTCGATCACCTCGGTGTACTGCTGCTGCTGCTTGCTCTGGACCTGGCTCACCTGGTTCTGCGACACGAGAACCGTGCCGACCTGCGTCACGAGGATCGCCAGCGTGATCGCGATCAGGAACTTGCCTTTGACGCTCATGGCGGAAAACATGTCGGACTTCCTCTCGGCTTCCCGTTCTCGGTGTCTACTGTCCGTAGCCGATCGCCTGGAGGCACTGCTCCACGCTCGTGTAGTCGGCCGGAGCGGCCCAGCCGACGCACTTGGCCGCCTGGGCGGCGGGCGAACTGGCGGGCATGGCCATCAGGGCCTCGGCCACCTGCTTCACCAGCGCCGGATCCGTGCCCTTCACCGCGGCCATGGGCCACTCGGGGTACAGCTGGGTCGAGTGCACGAAGGGGAACCCGTCGTTGACCTTGTTGATGATGGTGAGGTCGTCGGCGGAGATCTTGCCCTCGTCGATCATGCGCTCGATGGTGTCGCTGCGGACGGTGCCCACGTCGGCGCTGCCGTTCTTGACGGCCAGGACGACGTTGTCGTGCTTGCCGCCCTCGAGGACCTCGGCGCAGTCGGCCTTGGGATCGATGCCGTTGTCCAGCAGCATGCGCCAGGCCATGTGGGCGCCGCCGAAGGACGACTCCTTGACCCACATGAAGCGCTTGCCCTTCACGTCCGACAGGTTCTCGATGCCGGTGCCCTTCTTGGAGAAGAGGACGCCGCCGAAGGTCTCGAGTGCCTTGCCCTTGCGGGAGTTGATCAGCGTGCAGGCCGCCTTGGCGCCGTGCTTCTGCTTCAGGCCCACGAAGAAGGCGCTGTTGGCCAGGATGAAGTCCACCTGGCCGCCGGCCACGGCGGGCTCGATGGCCTCGAACTTCAGGGGCACGATCTTGACGGGCTGGCCGATCTGATCGCTCAGGTAGGCGCCCGTGGCGCCCCACTTCTGCATGCACTTGGGCGCGCCGCGCTTGGCGAGCACGCCGATCTTGACCTCGGCGAACGCGCTGGCGGCGGCGCCGACGAGCAGGATGGCGATCAGTGCGAGTACGACGGTCTTCTTCATTATTCCCCTCATGTCGGAGTTGCGCGGGACCGGCCCCGTTTCGCGAAAGACGCCTTTCGGGGCAGTGGTTCCTATGGACTGCTAGGATTTGTCGGCCGAAAAGCGAGGGGGTTGAGTGGGAATTTGATGCGGAGAAGGGACGCCGTTTTCGGCGTCCCTGGGGGGGGCGTGGGTGTTTTTAACCGGGGCCTAGCCGCCCCCGCCGCTGTACCCGCCTTCGCAGGCCTCTTCCAGGTGCTCGATGGTCGAGGCGCTCGGCCCCATCATGAAGAAGCCCGTGGTGAAGCTGCCCGAGGTGGTGTAGACCACGTCGTCCTGGATCGGGTCGGTGTCTATGAAGCCGTTGGCCAGCCCGCCCGTCAGCGTGCCCTGCACCTCGATGAAGACGTAGCGGTCCAGGCCGAAGCCGTCGTTGAAGTGGTCCAGGGGCAGGGAGCGGGTGGTGATCTCGCAGGCCGAGAAGCTGAGGGTGCCGCCCTCGCCGAAGCCGGTGTAGCGGTTTTCGCCGGCGGGGGCGGACATGAGGAAGCTGCCGTCGCCGGGGATGCTGTAGCTGCGGCCCAGCTCGAAGTCGGCGTCGATGCCGATGTTCACGATGTCGCCGCCCGCGGCGAAGTTCACCACGAAGCTGCCCGGCTGGATCAGGCCGTGGTTCTGCCCGCTGATGTCGAAGACCAGGTCGTCGGCGTTCATGACGTGCGAGTTGGAGTAGGCGGGGCCCTCCAGCTGGAAGCGCACCTCGCCGACCATGCGGTTGATGGCGTGGCCGGGCGGGTCGCAGATGTCGTCGGGCATGTGGAAGAAGGAGTCCATCAGGTCCTGGGCCTCGTTGGAGGGGGTGCCCAGGGCGAGCATGGCGCTGCCCGCGGTCTTCAGCAGGGCGGGCCGCACGCCGCCCACGTCCTCCGGCGCGGGGTAGGTGTGGTTCGGGTCGGTCAGCCAGTCGGCCAGGCCGGCGCCGTCCAGCGTGGGATCGACCGACGCCACGATCGCCGCGATCGAGGCCACCAGCGGCGCGGCGAAGGAGTTGCCGTCCAGGAAGCGGCGCTCCCAGAAGAGCCCGTCGTAGCCGAAGCAGCACACGCCCACCCGCGTGGCCGGCGCGGCGATGTCCACCGACGGGCCGCGGGCCGACTGGGGGAAGATCCCGTTCCAGGTGCTGCTCATCAGGCCCCCGACGGTCAGCACGTTGGGGGCGTTCACGCCGGACGGCGCGTCGTTGCCGTCGAGGCGGAAGTTGGTGTTGGGCGCCGCGCAGACGAAGAGCACGTCCTCCGAGCCGGGCGCCGTGAACACGCGCCGCCACTGGTCCATCTGTCGCCGCAGCCAGCGGGGCTCGCCGCCGTCGTCGTGGCGGCCCTGGCTGATGTTCACGATGTCCGCGCCGCGCTGGACGGCGATCTCGGTCGCCGCGAGCGTGCGCGCCGTGTTGTAGATGTTGCCCACCACGTGGGTGTTGGCCACGAACAGCGAGAGCCGGTCGTCCAGCACGCGCAGGGCCACGCCGTTGACGACGCCGTCGCCGTTGTCGGCGGCCAGGATGCCCGCGATGGCTGTGCCGTGCTTGTCGGGGTGGATGTCCATGGGATCGTTGTCGGGCGCCGCCACGTCCAGGTACTCCAGGTTGTCGCCGATGTCGTCGAACTGCCCGGTGTCGAGGTCGATGCCCGAGTCGATGATCGCCACCTTGACCGGGCTCAGCGCCCCCGCCGACAGCACCTCGTCGAAGACCGGGATCGCCTGGTAGTAGTCGATCATGCCGTAGGCCGCGCGGTCGGTGCCGGTGATCTCGGTGTTGTCGTCGTCGTTCTCGGCGAAGCGCAGCTCCAGCAGCTCGTTGTAGGTGGCGTGGGCCACGCCGTCGAAGGTCTCCAGCATGGTGATCACCAGGTTCAGCAGGGCGATGGCCAGGTTGGGCGCCGCCGAGGGGTTGTCGATCTCGAGCTGGTAGATGCCCACCCGCGGGAAGCGGCCCACCACGCGCAGGTCGTAGTCCACCAGGACGGTGACCATCATCTCGAGGGTCTCGTCGGCCGTGTCGGCGTCCACGTCCTCCTCGAACATGAGCAGGATCTGGTCGACGGGCACCTCGCGGGTATGGTAGGTGCCGTCGTCGTACAGGAACTCGCAGGTCATGATGTCGGCGGGATCGGGGTCGGCGTAGCTGACCTCCTCGCCGGGGGGGACGACGGGGCCGCTGGGGGAGCCGTCGTCGGAGCCGCAGCCGGGGAGCGCCAGGGCGGCGAGTGCGGTCAGGGCGATGATGAACGGTATGCGCATGCGTTCCATGATCCCTCCTTTATATTGGCGCCATCATAAGCCAAGATGCCGGCCAGGTACTATATTCTTCCGCGTCACCCGCACACGAAAGAGGAGGCCCCATGACCGCCAAGCAATGGAACGACCCGCCCGCCATGATCGAGGGTCTCGACGATCCCGTCCGCGTCACCATCAACACCGCCAGGGGCGACATCGTGCTCGACCTGTTTCCCGCCCACGCGCCGAAGACGGTCAACAACTTCGTGTTCCTGGCGCGCGAGGGCTACTACGACGGCGTGAGCTTCCACCGCGTGATCCCGGACTTCATGAACCAGGGCGGCGACCCCACCGGCACCGGCGCCGGCGGCCCGGGCTACCGGTTCGAGGACGAGTTCGAGGGCAACCCCCTGCGTCACGAGACCGGCTCGCTCTCCATGGCCAACGCGGGCCCCGGCACCAACGGCAGCCAGTTCTTCATCACCCACGCGCCCCAGCCCCACCTCGACGGACGCCATACCGTGTTCGGCAAGGTCGTCGAGGGCCAGGACGTGGTGGACGCCATCCAGCAGGGTGACGTCATGAATTCAGTTAGGGCCTAGGCAGGGCCGTCGTCATGCCCTACTATTGGAAGCGTTGCCCAACCCCCTGATGAAAGGTGACTCGTGGCCAGGAATCATTTCACGTTCGAGAAACGGCGCAAAGAGCTCGACAAGAAGAAGAAGAAGGAAGCCAAGCGGCAGGCCCGGCTGGAGAAGAAGGCCGAGCTCGCCGAGGCCGAGGCCGCCGGCGAGACCCTGGACAAGGGCCCGCCCATCGCCCAGGTCGATCAGTTCGGCATCCCCATCGAGCCCGACCCCGACGCGGCCGACGACACGGCCGACGACTAGTCGGCGGCTCGACCGTGCCCGCGCGCTGGGAGCACGACCGCATCTACGCCGCGGTCCAGACGATCCCCCGCGGGCGCGTGGCCACCTACGGACGGGTGGCCGAGCTGGCCGGCCTGCCGCGCCGCTGGCGCCTGGTGGGCCGCGCCCTGAAGGTCCTTCCCGAGGACAGCGCCATCCCCTGGCACCGCGTGGTCAACGCGCAGGGCCGCATCAGTGCGCGCGGGGACGGCGAGTCGACGACGGTGCAGCGGCTGCTGCTGGAGGACGAAGGGGTGGCGTTCGACGGGCGCGGCCGCATCGACCTCGCCCGCTTCGGTCTCTGAGCCCTTTTCCTTGACGGCGCACCGCGCCCTGGCCCACCATCGGGGCCACCCGTCCCGAACCGGGGAGTCAAGGATGACGCACCGCACCTGCCTGATCCTGCCGATCCTCGCCGTCGCGGCCCTCGCCGCGCCCGCCCCTGCGCAGGATTCCCTCGAAGTCAGCGAGCTATCTCACTGGTACAACGGTCCTTGCCGCTCCGCCTGCATCGTGGACGGCGTGGTCTACGTGGGCAACGGCTCCGCCCTGGACATCGCCGACGTCTCCGAGCCGGGTCCGCCCCGGGCCCTGGGCAAGGCGCCCCTGTCCGCCGCCGCCCAGGACGTGGCGGTGGCCGGCGGCCTGGCGCTGGTGGCCCTGGGCACCTCCGGCCTGGCCGTGGTCGACGTGAGCCAGCCCGACGAGCCCGAAGTGCTGTCCGTCTTCCTGGAGGACGGCGCCGACGTGCGCGGCGTGGCCGCGGCGGTCGGGCATGCCTTCGTGGCCGACATCGCATTGGGCCTGCGGGTGGTCGACCTCTCCGATCCCGCCGCGCCGACCCTGGACGCGGGGGAGGATCTCGACGACGACCTCTCCAGCTGCGAACTGCGCGGCGACCTGCTCTACGTGGCCGACTACACCGGCGACCTGCGCGTCTTCGACGTGTCCAGCCCCGGCCACCCCCTGCAGCTGGACTGGGCCGGCACCTCCGGCGCGGTCTACGGCCTCGACGTGGCGAACGGCCACGCCTACCTGGCCGACGGCGTGCTGGGCCTGATCGTGATCGACGTCTCCGATCCGGGGAACATCGTCCAGGTGGGCGACCTGAACACCGCCGGCTGGGCCTACGACGTGGCGGTCTCCGGCACCACGGCCTACGTGGCCGACGGCGCGGACGGGCTGCGCGTGATCGACGTGAGCGACCCCGCGGAGCCCACGGAGCTGGCGGTCCTGGACACCGCCGGCCACGCCTGGAACGTGGCCGCCATCGACCAGCGGGTCTTCGTGGCCGACTCCTGGCCCGGTCTGCGCATCGTCGACGTGAGCCTGCCGGACCAGCCCGAGGAGACCGGCGGCTACCTCATGCGCGGCGAGGCCGCCGCGGTGGCCTGGCGCGACAGCACCGTCTTCGTGGCCGACGCCGAGGTCGGCCTGCGCATCCTCGACCTGCGCGAGCTGGACCGCATCTTCGAGACCACGTCCCTGGAGCTGGGCGCGCCCGGCCTGGACGTGGCCCTGGCCGGCCACCACGTCTACATCGCGCTGGAGGACGAGGGCCTGGCGGTGGTCGACGCCGCCCAGCCGCGCCAGCCCATCCCCCTGGGCGTCTTCGCCACCGGCGGCGACGCCCGCGCCCTGCACATCGAGGGCGACCGGCTCTACGTGGCCGCGGGCTCGGCCGGCCTGCGGGTGATGGACATCTCCGACCCCGGCGCACCCTTCCAGATCGGCCAGGCCGCCACGCCCGAGGACGCCCTGGACGTGCTGGTCGACGGCGACATCGTCTACGTGACCTGCCGCTGGGACGGCCTGTTCGTCTTCGACGCCCTGAACCCCTCGGCCCCCGCGCCGCTGGACACCCTGGCCCTCGGCGACGAGCCCCTGGCCCTGGCCCGCCGCGACCACGTGCTCTACGTGGCGAGCGGCGCCGACGGCCTGCACCTGATCGACGCCACCGATCCAGCCGACCTGGTCCTGCTCGACACCCGCTCGACTCCCGGCTACGCCCGGGGTCTCGATCTCGGCGAATCGCACCTCTACCTGGCCGCCGGCAGCTCGGGCCTGCGCGTCTACGACCTCGAGGATCCGACCGACCCCTACCCGGTCGGCTGGTTCGTCACCGCCTACGCCCGCGGCCTGCGGGTGGACCGGCGCGACGTCCTGCTGGCCGACGGCTACGACGGCGTGCGCCTGCTGCGCAACGACCTGGTCCCGGCGGGGGTGGCCCTGTCGGAGTTCGGGGCGTCCTGGAGGCGCGGTAGCGCGGAGATCGACTGGCGTCTGGGCGGGGAATCGGATCCGGCGCTGTGCCGCGTGGAGCGCGCCGGCGCGGGCGGCTGGACGACCGTGGCGGAGCGGCCGGCCGCCGGAGGCGAGGCGCAGGTCCTGATCGACCCGACGGCGCCCCGCACGGGCGCGACCTACCGTCTGCTCGCCGTCGAT
>CAZSNA010000060.1:0-21468 GCA_964607825.1 uncultured Fibrobacteraceae bacterium | reverse complement strand
TTGATCAGGTTCACGTCCTGGGTGATGACGCGCAGGCCCTCGCTGGTGGTGCTGTCGGTGTCGGCGCCGCTCTGGTAGTAGTAGAGGTAGGTCGGGATGTGGGTGTCGGTGATGTGGACGAAGTAGAAGTCGTCGCGGTACTCGGCGATCACGCGCACGGCGTCCCGGGACGTGTCGTCGAGGCCGCCGTCGGCGGTCACGCGCAGGTCGTAGAGCTCGAGCAGGGGCACCTCGGGGACGGTCGCGCTCAGGGTCCACCAGGTGGTGGAGGCGTCGTAGACCGCGGTGTCCACGACCAGGGGCACGTCCAGCGCCTCGTATTCGAGGGTGGCGCTCCAGCCCGTGGTCGCCGGATCGGCGACGCAGCTGATCTCCAGCGTGTCGCCGGGCCGCACGAGGGACGGGATGTTCAGCAGCGGCCGCTGGATCACCGTCAGGGTATCGCCCGGGGTGTAGGTCTGGGCGAGCAGGGGGGCGGCGGCCAGGCCGAGCAGGCCGATGAGGATCAGGACGCGGGCGACACGCATGAGGGGCTCCTCGGTTAGGGCTGAATGCTCAATTATCATGCATATCACTCAAAAAGGCAATCCCGAGCCAGTTGACCCGGGATTCAGAGGCCTTCTTGAAGCGGATCAGACCTGCACGAACTCCAGATCCTTCACCTCGGGGATCAGCCCGGCCTTGTGGGCCCGGCCCAGCAGCTCGCGGATCGCCGCGCGCCCCTTCTCGCCGTAGTCCAGGGTCCAGTGGTTGACGTACATGCCGACGAACTCGTCGGCGAGGTCGGACTCCATGTCGCGGGCCCAGCCGAGGGCGTAGGCCAGGGCCTCGGCGCGGTGGTCGAGGCCGTAGCGGATGGAGTTCTCGAGGATGCGCGCGATGTCGGTCATGGCCTCGCCGTGGCGCTTGTGGATGGTGTTGGCGCCCAGCGGCAGGGGCAGCCCGCCGGTCAGCTCGTCCCACCAGATGCCCAGCTCGAGGCAGCTGTGCAGGCCCTCCTGGGCGTAGGTGAGCTGACCCTCGTGGATGATCAGGCCGGCGTCGAACTCGTCGGCGACCACGCGCTGGATGATCTCGTCGAAGGGCACCACGTGGGCCTCGAAGTCGGCGCCCAGCTCGGCCAGGGCCAGCTTGAGTTCGAGATACGCGCTGGTCATCAGGCCGGGCACGGCGATGCGCTTGCCGTCGAGGTCCTTGGGTTCCCAGGCCGTCTTGGCCACGACCATGGGGCCGTAGCGGTCGCCCATGCTCGCGCCCGAGGGCAGCAGGGCGTACTTGTCCGACACGTAGGCGTAGGCGTGCACGCTGATGGCCGTGATGTCGAGCTCGCCGCGGGTGGCGCGCTCGTTCAGGGTCTGGATGTCCTGCAGGACGTGCTCGAAGCGGTAGGGCCCGGTCTCGATCTTGTCCTTCGCCAGGGCGTAGTGCATGAAGGCGTCGTCGGGGTCGGGGGAGTGGCCCAGGGTCAGGTTGACGATCTCGCTCATCGCTCTCCTCGAGGTCTGCCGTCGCTTGTCTTACGGGGCGGGTTCCGTTAGGTTCGGTGACGGCCAAGATAGCATCGTTGCCCGAGACGGCTAAGGAGAAACCTCGTGCTGCGGATCCTCGTCGCGATCCTGTGCCTCGGACTGCCGGCCGGCGTCTGCGCCGCGGGCGTGCCCGAGGGGCTGTGGGAGCCGCGCGCGAGCGAGGTCTACAACCTGGAGGCGGGGGAGTCGGTGCAGTTGCGGCTCGCGTTCGACGAGCTGCCGGTGCGCACCTGGATCCTGAGCGTCGAAGGCGGCCTGCGGCCCTGCGATCTCAACGTCTTCCGCATGAAGACCGGGGCCATGCTCCACCAGCAGCACGACGAGTCCCGTCATCGCGTACGCGTGCCCTGGGGCCGCGGAGAAGCCGTCACGATCACGCTCACGGCCAACCGCCGCACCGGCGGCAGCTACACCGTCAAGTTCCTCGCGCCGCCTGCCGAAGAGGCGCCGCTGGCCTACGGCTACGATCTGAACCGGGCTCTGGAGGCCATGGAAACCGGCCGCACCGGTCCGGCCGAGATCCATCTGCGCGACGCCGCCGTGAACGAGCCCCGGGACGCGGGCGTGGCCTATCTGCTCATGGCCAGCCTGGCGCGCAACCGGAACGAGATGGAGCGGGCGGCCGGGCTGCTCGACATGGCGCTGGCGGAGGGCCTGCCCGAAGAGCTCGAGCACGTGGAGCTGGAGCTCCGCAAGCAGCTCGCCCGGGTGCAGAAGCGCGGGGCGCCGACCCTGCGGGATGTCGATTTCTTCCTGTCGCTCGGCAACGGCGACGAAGCCGTCGAGCGGATCACGCGCTATCTGGAGGACGACGAGTCCCGCTCGTTCACGGACTGGGACCACTGCGAGGCCTACAGGCGCCTGGGCCACGCCCGACAACTCATGGGCGAGTTGATCCCGGCCCAGGAGGCCATGGATCGGGCTCTGACGCTCGCGACCGACAGCGGCCAGAAGGCCCTGGTCTACCATCGCCTGGCCCTGCTCCAGTTCGAGGCCGGCAACCGGGATCAGGCCCGCAGGGCGCTCGCGGCCGCCCGCGACCTGGGCCTGCCGCCCGATCTGGACGCGGACATCGCTCCCTTACTCGAAGCCCTCGAAGAGGAATGACATGAACGTCCGCAGAGACTGCCTCCACTTCCGCGGCGACATCCCCTGCCGGCCCCACAAGGCCCGCGGCGTGCACTGCGACGGCTGCCCCGAGTACGTGGAGCGCGAGGGCCGCATCCTGATCATCAAGCTCGGCGCCGCCGGCGACGTGATCCGCACCACGCCGCTGCTGCTGCCCCTGAAGCGGGACTATCCGAACCATCTGATCACCTGGATCACGCAGTTCCCCGACCTGCTGCCGCCGGAGGTGGACGACCCGCGCCCATGCGACGTCGCCACGATCACCTGGGCGCGCCACGTGGAGTTCGACCTGCTGCTGAACCTGGACAAGGACCGCGAGGCCTGCGCCCTGGCCGACGAGATCGAGGCCCGGCACAAGCGCGGCTTCCGCCTGGCCGAGGACGGCTTCTGCGAACCCGTCGACGACGGTCCCGCCGCGGCCAAGTTCCTCACTGGCGTCTTCGACGACGTGAACCAGGCCAACGGATTGTCCTACCTGCAGGAGATCTTCGCCATCGCCGGCTACGAGTTCGCGGGGGAGGGCTACCTGCTGGACCGCTCGGCCACGGCGCCGGCCTTCGAGCTGCCCCACGAGGGACCCGTCGTCGGCTTGAACACCGGCTGCGGCGGGCGCTGGACCAGCCGCCTGTGGCCCGAGGACCGCTGGGCCGCCCTGGCGCGGTCGCTCATCGACGACGGCTGCTGCCCCCTGCTGCTCGGCGGGCCCGAGGAGCACGACAAGAACCGGCGCCTGGCCGAGGCCACCGGCGCCTTCTATCCCGGCGTGTACCCGCTGAAGACCTTCACCGCGGTGATGGACCGCTGCGAGGTGGTGGTGACGGCGGTGACCATGGCCATGCACCTCGCCATCGGCCTGGAGAAGCAGCTCGTGCTGATCAACAACATCTTCAACCCGGCCGAGTTCGAGCTCTACGGCCGCGGGGAGATCGTCCGGCCCGAGCAGGACTGCACGTGCTTCTTCCAGCCCCGCTGCACGCAGCCCTCGTTCTGTCTGGAGACCCTGGCGCCCGAGACCGTGCACGCGGCCGTACGACGCCGGCTGGAGGCCCGATGAAGCTCGGCCTGCTGGGACCCGCGCCGCCCTTCCACGGCGGCATCGTCACCTACCAGGCCATGCTCCACCGGGCGCTGACCGAGGCCGGCCACGCGGTGCACTGGGCCGGTTTCCGGCGGCAGTATCCCGACTTCATCTTCCCCGGCAGCAGCCAGACCGGCGACACCGCCGCCTGGATGCCCCGGCCCGACTCGCGGCGCTTCGTGCCCTGGTCGCCGTGGAGCTGGCGCAGGACCGCGGACGACCTGGCCGACGCCGGCTGCGAGGCGGTGATCGCCAAGTACTGGCTGCCGGTCTTCGCGCCCGGCTTCGGCGCGGTGGCGCGTCGCCTGCGCGGACGCGGGATCCCGCTGGTCTACGTCCTCGACAACGTGGTCGCCCACGAGAAGTATCCCTTCGCCGGGCCGCTCACGCGCTGGGCCCTCGGTCCGGGCGCGGGTTTCGTGGCCCAGAGCGACCAGGTGCGCCGCGATCTCTTCGAGACCCTCCCGGATGTCGACCCCGGCCTGGTGCGCGACTGCCCCCATCCGGTCTACGACTTCGGCGTGCCCGGCCGTCCGCGCAAGTTGCGCGACGAGGCCCGCGCCGCCCTCGACCTGCCCGCCGACGCGCGGGTGGTCCTCTACTTCGGATTCATCAAGGCCTACAAGGGCGTGCCCCACCTGATCGACGCCGCGCCGCGCCTGAAGGACCGCTACGGCGAGGGGGTGCGGCTGATGATCGTGGGCGACGTCTACGGCGACGCGCAGCCCTACCGCGACCGCATCGAAGGCAGCGGGGCGGCGGACGTCATCCGCTTCGTCGACGGCTACGCGCCCGACGAACTGGTGGAGGACTACTTCCTGGCCGCCGACCTGGTGGTGCTGCCCTACGTGTCGGCCACCCAGAGCGGCATCGTGCAGATCGCCTACAACTACGACCGGCCCGTGGTGTCGACCGCCGTGGGCGGCCTGCCCGAGGTGGTGCTCGACGGCGAGACGGGCTACCTGGTGCCGCCGGGCGATCCCGAGGCCCTGGCCGCCGCGATCGTGCGCTTCTTCGACGAGGACCGAGCCGCCGACTTCGCCGCCGCGGTCGCCCGCGAGAAGGCCAAGTACGCCTGGCCGCGCATGGTCGAGACCCTCGAGGTGCTGATCGCCGACGCCCGCGCCGGAGCCGAACGGTGAGGCTGCCCCGCAGCGAATCGCGTCTCCTGCTCCTGCTGTTCCTCGTTTCCCTGGCCGCGCGCCTGGCCGCGGTGGGCGCCACCCTGTGGATGGACGTGCGCCCGGTCAACGACGAGTGGGGCTATCGCGACCGTGGCCAGGGCTGGGCGGAGGTCTACCGTGACCTGGCGGCGGGAGACGCTCCCGCGGCCGAGCACTGGGAGCAGGCCTACGGAGACGGTTTCCAGCCCCCGCTGCACCCGATGGTCCTGGGCGCGGTGGGCGCGACGGGGCTGCCCGTCGATCTCGGCGGACGACTGCTCAACGCCCTGCTGACCGCCCTGGCGACGCCGCTGGTCTACCGTCTGGCGCGACACGGCGCGGACCGGCGTGCGGCGACCGCGGCGTCCGTCCTGCACCTGCTCTATCCCACCTTCAACTTCTTCGCCCACATGCTCTGGGCGGAACCCCTGTTCGTCCTTTTGCTGCTGGGCGCCGCGGAGCGTGCTCTCGCCGCGCGCGACGCGGCCGCCGGTCGTCGACTCGGTCGGTCGGTCGCGGCCGGTCTCTGCCTGGGCCTCGCCTGCCTGACCCGCACCGCGGGCGTCTCCTTCCTGCTCGCGCTGCCGCTGCTCTTCGCGGGGACGGGGCGCGTCCGGGCGGGACGCGTCCGGGCGGCCGTGCTGATGATCGCGGTCGCCGCGGCCGTGATCGCGCCCTGGCAGGCGGCGCTGCACCGGGAGGAGGGGCGCTTCGCCCTGCTGGCCACCAGTTCGGGACTGAACCTGGCCATGGGCAACAACCCCCACGTGGCCGACGGCGCGGGCTCCACCTGGACCGATCCGGCCGCCAACGCGCGCCTGCGCGCCGACATCGACCGCCACGCGGCGGCACGGGACCTGTCGCCCGACCGGGCGGCGGCGAGCTATGCCCATGCACACATGCAGGCGGACCCGGCGGCGGCCCTGCGTCGGGTGGGCGATCGGATCCGACTTGTCGCCGCGCCGGACCTCTTCCCCGTGCGCCAGATGCTCCAGATGGCTTGCCGTCCCGTCCCGACCGCCGTCGCCGGACTGCACTGGCTGATGCACGTCGCGGCCTGGTGGGGATTGCTCTATCTGATCCTGCGGGGGCTGCTGTCCGGGGCCGGGGGGGGGCGCGCCGGGTTCCTGGCGGCGCTGGCCGCGGCGGGGTTCCTGGGACCGGCGCTGACGGTGGGCTTCTCGCGTCTGCACCTGCCCATGCTCGCCCTGCTGCTGCCGGTGGCGGGTGCGGCCTGGGCGAATCGCCGCGAGGCGATCCCGCTGCTCCGCCGGGGATGGCTGGCCGCCGCCATGGGACTGGCGACCTGGCTGGCCGTCAGCGGCGTCGCCGAGCAGATCGAGCACCAGCTCTGGCCCACGCGTCTGTATCGGCCGCTGGTAGACGGCGTCGCCGGGATCGTCGGCGCCGCACCGGTCTATGCCGAACAGGTGGTGGTGCGTCTCGGGGACGACGGGCCCGAGCGGCTCGACCTGGCGCCCAATCCGCATCGTCGAGCCTCGTTGTCGCGGGACGGTTGGCGCATGGTGACGATGCACGTCTTCGCATCGGATCCGGGGGAGGCCGGGCAGCTGGAGCTGTCGACGCCGGGCGGCCTCACCGTCCGGATCGATCCGGTCTCGCGGGCCTACGCCTGGCGCTGGCGTGATCTGGCGTCCGAGGGGTTGCCGGGTGTGCGGGTGCGCTGGCAGGGCGGAATCCCGCCCTCGCCCGCGGAGTAGTGGATCGGCGTAGACCGAGTGGACCCGGAGGTGGTGTCGTGCCGATACGCATGGTTTCCTGCCTGACGTCGCTGGTGATCCTGTGCGGGGTCGCGGCCGCGGCTCTCGCCGCCGCGCCCGGCGACGCGACCTCGACCGCGGCGGCGCCCACCCGCATCGAGTACTACGGTCTCGGTTATCGTGGCCAGTCGGACTTCCGCACGCTCATGCTCGTGCCGGAATTCCGGCCCTTCGCCTTCCGGGATCGGGCCTGGCTGGACCTGGAGTTCGCGGGCCCCTTCGAGGTCTATCGCCGGCGGGGGGAGGACCGGCTCCGCTTCGCGCCGGACCCGCTCATCGCCGTCGGTTCCATGCTGCCGTACGTGCTCGCCGCGGGGCTGTATCCGGCGTCGGAACCGTACGTGCGGCCTTTCGCCTACGCGATGCTGCCCGCCTGGCTGCCGTTCGTCCACCCGACCCTGGTCGTGCGCCCCGCGCCCGCCGTCGGACTCGTCCTGGGCTGGGACGCGGCCTACGTCTTCGCCGGCGACGACCGGGGCGTCGTCTTCGAACCGCGCCTCGGCTTGCGGCTGGACGGCGCGCGCCGATTCCGTCTCGAGGGCGGGATCAATCACGGCGGGTTCTGGAACTGGCGCCGGGCGAACGAAGGCTTCGGCTGGGGCTGGTACGTGCGGGCGTCGCTGTCGACGGACATCGTCGGCGGAGCGGAACTGCCGCCGTCCTACGACTGAGCGCCGGGACTACCCGGTTGCCAGTCCCCGATCCGGGACGGTATGCTGCACCGGCACACCGACACGTCTTCCGCGAGCCCGAGGTCCACATGTCCAAGTCCAAGCGCAAGCGCCGCTCCGGTACGAAACCGACGAGACCGCAATCCCCGCCTCAGTCCGCATCGCGCCGCTCTCCCCGCAGGACGGCCGCGCTGGCGGCGATCGTCCTGGTGCTGGTCGTCGCGGCCTGGCTGCTGCTGAGGCCCGGCGGCGGGTCGGGGATCCTCGACTCGGGCCCGGACTGGCCCGAAACCCCCAACGTGCTGCTGATCGGACTGGACACGGTGCGCGGCGACTACGTCTGCACCGAGGCGGTCTCCGGGGTGCTCACGCCGCATATGGCGGCCCTGGCCCGCGACGGCGTGCGCTTCGAGCGCTGCTACGCGACGGCGCCCTGGACCCTGCCCTCGTTCGCCTCGATCTTCACGGGCCGACTGCCCTTCGATCACGGCACCATCGGCGGCGACTACCAGGTGCTGGACGAGGAGCGCGTCACCATCGCCGAGCACTTCGACGACGCGGGCTACGCCACCGTCGGCTTCATGGGCGTGCCGTACCTGAACGAGACCCACGGCATGACGCAGGGCTACAACGCGAACATCGGCGTGCCGACGGTGATGGAGGACGTGGATCGCGCCACCACCATCACCGCCCTGTCCCTGGAGTTCGCGAAGCGATTCCGGGGCCGGCCCTTCTACCTGTTCACGCACCACTACGATCCCCACGCGCCCTACACGCCGCCCCATCCCTTCGACCAGCTCTACTATTTCGACCGCGATCCGCGCGCCCCGGGCGAGCCCATCCTCGAGACGATCATGGCCTCGCACACCCTGCTGGACGACAACAAGCAGACGGGCATGTACGACTGGCTGGAGGGCGTGACCGACTGGGCCTATCCCACCCACCAGTACGCCGCCGAGATCACCTACATCGACGAGCACGTGGGGCGCCTGGTGGAGGGCCTGAAGGAGCTGGGCCTCTACGACGACATGCTGATCGTCCTGACCGCCGACCACGGCGAGCACCTGATGGACCACGACATCTACTTCACCCACTACCTGCCCTACCAGGAGACGGTGCACGTGCCGCTGATCGTCAAGCTGCCGGGCAACCTGGGCGCGGGCCGCGTGGTGTCCGACCCCGTCTCCACCCTCGACCTGCTGCCGACCATCCTGAGCGTGGCGGGCCTCGACGCGCCCGGCGACCTGGAAGGCAAGGACCTGAGCCGGGTCATGCTCGGCCGCGCCGAGGTGGGCCTGCGCACGGTCTACGCCGAGCAGGGCTCCGCGCCGGACCGTTTCACCAAGACGGTCTGCGAGTATCCCTGGAAGCTCATGTACTTCCGCGAGCCCGAGGACGAGCGCTACCGGCTGTTCCGCCTGGACGTCGATCCCTACGAGGATACGGACCTCGCCGCGGACCGTCCCGACATCGTGGCCGAGCTGCGCGAGCGCCTCTGGACGCGTTTCACGCCCGACGCGCCCCTGGGCGCCGCCCGGGCCCAGGCGGCGGATCTGAGCGACGCGGAGCGGCAGCGCCTCCGCTCCCTCGGCTACGTGGACTGAGCGGCCCGATCCCGCGTGTAACCCCGAGCCCCCCTCGCGCGTCTGTATCTGCGCCATGGACAGGAACGCGTTCATCCGGATCCTGCGGGATCATCGTCACCGGGTCTTCTCCCACTGCCTCTACTGTCTGCGCGACAGGGACGAGGCCGAGGATGCGACCCAGGACGCCTTCCTGCGCCTCTGGCGGCACCGGGATACCGTGGATCCGGAGCGGGTGGAGGCCTGGCTGGTCCGGGTCGCCCACAACCTGTGCATCGACCGGTCGCGACGTCGACGGTCCGCCCGCGACTACCTGGCCCGGCCCGAGGCGAAACGGACGGTCGAGGAGGCCGCCGAGGCGGCCCGGGCCAACGGCCCCGACCACGAGCTGCAACGCGACCAGACCCGCGCCATGCTGCTGGACGCCATGGACGGCCTGGGCGCCGAGACCCGCAGCGCCGTGCTGATGCACTATTTCCAGGGGCTGCGCATCGAGGAGATCGCGGGGATCCTGGAGCTGAAGACGAGCACCGTGAAGGTCCGCCTCCATCGGGCGCGCAAGGCCCTGCGGACCGTACTGGAACCGATCGTCGGCCACGGCGCGGCGATGGAACGGGAGGGCGCATGAACGGCGCCGGACACGACCCGAACTGCGAGCGCACGGAACTCCGGCTGGCCGAATACGCCGCCGGCGCGCTCGATGCCCGCGCCCGCGAGGACGTGCGGCGCCACCTGGCGGACTGCGCCGCGTGCCGAGACGAGCTGGCCCGCGAGCGGCGCCTGCGCGAGGCCCTGTCGGGCCTGCCGCAGGTCCCGTGCCCCGACCGGGTGAGCGAGGCGATCCTGGCCGAGACGGCGCGGGACGCGTCCGACGCCGACCGGGTGGTCCGCGGCGTCCGGTTCGGCGGGCGGAGGCGAGCCGCCGTCGGGCTGGTCGCCGCGGCCGCCGTCCTGGCCCTGCTGGTGTTCGCCCCGGCCCGCCGGGACGATGCGCCCGTCCCGTCGCCCATGACCGCCCTGACCCGGACCGAGATCGACGCCGCCCGCGCGGAGGCCCGCTACGGGCTGGCCCTCGCGGCGGGCATCATCGCCAAGACCGAGAAGAAGACCATGAGCGAGGTGTTCGGACGCCGGCTGCCCGGCGCCGTCGGCACGACGGTGCGAAGCCTCACCACTCGCCTCGAAGGAGGACAAGGATGACGACCCGTACGCTGCTGACCGTCCTGCTGGCCCTGCTGGCCCTGCCGGCGCTGGCCGGCGACCTGGAGAAGGACCCCGGCTACATCGACCTGGAATGGATCGACATTCCCGAGGACGCCGAGGAGATCCAGGACATCGACCTGGGCCCGGCCCTGCTGAGCGCCGCCGCCGACGCCGAGAAGAGCGGCGACGAGGAGCTGGCCAAGGCCTTCCGCATGATCCGCTCGATCCGCGTGAAGGCCTTCTCCCTGGACGAGCCCTCGGACAAGATCAACAAGGCCGTGGACCGGATCGCCGACATGCTCGAGGACAAGGGCTGGAAGCGACTGATCTACGTCAAGGAGGACGACGAGATCGTGACGGTCAGCACCCGGACCGTCGACGACCAGATCATGGGCCTGACGGTGGTGGCCTACGAGCCCGGCGACGAGGCGGCCTTCGTCAACGTGGTCGGCCACCTGGATCTGGCCTACCTGCTCGGCCTGGCCGGAAAGCTCCACGGCGAGAGCCTGGACCACTTCATCGAGGAGCTCCAGGATAGCGGCGTGAAGATCAACATCGAGGAGGACTAGAGGCCGGTTTTCCGACCGTGCGGGCCGCCTTGCGGGGCGGCCCGCTTTTCTTTGACTTCCCGCATCGGCGGCTCCACCTTCCCGGTCTCCGTACATCCGTAACCGCCGAAAACCCATTCGGGGAGGTGACCCCATGGCTCCGACCGCTTTCCTGATCTACGCCCTCTCGTCCCTGTTCGCCGTGATCGATCCGCCGGGGTGCATCCCCTTCTTCAGCGGGCTCACCTCGGACATGGACAGGGCGCAGCAGCGTCGCGTCCTGCTGAAGGCCCTGACCGTCTCGCTCTTCGTACTGCTGCTCTTCATCTTCGTCGGCAGGCAGTTGCTGGAGCTCTTCGGCATCACCATCAACGCCTTCCGGATCGCCGGCGGCGTGATCTTCTTCGGGATCGGCCTGGACATGCTCCAGTCGAAACCCCAGCGCTGGCGCACGGGCATCCGCAAGGCCTTCGCCCGCGACCAGCAGGAGCACGAGGACGACGACGAGGACGAGGACCCCTCGGTCACGCCGCTGGCCATTCCCCTGATCGCCGGGCCCGGCTCGATCACCACGGTCATGGTGCTGTCCGCCCAGGCGCCCGAGGGCCCCGCCGGGCCGTGGCTGCTGGTCGGCGCGGTCTTCGCGATCCTGGCCGCCACCGGCGGCGTGCTGATGGGCGCCGACCTGGTCATGCGCCGGGTGGGGCGCACCGGCCTGCGCATCGTGGAGAAGCTGATGGGGCTGCTGGTCACCGTCATCGCGGTGCAACTGATCATCGACGGGTTCACGCCGGTGATTCGAGGCCTGCTCGAATAGACGAGGACGGGGCGGCCTCGCGGCCGCCCCGTCGTCCGGACCCCCGTGATCGTCCCGTCAGAGGATGATCGTCGTTCCCGAACCGTCGTCCAGCGTCCCCACGCCGTCCGGCCCGAAGGTCACCGTGTAGGTCACCGAGTTGCCGTACTGGGTGAAGGTCACCGTGCCGGTGCCGCTGCCGTCGGGGGCGTACCAGATCTCGCCCTCGACGCTCGGGCTGCCCTCGGCGGCCGGGTCGCTGGCCGAGAACACCAGGTGCGAACCGCCGCCCTCGAGCATCTCCAGTTCGAAGGAGCCCGAGGCGCCGTCGTTGCGCGTCCAGCTGCCGCTGGCGCTGCCGTCGGCCTCGTGGACCAGCTCGAAGTCCTCGCGCAGGTCGCCGTCGATCCGGTAGCCCGAGGCGGTGGTCTGCTCCGCCGTCTCGGTGGCGGTGAAGTAGGTGGTGTCGTCGTGGCCGTCCTGCCAGGTCACGATCTCCCAGGCCTCGACCGAGCCGTTCAGGACGGTGCCGTGACGGTCCCGCGAGACCGGGTCGTGGCCGGCGGGGTAGGTGGTGACCAGGGAGTAGGCGCCGGTGGATTCGTCGAAGCTGCCGGCGACGACGGTGCCGTCGGTGCGGATCTCGTCCACGGTCGCGCCGCCCTGGCCGTCCCAGGTGATGGTGCGGGTGTAGGTGTCGCCGTTGGCGAAGTCCATGATCAGGGTCAGGGTGCCGCTGCCGTCGCACTCGATGTCGGCGCTGCGGTACAGGTGCGAGAGCCACCAGGTGTCGGGGTAGTGCACGTCCTGCACGGCCTCGCCGCCGCAGGGCTCCTCGCCGGGCGCCACGGGCTCGTCCGGGGTCATGCGCACGTAGCTGCGGGGCGAACCGCCGTCGGCGGCCGTGCCGTCGAAGATGGCGCCGCGGCTGATCTGGTACAGCAGGTCGTCGTCCTCGACCTCGAGGTCGCCCATCCGGACCAGCAGGGTGTCGGCGGTGGACTCGAGCCAGGCGTTGTCGGGACGGGCGGTGAAGGCGCCGACGGCCCGCACGTCGGTCTCGGGCTCGATGACGCCGCCGGCGACGGCCTCGAGGGTGGCCACGTGCTCGGCGTCGCTGCGCCAGTGCACGATCGCGGTCACGCCGTAGATGCTCTCGTCGCCCTCGACGCGGAAGTCGCCCAGGTCGAGCCGCAGCTCGGAGCTGCGCCAGGCCTGCAGGGGATTGAAGGAGGGGTCGTCCACGCGCTGGCTGGCGAGCACCTCGACGCCGGGGCCCATGGGGCCGCTGCCCGAGGCGGGCGCCAGCGAGCCGGTCGTGGTCTCGCCGTTGCCGCGGACCTGGACGTGGTGCACGGAGTGGTAGACGTCGTCCTCGCCGTCCTCGAGGGTGCCGTTGCTGTCGAAGACGATCTCGTTGTCGCGCGACGCGATCTGCAACGGGCCCGCGTTGGGGTAGGCGCGTTGCGAGACCAGGCGCAGCACGTCGGGCGTGTCGGTCTCGATCAGGGCGTCCAGGCCGGTGCTGTCGGCGGTGTCGTAGTAGACCGCGGCCACGGTGTCGCCCTCGGCCTTCCACGGTTCGGCGACGGCCAGTCGGCCCAGGCGCGACAGGGGCGCGTCGCGATCCGTCACGGCCCGGCGCGCGTCCACGGACAGGTCGCCGATGTCCCGTACGGCCTTGGCGGCCATGGCGGCCTTGCTCGGGTAGCCGTAGTCGACGCCCTCGCCGGACCAGCCGTCGCCGATCGGGGTCTCGTTGTAGATGCCGGCGTCCTCGGCGAGGCTGGTCAGCGGGCTCTGGAACATGTCGAGGTCGTTCAGGGTGCCGCCCACGGACGCGGGGCCCTGCACGGCGGCGGTCAGGTCGGCCGCCTTGCCCGGGTCGGGCGCGTCGGCGGCGGGGGCGGCGGGGTCGTCGCTGCAGCCGGTCAGGCCCAGCATCAGGATGGCCCCGCTCAGCACGGCCAGGCTCATCAGCCAGCCGCGGATGGTGCGGATCTCGTTGGTGGTGGTCATCTCGTTCTCCCTCCGGGGAATGGGGTCCGGTCTGGTTCCGACCGCCGGGTTGCAAGGGGCGTGCCTGACCCGCCGGAGGGTCGTATAGGCCGTTTTCGGCCGTTTCGGGGCATTTCGAGGGTGGAGTCATGTGATAATTCACCACAGACGCTGTGAGGTTCCGCGTCCATGGAAAAGCGGCCCCGGGGATTGTGTCGGCGGGACGAGCTCCGTAGTGTGATGGAATCAAGGGACCTGCACGTATCCAGAGGAGGTCATCGACATGAAACGACTGATACCCCATACCATTCTGATAATTCTGCTAATCGCGATCCCCGCAGCGGCGCAGATCGATCCCGATCCCGACGGCATCGGCATCTACGCCGATCTCGAGGGCCTGACCAACTCCGTGGCGCTCGAGGTGGGGCAACCCCTGGAGGTGTATCTCCTGCTGACCCGGCCTTCGCAGTCGGGATACCTCATGGGCTGGCAGTGCGGCATCGAGGTGCCGGAGAACGTGTCGATCTGGGGCTGGTACATTCCGGGCACCTTCGTCAACGTCGGCGTGCCGCCGGCCTTCGCGGTCGGTCGCGCGCAGGATCCCACGTACCTCGACGGGTCCACGATCCTGCTGATGACCTTCATCCTCCAGCCGCAGGACGGCGAGGAGGCGGTCTTCATGATCGACGACGGAGGCTGGTGGACGCCCTACCAGGGGTTGCCCATCTATGCGACCGGAGTCGGCGACGAGAACATGCACGCCATGCACCCCTATCCCAGCGGGCCGGGGCGGAAGGCGTTCGTGGTCAACGAGGCCGTGGCCAACGCGTCCCTGGGGTGGAGCGAGGTGAAGCGGCTGTATCGGTAACGACGAGTCCTGAACGGATGGAGGCCGCCTTCAGGGGGAAGGCGGCCTCTTCGTGTGTGGAGCCGGGCTCCGCCCCCGACTGGATTCACGGGGCGATCGCGTCGACGAAGGGGATCGTCGACTCGCCGCAGACGGCCTTGCCCGCCAGGGGGTCGCCGGGGGTGTTGTTGAAGGGGATGTAGCCGTTGCCGGCCGGCGTGACCACGAGGTTGCCGGTGGTGTAGGAGCCGGTGATGGTCCACTCCCACTCGCCGGACTCGTGATCGGTCACGTTGACGGCGACCCAGGAGTAGTAGGTGTCGTAGTTCGGAGCCGTGAAGTAGCGCATCTCCCACCACGGCATGACCGAGCTGCAGTTCAGGTAGGTCAAGTCCATCTGCCACTTGCCCATCCCGATCATCACCCAGTAGTTCTGGCCGACGGTCACCTCGAACGTCGCGGACTCGCCGTAGCCGATGGACGACTGGGACAGGCGCCAGCAGCGGTTGTCGGTCGCCAGCAGATCCGCCTCGGTGAAGGTGCCTCCCACGGGCACGATCTTCATCTGCACCACCTCATCGAGATACTGGTCGGGATTGACGTGGTTGGTGATGCGCAGGCTGCGGGTCTGGGTCTGGGGCTCCTCGACGACGGCGGAGCGGATCTCGCTGTACCGGGTCACGCCGAGACAGGTCAAGGCGCGGACGCGATACCGGTAGGTGCCGGGACTCCGCTCCAGGGTGGTGCTGTAGGGAGAGGTCCGGGTGTAGAACCGGTCGATCTCGGTGAACTCCCAGTTGCTGGCCGCGCTGGATTCCTCGAGGAAGTAGGACTCGTTGCTGATGGACATGTAAGGCCAGTCGAAGGACCAGGTCAGGGTGATCTGGTCGTCGTTCACGACCGCGGACTGCAGGTCGGGACCCTCGGGGGGCGGGCCGACCGTGAAGGTGACCGAGATGTGTGCGTCGGGAACCGAGGCGCTCATCGAGCGGACGGGGATCGTCTCGGTGTAGGTGCCCTCCGTGAGGCCGATGGGGTAGCACCGCAGGTTGATCGTGGTCGGCGCGGTCGAGCCGTCGAGGTCGGCCGACAGCCAGGCGTCGTCGAAATCGCCGAGCTGGAGACCGATCAGGACGCCGCCGCCCGCGTTCGTCACCGTGACGTGCTGCTCGGAAGTCCGCGGGCCGCCGGCCATGCCCGAGAACGTGGCCTGGTCCGGCGACAGCCCGATCCGGGGCGCATCGTCCTGGGCGACTATGAGCTGGACGTCGCAGTGGACGGGGCTGTTCGAAGCCGACGGGGAGCTCACACTCAAGCGGGCCTCATGGGTTCCCGGCGGGAGGATGACGCTCGACGGGCGCACCTCGATGCGGGTCGGGGCCGTGGTCGAAGGCAGATGGACGCCCGCAAGCCAGCCGGAGTGGCCGCTCAGGTACGCCACCTCCAGCTCGAGACCGTTCAGGATTCCGCCGCCGAGGTTCGTGATGTCGAGATAGCTGCTCTGGGACGAGGGAAGCTGGCCCTCCTCGACCTGGAACGTGATGGAATCGACGCCCAGGCCGAGCGCCGGCACGCCGTCGTCGGCCGCCAGCGTCCGGCCGAAACCGACGGCCGAGCGGGAGGAGTTGGCGGTGGAGTTCCAGGCGATCACGTCGTAGTGGTACTCGCTGTCCGGCTCGAGTCCCGTGTCGAGGTAGCTGGAGGTCTCCGCGGCCGTGTGTCCCACCTCGAGCAGCGGTCCGTCGGGGGTGTCGCGCCGGCGGATGCGGAAGCCCTCCTCGTTGTCGGAGTTGTCGGTCCAGGTCAGCATCAGCGCACCGGTGCCCCGGGCCGTGATCGTGAGATCCCCGGGCGGGTCCGGTGCGAGGCTCGGTCCGACGGGGTCGTCGCTGCAGCCGGCGGCCAGCAGCAGGCAGAGCAGGGACAGGATCAGCCCGGCCGGGCCTGTTTCGCGAAGGTTCCGGATCCGGTCGAAGTGCGTCGAGCGTGCCATGGTTCGTCCTCCCTATGTTCGTGTCCGAGTCGTTCCGTTCGTGCCCTATACCGGACCAACGGAGCGGGGAGGTTTTTTCGGAGGGAATTCCTTCGTCGACGTGAGGGTCAGCGCAGCTCGCAGCTGAACGTCTCGCGCAGGAGCTCGACGCCGGTCTCGCGGTCGTAGCGCACGATCTCGATGTCGATCGCGCCCGGTGCGAGGGTGTCCCTGCTGAGCAGGAGACGGTAGGTGGGATCGGCGGGGGTCTCGCCCAGGTCCCGGAAGTCGTCCGAGGACCAAAGGACTTCGTCGGCGCCGCGGACCGACACCGCCACGCGGGCGCCCGGGGCCAGGGGCGTGAACGACCACAGCGACAGATCGATCACGGAACCGGCGGCGGCCGGTTCCACGACGGCGCGCGTCCCGCTCTCCTCGCCGCGGAGGTTCACCGCGGGGCGCAGGTGCAGGTGCTGGATCGCCAGGACCGGCGAATCGACCGCTCCGGTCACGGCGCCCGGGCCGGAGACGGGGGCGCCGGTCCGGTCGGCGACGCTGACGTACTTGTAGGCGGGGTAGGCCATCAACAAAACCGCGAGGGTCGTGGCGGTCGCGTAGGCCGGCCTGAGGAAGAAACCCTGGCCGAGGGCGGACAGCGAGCTTCGCAGGTCGTCCCAGCGGTCCGCCAGCTGGTCGAACAGGGACCGGGGCGACGGCGACGCCTCTGCCTCGCCCAGGAACGCGGCCCGGTCGGGGGCCGCGGGGGAGGGCTCGGCGGCGAAGGCGGCCGCGGCTGCGGGAGAGGCCAGCCGGTCGAGATCCTCGGCCGCGTCACGCATCAGGCGGCGCGCCTCGGCGGACCGGGCGAGGCCGGCCCTGACAAGGGCGGCGGTCTCCTGTGCGGCCGAACCGTCCAGGTAGTCCAGGAGATCGTCGGGCTCGAGCGCTGCGGCGCCCGGATCGGTCTCGCGGGCGATGGCGCGCAGGATCGAGTCCAGGGGGGTGTCCGTCCGGCGGGTGTCGTCGTGCTCGGTCATGACGATGGTCTCCTTGATCCGCGTCGTGTCTCCGGCGTCTCGACGGTATCAACGCGGCGCACGGCTTTTTTCGGACGGCATTTTCAGCTCAACTCGTGAACAGGCCCCGCAGTTCGCCTTCGTTCAGGCCCTGCCGGCCCAGCAGGCCGCGCAGTCGCTTGCGGCATTCCCGCAGGTCGTCCGAGGCCTTCTTGTTCCAGTCGGACGGCCAGCCCATCAGACGGGTCAGCTCCCGCGGCTTGAAGCCCTCGGCGGCGCCCTGCAGCAGGGTGCGGCACTCGTCGCTCATGCGGTGCAGGGTGTCCTGGACGAGGGCGATGAGCCGCTTGCGGTCGGTCAACCTGTCCGCCCCGGGGGTGTCGTCGGTCAGAACGACGCCGGGCTGGTCGTCGTCGACCTCCTCGGCCAGCGCGACGGCCGTGCCGCGGCGTTTGCGGAGGTGATCGAGGATCCGGTTGCGGGCCACCAGCATGAACCAGGCGGCGAAGGGCTTGCCCCGGTTCCGGTAGCTGCGCAGCACGCGGAAGCCGTCGCGGCAGCAATGCAGGATGATGTCGTGCAGCAGATCCTCGCGGTCGTCGACGCCGACCTGGTAGAGCAGCCTCGGCGGGCAGGCGGCCAGCATGCGGTTCGCGAAGTCGAAGAAGTCGGTGAAGGCGCCGTCGGGGTCGGGGTCGAAGCGGTCCAGGAACGACGGCCAGGTCTCGTTCAGAGGCGAATCATCCGCCAGACGTGCGGGCTGTCCGTCGTGACTCATGGCGGCCTCCGTGGACTGGCGGTCTCGATCAGCCGCCAGGATAGCACAGGTGCCGTGGATGCCGGAGGCCGAATCGGGCCGAAACGCCCGGTCGGACGAACGTGGAGCCGCCCCGGAATGCCGGGGCGGCTCCTCTCTCGCTCGGATCCGCGGCTCAGAAGTTCATGGCCACCTGCATCCCGGTGGCGGTCCGCCCCTGGACCTCCACGCTGGCCAGTCCGAACTCCACGCTCTCGAAGGGGCCGCAGGCGAACCCGTTGGCCTCGTTGGCGCGCTGGGCGCTGCCGGAGGCGTCGATGATCGACCAGATGCTCGCGCCGAGGGCCACGGCCAGGCCGCCGTAGGACAGGGTCGCGTCGCCGGTCTCGTAGTAGTAGCCGTACGACGCCCAGTAGTAGTCGGACGCGTACCATTCCTCGGTGGGCAGGTTGTCGAGGAAGAGGTAGGTGCCCACGACCGCCAGGCCCATCTGCATCAGACCCTTCTTGGCGTCGCCGCTGTAGAGCTGGCCGCCGCCGGGGATCAGGAAGGACAGGAGGGTCGCGGTGCCGGGGTTCTTGTAGGTCGGCGCGCCGTGTCGGGGCTGGGACGCCGGGAGGTCGGTCTCGACGCCCTCCGCCTTCAGCAGCCGGATCAGCTCGTCGCGCTGCTGCTGGGTCAGGGTCTGCTCGTCGGCGAAGGTGTTGGCCGCGAGGCCGGCGATGGCGATCAGGACCAGGATCAGGCCGGTCAGTTTGTTCGTGCGCGTCTTCATGTCGATCCCCTCTCGTGCGGGTTGGTTTTCGTTCGGACATGGGGGATAACGGGGGGCGGTTCCATTTTCGGAGAACTTTTTCGCGGGGGACGCGACGGGCTGATCGTCTCGTCGTGGATCACCGCGCCCGCGTATGTGCTATACTGGCCGCCATCGCCCGCATCGCCGGAATGCGTACCGATGCCTGAAGGGGGTAGAGACATGTTCTATCAGACGATCGTCCGCATCGTGCTGGCGGCCGGCCTGCTCGTCGCCGTCGGCGGCGTCGCGGCGGCCGGATCGCACGGGGACGAGCAGCCGCTGATCCTGCCGCTCCAGATCACCGAGGACTGGCAAGGCCTCTGGGAGTTCGACTACGAGGCCCGCGACTGCGACACCCAGATCCTGCTGTTCACGGACCAGGGCGAAATGGTCTTTTGCGAGGGGCAGGGCTTCAATCCCACGGACGAGGAGGACATCGACTGCACCACCGAGGTCACGCCGACGACCTTCTACATGGTCTGCACGTATCAGGGGGTCACCTCGCCGACCTGCATCGCCAACACCACCATGACGCTCGACTACGTCATGGGCGTCGATTCCTTCACCGGCACCCAGACCATCCTGAACGAGTACGTCGGCGACTGCGGGGTCGACGAGACCTGCATCGAGATGACGATCAACGCGACCCTGGTCGATCCCGATCCCGTCGAGTGCGAACCGCAGTCGAACACGCGGCTCGACTGGGGCGGACTGAAGGCCGTCTACCGCTAGCCGCTACGCGGGCGGTCCCGCCATGCGTTCCGGTCCCCAGGCCGGGACGCGGGGCCGTTCCGCGCAGGCGCCCCGCCGGACGCAAACGAAGGGGCGACGCGTGCGAGTTACCATCCGTCTGCTGTTCGTCCTGATGTGCTGCGCCGCGATCGCCCGGGCCGCGTCTCCAGAAGCGGACGCCCGGCGGGTCGTGGACCGCCTGTTCGCGGCGCCGGACGCCCTGTCCGAGCTGCCGATGACCCCGGAGATGGCGAGGGCCATGACCCCCGAGGCCGTGACCGGTCTGCGCGACCGTCTGCTGAGGGGGCTCGGCGAGCCGGGCGAGGTCGGCGAGGCCTGGCACGAGGACGATGTCGACGGCTATCGACGCTACCGTGTTCCGGTGGTCTTCGCCGCCGAGACCATCGACCTGCGCGTGGTCCTGGACGGGGAGGGCCGCCTCGCCGGGCTCTTCCAGCTGCCCCACGTCCCCTCGCCGGCCGAACGGAAGGCCGTACCGCCCCTCGAGACCGACGTCGTCGAGGCGATCGCCGGGCACTGGGAGGGCCACATCGAACTGCCCGCCTCCGACCTGTTCGTGAAGGTGGACCTGGTCCGTCGCGACGGCTGGTGGGAGGGGAGCATCGACATTCCCGCCCAGGGCGCGGTGGGCCTGCTCCTGACCGGGATCGCGGTCGCGGCCGACTCGGTCGGCTTCGCGCTGGCCGACATCCCGGGGGAGCCCGTCTTCTCGGGCCGGCCGTCCCCGGGGGAGATCGCGGGCGTCTTCAGCCAGGGCGGTCTCGAGTTCCCCTTCCGGCTGACGCGCGAGACGGCGTCGGCGGTGGTGCGGCCGCAGGATCCCAGACCGCCCTACCCGTACCTGGCTGAGGAGGTGGTCTTCGCCAACGGCGACATATCGCTGGCCGGCACGCTGACCTATCCCAACGCCCCGGGTCCCTTCGCCGCCGTCCTGCTGCTCTCCGGCAGCGGCGCCCAGAACCGCGACGAGGAGGTCTTCGACCACCGGCCCTTCCACGTGCTGGCCGACCACCTGACCCGCCGCGGGGTGGCCGTGCTGCGCGTGGACGACCGGGGCGTGGGCGGCTCCACCGGCGACCGGTCGATATCCACGACCGAGGACTACTGCGACGACGCCCTGGCCGGCGTGCGCTTCCTGGCGGCCCACCCCCGCGTGGACCCGGCCCGCATCGGACTGATCGGTCACAGCGAGGGCGGGATCATCGCGCCCATGGCGGCCGTGCGCTGCGACTCGGTCGCCTTCATCGTGCTGCTCGCCGGCACCGGCGTGCCGGGCGACGAGATCCTGCACCGCCAGGTCGAGCTGATGAGCCGCGCCCAGGGCGTGCCCGAGGCGAGCCTCGCGATCATGCTCGAGGCCCAGCGGCGGCTGATGGAGCTGATCCGCACGGACGCCGCCGACGAGGCCGTCCGCGAGCAGCTCCGGATCTCGACCCGCGCCATGGGCGGCCCGGGTCTCGACGAGGACGTCCTGGAGTCCCAGGTGGAGACGGAATTCGCCCGCGTCACCTCGCCCTGGTTCCGCTTCTTCGTGCTCCACGACCCCCGACCCGTGCTCGCGCGCGTCACGGTGCCGGTGCTCGCCCTGTGCGGGAGCAAGGATCTGCAGGTCGAATCCGCCCAGAGCCTGCCCGAGATCGACCGGGCCCTGGCCGAGGGCGGCAATCCGGACGTCACGGTGTGGGAGCTGCCCGGCCTCAACCACCTGTTCCAGACGGCGGGGACGGGCAGCATCGCGGAGTACTGGGGGATCGAGGAGACCTTCGCGCCGGCGGCGCTGGAGGCGGTGTCCGACTGGGTGTCGGCGCGCTTCTAGCCGGCGAGCGGTAAAGAACGAGGCCTTCGACTC
>CAZSNA010000059.1:0-22015 GCA_964607825.1 uncultured Fibrobacteraceae bacterium | reverse complement strand
GGGCAGGTCCGCGCCTACTGCGCCGCCGCCGACCCGGCCGCCGCGCCGCCGGGACGACCGGTGGCCCTGCTGGCGCCCCACGCCGGCTACGCCTACAGCGGCCCGACGGCCGGCCGGGGCTGGGGCCTGCTGGACGGGCGCGACTACGACCGCGTGCTGATCCTGGCGCCCAACCACCGTCATCCGTTGACGCGGATCTCATATCCCGACGCGGACGCCTACGCCACCCCCCTGGGCGAGGTGCCCGTGGACCGCACAGCCTGCGCGTGCCTGGCCGAGTGCCCGGCGTTCCATTGCGAACCCGGAGCCCACGCCGAGGAACACGCCGTGGAGATCCAGCTCCCCTTCCTGCAGACCGTGCTGGACCCGCCGCCGCCGGTGGTGCCCCTGCTGGTGCCGCACCTGAGCGCAGAACTGCGCGCCGCGGCGGCCGCGGCCCTGGGCGACTTCGTCGACGGCCGCTCGCTCTTCGTGATCTCCACCGACCTGACCCACTACGGCGCCGCCTACGGCTACGTGCCCTTCACCGAGGACGTGCCCGAAAACCTGCGGCGCCTGGACGAGGGCGCCCTGGACGCCGTGACGGACTGGGACGCGGCCCGGCTGCTCGCCTACGGCCGAGAAACGGGGATCACCATGTGCGGGCTCGAAGCCGCGGCGCTGGTGCTGTCGCTGCCCTGGCCGTCGCGTCCCCGCACGGCCCGGCTCGCCTACACTCGCAGTGGCGACCGGGACCGGGACTACGCGTTCTCGGTCAGCTACGCCGCCCTGCTGGCCGCCCTGGAGGAGGACGCATGAGCGCGCCCCTGACCCCCGACGAACGCCGGCGCCTGCTGGAACTGGCCCGCGCCGTCATCGAGGCCGAGGCCGCCGGCGGGCCCGCGCCGCGCCTCGATCCCGCCACGCCCGCCCTGGCCGAGTCGCGCGGCGCCTTCGTCACCTTGCACGCGGGCGCACGGCTGCGCGGCTGCATCGGCTACATCGAGGGCGTCAAGCCCCTGGTGGAGGCGGTGGCGGACAACGCCCGGGCGGCGGCCTTCCGAGACCCGCGCTTCGCGCCGGTGGACGCCCACGAACTCGACGGGATCCGCATCGAGATCTCCGCGCTCACGCCCCTGCGCCCGGTCGACCACTGGCGACACATCGAGGTCCCCCGCCACGGCGTGGTGCTGTCCCGGGGCGGTCGGCGGTCGGTGTTCCTGCCCCAGGTGGCCGCCGAGGAGGGCTGGGACCGCGACACCATGCTGACCCACCTGTCCCTGAAGGCCGGGCTCGATCCCGAGGCCTGGCGCGAGGGCGCGGACTTCCAGGTCTTCGAGGCCGAGGTCTTCGGCGAGGAGGCCTCCGCTTGAACACCCTCTGGATCGGGGGCGCGCTGGCCGTCTGGCTGGTCCTGGGCTATCGGGTCTACGGCCGCCGCCTGGCCCGCCGCCTGATCGCGCCCGACGACACCAACCCCGTCCCCAGCGGCGCCCGCGCCGACGGCCTCGACTACCACGCCGCCGGCACCCCGGTGCTCTTCGGCCATCACTTCTCCTCCATCGCCGGGGCGGGGCCCATCGTGGGCCCGCTGCTCGGGGTGGCCTTCTTCGGCTGGCTGCCGGCGCTGCTGTGGGTGGCGCTGGGCTCGGTGTTCATCGGAGCGGTCCACGACTACCTCTCGCTGATGGCCTCGGTGCGCAGCGGCGGCGTGTCGGTGGGCGAGATCGCCGAGCGGACCCTGGGCCGCCGCGCGCGCCTGGTGCTGTCGATCTTCCTGTGGTGCGCCCTGGTGCTGGTGGTGGCGGTGTTCGGCGTGATCACGGCCAGGACCTTCGTGGCCCGACCGGCCATCGTGCTGCCCACCTTCGGGCTGATCGGGTTGGCCATGGTCTTCGGACGGGTCGTGCTGCGGGGCGGCTTGCGACTGGGACCGTCCACCCTGGCGGCCCTGGCGGTGCTGGCCGGGCTGATCTGGCTGGGGCAGCGGGTGCCCGTCGACCTGGGCGAGACCGTCCTGGGCCTGCCCGCGGTCACGTTCTGGTTCTGGGTGCTGATGCTCTACTGCGTGGCCGCTTCGGTGCTGCCGGTCTGGCTGCTGCTGCAGCCGCGCGACTACCTGAGCACCTGGATCCTCTACCTGGGGCTGGGCGGCGGCCTGCTGGGACTGCTGGCTCTGCATCCGACCCTCGAGGCGCCGGCCGTCGCGAGCCTCCATCCCGCGCAGGGACCGATCTGGCCCGTGCTCTTCGTGATGATCGCCTGCGGCGCCGTCAGCGGCTTCCACTCCCTGGTGGCCGGCGGCACCACCAGCAAGCAGCTCGCCCGCGAGTCGGACGGCCTGCGCGTGGGCTACGGGGCGATGATCCTGGAAGCGGCCCTGGCGGGACTGGTGATCCTGATCGCCGCCGGCACGCTGCGCTGGGACGGCGGCGCGATCCCGGCCGTCGGCAGCCTGCAGCACCTGCTGTCCGAGGACGGCGGCGGCCCCATCGTGGCCTTCGCCACGGGGCTGGGCGCGCTGGCGGACGCCTTCCCCGGCCTCTCGGCGCCGGCCGGCCTGTTCTTCGGCATGCTGATGATCAACGCCTTCGTGATCACCACCCTCGACACCTCCACGCGCCTGGCGCGCTTCGTCCTGCAGGAGGTCGGGGGCGGTTCTCCCCTGGCCAACCGCTGGGTCGCCACCCTCGCCACCGTCCTGATCGCCGGCTGGCTGGGCGCCAGCGACAGCTACACCCGCATCTGGCCGGTCTTCGGGGCCACCAACCAGCTCGTGGCCGCCCTGAGCCTGATCGTGGTCTCCTGCTGGCTCGTGGGCCGGGGCAAGCCGCGTCTGGCCACCCTGCTGCCCGCGATCTTCATGCTGGCGACCACCGTGGCGGCCCTGGTCTGGCAGGCGCGGCAGTTCCTGAAGGTCGGACAGAACCTTCTGGCGGGCATCGCCGTATGTCTCGTGATCCTGGCCCTGTTCATCGCCGCGGAGGCGCGTTCGCTGCTGCGGCGCCAGGGGGCCATTTAGGGTGGTAGATGTCGGAAAAGACTGGTAGAGTCGCCCCTGGACTCGTATTTTGCCGACTCCGCGCCCGCAAACGGACGTGGGTGGCGAGGTGTATCGGTTCATCCGGACGGCGCCGCCTCCGGTGATTCAGCAAGGATTGCAGGACACGATGGGTCTACTCGACAAGGTCGGACAGTTCACGGCGGCCAAGGAACTCCAGGCGGCCGGTCTGTACCATTACTTCCGGGTCATCGAATCCGCGCAGGAGAACACCGTGCGGATCGGCGGCCGGGAAGTGATCATGCTCGGCAGCAACAACTACCTGGGCCTGACCAACCACCCGCTCGTCAAGGAGCGGGCCAAGCAGGCCCTGGACAAGTACGGCTCCGGCTGCGCGGGCTCCCGCTTCCTCAACGGCACCCTCGACATCCACATCGAGCTCGAGGAGAAGCTGGCCTCGCTGGTCGGCAAGGAGCGGGCCCTGGTCTTCTCCACCGGCATGATGGTCAACCTGGGCACGATCTTCGCCCTGGTCGGCCGGGGCGACACGGCCATCGTGGACCGCACCGACCACGCCTCGATCATCGACGGCACCCGCCTGAGCTTCGGCCAGGTCAAGAAGTACAAGCACAACGACATGGACTCGCTGTCCCAGGTGCTCGACACCTGCGACACCAACGGCAAGATGATCATCGTGGACGGCGTGTTCTCCATGCACGGCGACATCGCCAGGCTCCCCGAGATCGCCGACCTGGCCGACGAGCACGACGCCGTGCTGATGGTCGACGACGCCCACGGCGTGGGCGTGCTCGGCCAGCAGGGCCGCGGCACCGCCGACCACTTCGGCCTGACCGACCGCGTGCCCCTGATCATGGGCACCTTCAGCAAGTCCCTGGCCTCGGTCGGCGGCTTCATCGCGGCGGACGCCGACACCATCCACTACATCCAGCACGTCGCCCGCTCGCTCATCTTCTCCGCGAGCATGCCCCCCGCCTCCTGCGCGTCCGTGTCGGCCGCCGTCGACGTGATGCTCGAGGAGGACTGGCGCCTCACCCAGCTCTGGCGCAACACCGAGGTCATGATGGATCGCCTCAAGGACGCCGGCTTCGACACCGGTCCCTCGGAGACGCCCATCATCCCCGTGGTCATCGGCGAGGACATGATGGCCTTCCAGATGTGCCATCGCCTCTTCGAGGAGGGCGTCTTCGTCAACTCGGTGGTCTCGCCGGCCGTCGAGAAGGGCGACGCCCTGATCCGCCTGAGCCTCATGGCCACCCACACCGAGGACGAGGTGCACCGCGCCATGGACATCCTCGGCCGGGTGGGCCGGGAGCTGGGCGTCATCGGCTGACCGCATCCATCACAGGAGGGACGATGGAGTTCACCGTCGCGCCGGTCTCCGGCAAGAAGGATCTCGACGCGTTCCTGAAGCTGCCCTACGACGTCTACGCCGACGACCCGGACTACGTCTATCCCCTGCTGGCGCAGCTCAAGGAGTTCTTCGATCCGCGCAAGAACCCCTTCCACGACCACGCCGAGACGTGCACGTGGCTGGCCAAGCGCGACGGCCGGGTGATCGGCCGCATCGGCGCCTGCGTGGACCGCTACCACAACGAGCACTGGGACCAGACCACCGGCTTCTTCGGCTTCTTCGAATGCGTCGACGACCGCGAGGTCGCCCACACGCTGCTCGACACCGCCCGCGACTGGCTGCGCGAGCGCGGCATGACCGTCATGCGCGGCCCCCTGAACTTCACCACCAACCACGACAACCCCGGCCTCTTCATCGACGGCGAGGCGGGCTCCGCCGTGACCGGCATGGCCTACAATCCGCCCTACTACCAGGCGCTCATGGAGAGCTACGACGGGCTGGAGAAGTGCAAGGACCTCTGGGCCTGGCGCGTCCACGCCGACGACATCAAGGTGTCCGACCGCTTCGCCAAGGCCACCAAGAGCGTGCTGAAGGGTGAGACCGACCTGATCGTGCGGCCGATCAACAAGAAGGACTTCGCCAACGAGGTCGAGCTGATCCGCGGCCTCTACAACCGGTGCTGGTCGCAGAACTGGGGCTTCATCCCCATGGATCCCGAGGAGTTCTACTTCTCGGCCAAGGAGATGAAGACGATGGTCAACGAGAACCTGCTGCTGATCGCCGAGTGGAAGGGCGAGCCCATCGGCTTCTGCATGACCATCCCCGACTTCAACCTGGCCATGAAGCGGGTCAAGGGGAAGCTCTTCCCCTTCGGCATCTTCAAGTTCCTGCTCGATCGCAAGAAGATCACCTACGCGCGCACCCTGCTGCTGGGCGTGCTGCCCGAACACCGCCGCAAGGGCGTGGACCTGATGATGATCCTGCGCACCTACAAGGCCGCGCTCAAGGGCGGGATCACCGCCGGCGAGTGCAGCTGGATCCTCGAGGACAACGCGCCCATGAACAGCATCCTCGAGAAGTTCGGCGCGAAGATCTACCGCACCTACCGCATCTACGACCTGCCGCTGTCATGAGTGGGCGCGCCGCATTGACCGGCGCCACGGGGTTCCTCGGCGGACACATCGCCGACGTCCTGCTGGCCCGCGGCTGGGCCGTGCGCGCCAACGTGCGCGCCACCAGCGACACGAGCTGGATCGACGGCAAGGGGATCGACACCCTCGAGGCCGATCTCGTCCCGCCCCCCGGCGAAGCCGACGACGCCCGCCCCGAGACCCTCGACGCCCTGGTCGACGGCGCCCGCACGGTGATCCACTGCGCCGGCGTGGTGCGCTCCGACGACGAGGCGGGGTACCAGCGCGGCAACACCCTCAGCACCCGCCGCCTGCTCGACGCGGCGGCGCGGGCCGGCACGGTCGAGTCCTTCGTGCTCATCTCGAGCCTGGCCGCCTCCGGACCGTCCATACCCGGCCGGCCGCGGCTGGAAAGCGACCCCTGTGAGCCCATCACCGCCTACGGCCGCTCCAAGGTGGCCGCCGAGGCGCTCTGCGCCCGCGACTGGCCCTTCCGCACCGCCGTGCTGCGGCCGCCGGCCCTGTACGGCCCCAACGACGTGGCCTTCCTCCCCCTGTTCAAGGCGGCCAAATGGGGCCTGAGCGCGCGGATCGGCCGGGTCAAGGAGCTGTCCCTGGTCGACGGCCGCGACGCCGCCCGCGCGGCGGTCTTGCTCGCGGAGAACGACCGGGCGACAGGCCCCTATTTCGTGGACGACGGCGCGCCCCACCTGTTCTCCGAGCTGGTCGACGCCGTGTCGCGGGCCTTCGGCCGCGGCGTCCTGACCCTCCCGCTGCCCGTGGAACTGCTGAAACTGGCCGCCCGCCTGGTGGGCGGCGAACGGGCCTCCCGGCTGCCCCTGCTGGCCCCCGACCGCCTGCGCGACGTGGGCGTGGACGGCTGGGCCTGCGACGGATCGCGCCTGCGCAGGGAACTCGGCTTCGCCGATGCGCGTCTACTGGACGTCGGTTTCGCCGAGACCCTGGAGTTCTATCGCCGGGAGTCATGGCTGTGATGATGCAGCGCACCATGGCCCGTCTGTCCCTCAGCCGTCCGAACCTGGACCGCTGGGCCGTGGTCTACCTGGTTGTCAGCGGGGTCTATCCCCTGCTCACCCCCGGCGTGGTGGCCCATCCCTACTGGCGCCTGGCCGCGCACTGGGCCCTGGCGCTGGTCTTCTGGTTCGTGCCGCCGCTGCTGCGGCGCTCGCGGTCTCCCGTGCTGAGACTGATCGGCGAGATCTACCTGCCCTTCACCTTCCCGCTCTTCTACGCGGAGATGGAGTTCCTGGGCATCGTCTTCCACGGCTTCCATCACTCCTTCGATCCCTGGTTGATCAGCCTGGAGGAGAGTCTCTTCGGCCTGCAGCCGAGCCTGGCCTGGTCGCGGGCCATGCCCTGGCCCTGGTTCCACGAGCTGATGGAGTTCGCGTACTTCACGTACTATTTCTTCGCGCCGCTGGTGCTGGTGATGATCCTGCGCGGATGCGGATCCGACCGCTGGCCCGCCGTGCGGGCCTTCGTGCGCGACCTCGGCGCCACCATGCTGCTCTGCTACTCGCTGTACACGTTCTTCCCCGCCTGGGGCCCCAAGTTCCTCACCACCCGTCCCATCGACGTGGACGGCTGGATCTTCACCGACGTCATGCGGCTGATCCACGCCAACGGCGCCATCCTGGGCGCGGCCTTCCCCAGCAGCCACGTGGCCGGTTCGATGATGGGCTGGTGGCACGTCTGGAAGCTGTTCCCGAAGCACCGGGGCTGGATGACCGCCCTGTGGGCGCTGCTCTGCGCCTCGACGGTCTACTGCCGCTACCACTACGTGGTGGACGTGATCGGGGGGCTGATGCTGGGGGCGCTGGTGATCTGGCTGGGACACGCCTATCCCGAGGCGATCCGGCGGCCGCCCTGGGAGCGGCTGGTGCGGTGGCGGGGCCGCTGACGCCGACGAGCCCCGGACCCGCGCCCCCCCGTCGCCGGGGGGGCATGGGCCGACGGCCTCCCTACTCGCAGATCGGCGTGACCTCCCAGACCGCCCCTTCGAAGCGCCACATGGTGCCTTCCGCAACCTGATCGCAGTCGGTCCAGGTGCCGGGAGGATGATGGGCGAACGACCCGCCCGCTATGAAGCACTTCACCCAGGTTTCGGACTCGATGCTCCAGGCTCCATGAAGCCAGGGCGGTCCCGTGACCGAGATGTGATCGCCGTAGTACACCGGATCGTCGAAACCCGACCCTTCCAGGTGGTAGCGGTCGACCCCCGGGATCTTGTCGAAATAGACGTAGACCCAGAATTGAGCACCGGTCCCGTCTTCTGTGATATCGCACACGAGGAGGGTCTCGCCATAGAAGACCGTCGGCACTTCGGCCTCGATGTGTACGCTCGCCGAGGCCAGGGGAACGTAGACGTTGTCCACGTTCGCGCTCACGCTCAGTTCGACGGTGTCGGTGCCGCCGTCGCCGGCCGTGTAGGTGGCGGCGGGCTCGGAGCTGGACCAGGTGTTCGTTTCCCCGTCGGGGCCTTCGAGGACGCCGGCCGAGCCGAAGCACGACCAGGTGTATCTCAATTCGAGATCGCTGCTCGGGGCCGGCGTGAGCGAGGGGTGGAACGTGTAGCTCCCGTCAGGACAGAGCGAGAGCGAGTCGGGCAGCGTCACCTCGTATTCGACGTTGACGACCTCGATCTCGGCGTCGGTGTCGGCCACCTCGATGTCGCTCGACCCCACCTGCACGTACAGCGTGCAGTGGATCATCTCGGTGCCCGCGACGGCCCTGTGGGCCACGTAGCGGACCTGGGCGCTGGCGGTCCGGAAATCGTTGCTGGAGTCGGCCGGGTTGAGCGGGTTGATCAGCGTGCCGCAGGTGCCGGGACAGGACCACTCGTAGAGATACGCCCCGTCGTCGGGCAGGCCGGCCGGCGGCGTGTCGATGACCAGGCTCAGAGTCTGGCCCTCGTAGAAGCCGATCTCGGACGCGCCCGGGTCGATGTGCACGGTCGCGGGCTCCGCCACACCCGCCTCGGTGACGACGATCTCCCAGGTCTCGGCCTCCTTGCAGGCGCCGAGCTGGGCGCCGACGGCGGTGACGTCGAGATGCCCGGCCACGACCGTGGACAGGTCGAAGAACGCGAAGAGATCCGTCACGACGTCGAAGATCTCGTCGATGTCCGCGGGCGCGTAGCCCAGGTCCGACAGCACGGCGTCGATCAGGTCCCAGGCGCCGGCGCCCACGGTCGCGTTCGCCGTCACGCCCTCGCTCAGGATGTCCAGCGCCGTCCACCAGTCGCGATCGACGGTCACGGCCTGCTCATAGCCCGCCAGCTCGGCGGCCGCGAGGGTCGTGAGATCTTCGAGCGCTGAGGCGAAGACGTCGTCGTCCAGCACGTCGTCCACGTCGTCGGCCGGGATCGGGGCGGCCGCCAGCTGGAAGACCAGCGGCAGGAACAGGTCCTGGATCAGGCCGCGCATGGCGATCGCCCGGCCGTGCTCCAGCTCCTCGGCCGTGTAGTCGCCCGGCGACTCGGGCGGCGCGGCGCCGAAGCCGAGCACGTTGACGGCGAAGAAGGTCTGCACCGACTCGGAGAAGTGGGGCGTGACCAGGGGCGGCAGCTCCTGGCTCACATAGCTCGCATCCCCGGCCAGCGCCTCGCCGACGGTGCCCGGGACGACCGAACTGGCGGCGGCCGGTGACACCTCGAGGGTCGCGATGGGGCCTTCGTCGTCGAAGGGCACGTTCTGCTCGGTCTCCGTGTCATATCTCATGCGCCACACGTAGGCGACGGCGCGGCGGCGGAACTCGTTGGCGATGGTGATGGAGTTCAGGCCGCCGCGGTAGCTCACGTCCACGCCGCTCATGGTGGAGTCGGGATCGACGACCAGATCCTTGGCGGCGCCGGCCTTGGCCAGCAGCGCGCCGACGGTGTTCGCAAGGGCGTCGCCGACGACCGCGTTGGCCGACGTGAACCCGTCGGGATCGAGCAGCAGTTCGGCGTCCACGGCCGCGGCGAGGGCGCTCAGATCCGTCGCGGGGTCGGCCAGGAGGCCGCGGACCGCGTCGGCCGCGTCGTTGGGCAGCATCCAGGCCCCCAGGCCGAGCCAGGTCAGCACTTCGGCCGTGCTGCGTCCCGACAGCTCGCCGTCCACGTCCGACAGCCAGCCCAGGTAGAGCGGGGCGCCGTCCGGTCCCAGCAGCAGCGCGAACTGCGACCGGTCCTCGTAGCAGGGCAGCGTGAAGGCGCCGGCGGCGTCGCAGTCCGCCGTGCCGATCCCGTTCATGACCTTCAGGGCGGCCGGGTCGCCGCCGTAGCCGGCGGGCAGGACGACGGCGCCGCCCACCTCGACGATCGGATGATCCTGCGGCGGATCCGGGTCGGGGTCGGTGACGTCGTTGCCGCACCCCATCCACAGGACGGGCAGCAGCAGAAGAAGCGCGCGCATGATCATCGGACTCCGTTTCATGTCGGTCCCTCCTCGTTCGCGACAAGCCGCCAGCCGGCGGCGGACGTGGTCGTATCACCGTGGAGAACTTAGGAAACGGGGATTACGCGGGGATTACGGTTGGCCCGGCGAATCGTCCAGGGCCATGACCTTGTCGACCAGGGACCGCATTTCCGCGGACGGGAGCAGGTCGAACTCCTGCATCATCATCCGCTCGTAGCGGTGGTAGGCCTCGAGGGCCTCGCGACGGTCGCCCAGCCGGTAGTGGGCTTGGAGCAGGTGGTGGTAGAGCGACTCGTTGAAGGCGTCGAGCTCCAGGCCGCGACGGCAGAACGGCAGGGCGTCCCGCCACTGGCCGGCCCGGACGTGCATGTCCACGATCTTGGCGAGCGCCTGCAGCAGCCTGTCGCGCAACTGCTCGCGCTCGAAGGCGACCAATTCCTCGTACGGGCTCTCGCACATGAAGTCGTCGCGATACAGGGCGATCGCGGCCCGCAGGTCGGCCTGGGCCTCCTCGATACGTCCCGCGTGGGCGTGCGCGTCCGCCCCGGACAGGAGATCCTCGAAGTCCAGGACGTCGTAGTCGAAACCGGTGCCGGCTTCCAGGCGATACGTGTCGTGATGCTGCAGGATGTAGTGGGACAGCTTGGTCTCGGGCAGATCCGGCTCGAGCAGCTTGCGGAGCAGGTACACGCTCTGGCGCAGGTTGTTGGTGGCCTTGGCGAGATCGCCGTCCGGCCAGAGCGCCTCGAGCAGCACGTCCTTGGTCATCCACTTGAACCGGTTCACCAGCAGGACCTGGAAGAGCCGGAGGGCCCGCTTCGACCGCCAGGTCCTGAACTCCAGCGTCCGGTCGCCCACGTCCAGGACGAGCGGTCCCAGGGCGCGGATGCGCAGCGGGACGTCGGGCATGGCCTCCAGCTTCTCGGTCACCAGTCCGGCGGTCGCGTCGTTGTCGGCCAGCCCGACGGACAGGTCGGCCAGGGCGACGCGGGCGGACTCGCCGCCGATCTGCGTCAGGATGTCCACGGCCCGCAGGCACAGCTCCGCGGCGTGCTTCGCCTCTTCCCCCGCCTGTGCGACCGCGGCGGACAGCTCCGGGACGCAGACCTTACCCAACCGGACCAGCAGGCCCGTGACGTAGTCGGCCTCGACCCCCAGTCGCAGGGCCTGGGTCAGGACCCGGGCGGCGGCCGCGGGCTCGAAGATCGTGAAGAGCGGCTCGTGGCCGTGCTCGGCGACGCTCGACAGCAGGTCGGCGATGCGCCGGCGCCGGTCGACCTGGTCCGGGCGCCCGGCGTCGAGGCGGTGCAACTGCAACCGGCTGAGCTCGAACACGGCCCCGAACCGACGCAGGAGGCGTTCCGCCTGGCCCCAGTGGACCTCGGCCCGCCGGACATCCGTCGCCGCGGCGAGGCGGCCCAGGAGCACGTGGCATTGCGCCTCCGTCTTGACGTCCCGGGTCTCCTTCACGATCTCGAGGGCCCGCCGGGCGTGCTTGCGGGCCGCGTGGCGATTGCCGTCGGCGAGCGCCACCGACGCCAGGCCGAGATGGGGGATGGACCGCAGCTCGGCCTCGCCCAGACGCGCGCCCAGCTCCCGCGCGCTCTCGTAGTGTCCACGCGCCGAAGCCAGGTCGCCCGTGATCAGGCCGTACAGGCCCAGGGTGTAGCGGCAGATGCCCAGCATCGTGTGATACTCGAGATTCTCGGCCAGCCGGAGCGCCGTCTCGGTGACGGTCCGGCCTTCCCGATGATCGCCGCTCATGACCAGCACCCAGCCCAGCACGCCGAGGCTGTGGCAGATGCGCAGCGGCTCCTCGAGCTTGCGGCTGATGACGACGGCCTTCCGCGACAGGCGCTTCGCCTGTTCGAAATCGCCGCGCGGGATGTAGACGTTGGCCGCGAGCAGGTAGAGGGTCCGCGCCTCGTCGATGGAATACGCCTTGCGCCGATAGATGGCGGCGGCCTGGTTCAGGTGCCGCTCCGCCTCGTCGATCCGGCCCGTATCCGCGTAGGCGATGCCCTGCATGCCGAGGATGCGGGCGCGGATACGCGTCTTCATCCGTCCCGGTTCGTCCAGGGCCTGACGGCACATCCTCATACCGGCCCGGTATCTCCCCTGCAGGATCAACAACCGCGCCAGCAGACTGAGCAGCTCCACGCGACGGGATCCGGTGACGTCGAGCCGGAGCGCCTTGCGATAGGCCTTCTCCGCCTCCGGCCAGCGGCCCTGGATCTCGTGGATGCGTCCGCGGACGAGCAGCGCGCTCGGCGACGAGTTGACGTGACGGACCGGCATGCCGTCCAGCACCCGGGTCAGGGCCGTGAAGCGTCCGCTCCTGAGCAGGCCCTCGCCTCGCCGGTCCAGCAGGCGGGAGACCGCCTCCTCGTCTCCGGCCTCGGCGAAGGCGATGATGGCTTCGACCCAGGATTTCCGCTTCGCCAGGGCCCGGCCCGCGCGGCGCTGCAGGCGCTGCAGCTCGTCCCGGTCCGAGGTCTCGACCAGCCTCGTGTGGAGGAATTCCCGGAACAGGTGGTGGTAGCGGTAGTGTCCGTCTTCGGTCGGGAAGGTGAACAGGTTGCGCCGGCACAGGTCCGTCAGGATCGCCTCGCTGCGCGCCTCGCCGAGTACCTGGCGGCAGAGGTCGGCCTCGAGACGGGGCAGCAGGGAGGAGTGCAGGAGGAAGGCGCGGGTCCGGTCGTCGAGATCCGTCAGCACCTCCTCGGCGAAGTAGTCGAACCAGCCGGCCCCCGCGGAATCGAGGCCGTCCAGGACTTCGTCGACGCCCCGGGCCGCGTCGTCCCCCATCACCTGGCAGAACATCTCGAGGCCCGCCGCCCATCCCTCGGTCAGGGACGCGAGGCTCCGCAGATGCCGTGGTCGGAACTCCGTGTCGGGCAGCCGGAGCGCGATGAACCGCTCCAGCTCCTCCGCGTCGAAACCCAGGGCGCCCCCCTCCAGGGAGGCCACCCGGCCCTGGCTGCGCAGGCGCATGCTCGGCAGATCCAGACGCTCGCGCGAAACGAGCACGACCGTCGCGCCCTCGGGCAGGAAGCGGACCAGCCGCTCGATCAGGCCGAGCACCGGAGCCGCGGGGGCCACGAGGTGGACGTCGTCCAGGACCAGCAGGCATCCCCGCGGGCAGTCCCGCAGCACCCTCACGACCTGCGCCAGCACCTGCTCGGGCTGCAGATCCGCCTCGTCCTCGTCCGCCGGAACCGCTTCACCCGCCGCCCGCCGCACCGTCCGCAGGAGGTGCGCTGCGAAACGGTGGACGTCCTGGTCGAGCTCGTCGAGGGCGAACCAGGCGCACGGCCGATCAGAGGTGCGGGCCCGGGCGGCGACGAAAGACGTCTTCCCGAAACCCGCGCCGGCGGTGATCAGGATGAGCCGCTTGTCGGCCCAGGTCTCCCAGGACGCCTCCAGGCGCGGACGGGAGATGGCACGCGCCGGCAGGCGGGGGACGTGCAGCTTCGTGGGAATCACCAGGTCGTTCATCATCGCACATATCGGTTCGAGCGTACCCGGGGAGCGACACGTCGGCGACGCACTCTCGGTCCGGATCACAGATGTTCAACACCGACTGTATCACCCGGGATCGGGATGGATCAATAGGACGACGCCGCGAACCGGAACGGGCCGGCCCGCTGACGGCCCCATCGGCCCGACCCATCGCCCTCGTAGGATATCCGACCCGGATCCCGCCATAAGGCGACGCGTCTGCATAACGTGTACGGAGGCGAAAAAAAAGGCGGCCCCCCGGGCCGCCCTCGAGCCAACTCGATGCTAGTGCGCTCAGCCGAAGCCGGCGTGGCCGCAGCCGCCGCCCCCGCCGCCGAAGCTCGGAGCGTCGCCGCCGGACGCGAAGGTGGACATCTGGCGCTCCACCCGCGTCGAGGCGCACTCGGGACAGGGGACCACCCCCGCCTCCACCTCGGCCAGGGAGGTCAGTTCCTCGAACTCGGCGTCGCAGTCGGCGCACTTGAACTCGTACATGGGCATGGCGTCACCTCGCGGAGGAATCGTCGGTCTTCTGGTCCCGATCACCGATCGAGCAGTCCGGCGCCGCTCAGGTCGGCACGCCGAATCGGGGCAGCACCCACTTCACCAGGACGAAATATAATACGACGATGGCGATGATATCGAGCATGGGGTCCGATCCGTTGGGTTGCTTAGTCAATTAACCGCTAAGATAGATGCGTTTCCGGAGACGTCAACTCAGAAGGTGCCCTTGATCAGGCCCCCGTCCGCCGCCACGCTGCGCCCGGTCACGTACCCCGCCTGCTCCGACATCAAGAACGCCACCAACGCCGCGAATTCCTCCGGCTCGCCCGTGCGGCCGGCGGGAATCTCCTCCAGCCAGCCGTCGACGACCGCTTCGCGGCTCGGCGCCCCCTGCTCCAGCTTGGCCGTGATCAGGCGCTCGAGGGCGCTGGTCATGTGCATGCCCGGCTCCACGGCGTTGGCGGTCACCCCGTGGGGCGCCCCGACCAGGGACAGGTCCTTGACCAGGGCCTGCACCGCCGGACGGATCACGTTGGACAGGGTGAGGTTCTCCACGGGCTGGCGCACGGCCACGGAGGTGACGGCCACGATGCGGCCGTACTTCCGCTCGATCATGCCGGGCAGGACGCGCCGGCACAGGCGCACCGCGCTGCGCAGGGTCAACGCGTAGGCCCGGTCCCAGTCCGCGAGCTCCAGGTCGAGGAAGACGCCCGCCGGCGGACCGCCGGCGTTGACCAGGCAGAGCTCCACCGGGCCCAGGTCGCGCTCGACCTTGTCCACGAAGGCTTCGAGCTCGCCTTCGGCGGCCATGTCGACCCGGCCGGTCAGGACGCGATCGGCGCCGGCCTGATGCACCGCCGCGGCCGCCGCCTCCAGATCCTCCAGGCCGCGGGCGCAGAGGGCCACCTGCGCCCCCTCCCGCGCGAGTGTCTCCGCCACGGCCCGTCCGAGGCCCCGCGATCCCGCCGTCACCAGCGCCGTCCGTCCTTCGATGCCCAGTTCCAAGGCGATCCTCCTTGCAGGCCCACGGGCCCTTGACGTAAGTTTGCGGCTCCCAGTCTAGACGTAAACCGGATCCTTGCCCACCCCCCGACCGGAGATGCGACGTGTCCGACTTCAAGCGCACACTCGTCACCGCGGCCCTGCCCTACGCCAACGGCGACATCCACCTCGGCCACCTGGCCGGGGCCTATCTGCCCGCCGACTTCTACGTGCGCTACCTGCGCCTGCGCGGCCGCGACGTCCTGTTCATCTGCGGCACCGACGAGTACGGCGTGCCCATCACCCTGACCGCCGAGAAGGCCGGAATCACCCCGAAGGCGCTGGTGGACCGCAACTACGAATCCATCGACGCCTCGTTCCGCGGCCTGGGCATGTCCTTCGACAACTTCTCCCAGACCAGCCGCGAGATCCACACCGAGACCAGCCAGGCCTTCTTCACGGACCTGCACGCCCGCGGGCTGCTGAAGCAACACACCAGCGAGCAGTTCTACAGCCCCACCCAGGCGCGTTTCCTGGCCGACCGCTACATCGAGGGCACCTGCCCCCACTGCAGCGCCGAGAACGCCCGCGGCGACCAGTGCGAGGCCTGCGGCACCAGCCTCAACCCCGAGGAGCTGATCGCGCCGCGCAGCGTGCTGGACAACTCGCCCCTGGAGATGCGCGAGACCACCCACTGGTACCTGCCGCTGGACGAGTGGCAGCCCGCGCTGGAAGCTTGGCTGGCGGAGCATCCGGACTGGAAGGAGAACGTCCTCAACTACTGCCGCGGCTGGTTCAAGGACGGCCTCGCGCCGCGCGCCGCCACCCGCGACCTGCACTGGGGCGTGCCGGTGCCCCTGCCCGACCACGAGGGCAAGGTCTTCTACGTGTGGTTCGACGCGCCCATCGGCTACATCTCCTCGACCCGCGAATGGGCCGCCGCCCAGGGCGACCCCGAAGCCTGGCGCACCTGGTGGCAGGACGCGGACACGCGGCTGATCCACTTCATCGGCAAGGACAACATCGTCTTCCACGCCATCATGTTCCCGGGCATGCTCATGCACCACAGCGAGGACTACGTGCTGCCCGACAACGTGCCGGCCAACGAGTTCCTCAACCTCGAGGGCCGCAAGCTGTCCACCAGCCGCGGCTACGCGGTCTGGCTGCCCGAATTCCTGGAGAAGTTCTCGCCGGACACCCTGCGCTTCACCCTGGCGCGCACCCTGCCGGAGACCCGCGACACCGACTTCACCTGGCAGGGCCTGCAGGCGCGGCACAACAACGAACTGGGCAACAACTTCGGCAACCTGATCAACCGGGTGTTCACCTTCGCCCACAAGTACTTCGAGGGGAAGGTGCCCGCCTGGACCGAGACCGACCTCACCGACCTCGACCGCGCGGCGCTGGACGAGGTGGCCGCCTGCCGCGAGCGCTGGGCCGAGCGTCTGGAGCGCTTCGAGATCCGCGCGGCCATGGACGAGGCCTTCGCCGCGGGCCAGGCCGGCAACCGCTACTTCGACGAGTCGGCGCCCTTCCGCTCCCGCAAGACCGACCTGGACCGCTGCGGCGTGTCCATCGCCGTCGCCCTGCAGATCCTGCGGCAGATCGTGCCCATGCTGGCGCCGATCACGCCCTTCGCCATGGCCAAGGTGTGGGGTTGGCTGGGCATGGAGACCTCGCTGGAGAACGGCGGATGGGAGGAGGCCCTGCGGCCGCTGCCGGCCGGCCGCCCCCTCGGTAAGCAGGAGATCCTGTTCCCGCGGCTGGAGGACGAGGTGATCCGGGCCGAGGAGGAGCGGCTGGAGAAGCTGGTGGAGGACCTCGACTAGTCCCCGCCCGCCGCGTCGTCGCGCCAGCGCCGGATCCACTCCCGGCACAGGTCCAGGTAGCCCTCGGCCCCGACCGCGCCGTAGTCCCGATACGTGAAGTCGTCGGTCCGGGCCGGTTCCGCCGGCTCGATCTGCGTCCCCTCGTGCCATTCGTTGTACGACGTCAGCCCGATCAGCGGCGGCTCGACGGCCGTGGCGGCGTCCGCCATCCGCCGGAAGTAGGCCCCGCCCTCGCGGCCGCGCTGGTTCGCCGTGTTCCAGGGACGGATCCGCAGGTCCGCATAGCCCGGGCCGACGCAGGGCACGAAGAGCAGGCCGCGACGCCGCGCCAGCGCCGCCATGTCGGGCCAGTTGCCGGTGGTCGAGCCGTAGGTGAAGCCGTCGGTGGCGAAGTAGGTGTAGAGGCCGTCGAAACCCGCGTCGGCCAGCGACTCGCCGTGTCCCCGTTCCACCCACAGGCCGATCATCACCGCGTCGCAGGCGGCGCCGCGGATGGTGAGATCCCCGTCCGGGCGCAGCAGGCGCCGCCACTCCGCGTCGGGCACCAGGTAGGAGTCGTAGACGAAGACGACGGGCCGCCCGTCCCATCGCGCCAGGCCGGGGTGGTCACCGAACCGGTCCGTCAGGTAGGTCAGCGCCTCCCGGCACGTCGCCGCATCCCGGCCCGGGATGGGTTCCAGGTGGAGGCTCACGACCAGGCCGGCCGACGCCGCGGCGTCCAGCAGCGCGGGCAGGGCACGATCCTCGAAGGAGTCGATGCCCCACCAGGACGTGCACAGCGCGCCCACGCCGGCCCGACGCAGCTCGTCCATGTGGCGGGCGAGGACGACGGGATCCGTGGAGGAATAACAGCCGCCGCGCGGGTAGAAGTCGGCGCCGATGTCGCGGCCGCCCGGGTAGCGGCGACGGTCGTCGACGTCGCCCATCTGGTCGTGGGCCCAGTGGAGGTACGCCCCGTCGCGTTCCGGCGTGCCGTACCAGGGGTAGTAGAAGGCGTGGACCCGGGGATCTGGATCCGAAGCGGGCGGCGGGGACGCGCAACCGACCAGGGCGGCGATCAGCAAGAGCACCAGCGTGTACGGCACGGACGACCTCCGTGGTGGGCGACCAGGGTCCGAAGACCTATCGTCATGTGACATCCCGACAGATCAAAAGTCTACACGTGTAGACTCTGAAAGCGATTCTCAACTGGCCCGCGCGGCTCGCGGAGTGCTCCGATGACTGTCCGATCTCGACCTGCGCCTCCGCGACCGGCGGTGTTCGCCGATCAGGGCTCAGCCATCAGTCGGGCGTTGATCGCCTGGCGCAGATCATCGGGCATGAACGCGGCGGCCAGGGCCTGCCAGCGCATGTCGTCGGCCTCGTGGGGCGTCAGGCCCAGGTGCTCGGCCGCGGCGGCGTACTCCCCCGCCAGCGTCAGGCCGAACAGGGCGGGATCGTCCGTGTTCAGGCAGCCGCGCACGCCCGCGTCGAGAAAGGCCCGCAGGGGATGGTCGGCGTGGCGGGCGACGGCGCCGGTGGCCGCGTTGCTGCCGGGACAGAACTCCACGAACGTGCCCGACAGGGCCAGCATGGACAGCAGTTGCGGATCCCCGCCGGCGGCGGTGCCGTGGCCGATGCGCTGAACGCCCACGGCCAGGGCGTCGCGCACCGCGGCGGGGTCGCCGGCCTCGCCCGCGTGCAGCGTGGTGCCGAGCCCCTCGGAGCGGGCGTCGCGGAAGTGGGCCTCGTAGTCGGCGGCCGGGCGCGCGGCCTCCTCGCCGCCGATCCCGAACCCGACCACGCCCAGATCCGGTCCGGCCTTGCAGGCCGCCTCGAGGGCGCGCCAGGCGGCGTCGGGCCCCCATTGGCGCACGGCGTCGGGCAGCCAGCGCATCACGACGCCGCAGGTCGACTCCGCCTCCGCGGCGGCCTCGGCCAGGGCCGCCTGCACCGGCAGCGGATCCTCCCCGTGATGCTGCATCACCCCGTAGCCGACGGTCACCTCGGCGTAGACCACGTCCTGCTCGGCCAGGGCGCCGGCAAGATCCAGGGCCACGTCGCGGTGGTCGGCGGGCGTGCGCAGGACCGATTTGACGGCCTTGAAGACGTCCAGGAAGCCGGCGAAGTCTCCCGGGGCGCGGTAGCGGTCCGGTCCCGCCAGACAGGTGTCGAGGACGCCGGGCCGGCCGTGGCGCTCGGCCAGGATCGCCAGACGCGACGGCGTGACGGCGCCTTCCAGGTGCAGGTGCAGTTCGAGGGTCTTCACGGCTCGGAGCGGCCTCCACGGCTCGGGTCTTGCAGGGTGCCGGTACATCCTAACGCCGATGAGGCGCCCGAGAAACGTCTTGATTTAGAGGTCGGGCAAGTGCCATAGTTGCAGGACGTTGAGCCTGCCGAACCCCCCGTCCCCGAGGAGCACGGACCTGCTGTCCCTCGCCCGCAAGCACGGATTGATCGCATTCCTGGCGATCTGCACGTTCCTGGTGCTGTTCGCGGTCTCGGCGCGCCCTCTTTTCAGGGACGCGGAGCCGGCCGCCGCGCTGGACCATTTCGTCGCCGCGGACACAGCCTCGGACAGCGCGGACGTCCCGCCGGAGGCCCTGGTGCCCGCCGTCGACGGCGACTCCATCGCCAACCTGGGCCCCCTGCCCGAAGCCGTGAGCGAGAGCGACCTGGTCATCGGCCGCAACCAGACCTTCTACGACGCCATGCGCAAGCGCGGCGCGGGCCACTCGGACATCATGGCCCTGGTGTCGGCCTGCAAGCCCTACCGCAACCTGACCAAGGTCCGCCGCGGCCTCACCTTCCGGGTGGCCATCGACGAGGCGGGCCACGTGCACCGGATGCAGTACGACCTCGACGACGCCGAGTCCTTCGTGGCCTTCCAGCGGAAGCCCGAGGGCGGCTACGACGTGCACGAGCTGACCTACCCGGTGGAGCATCGCGTCTGCGCCGTGGCCGGCGTGGTGGACGACTCGGTCTACCTGAGCCTCAAGGGGCTCGAGGCGCCCCCGGCCCTGGCCTCGAAGATGAACGACATCCTGGGCTGGGAGGTCGACTTCCGCCGCGACGTGCGCGAGGGCGACTCGTTCCGGATCATCTACGAGGAGATCCACCGCGACGGCGAGTTCGTGCGCACCGGCCCCATCCTGGCCGTGGAGTACACCAACCAGGGCACGACCTACCGCGGCTTCCGCTTCGAGGCCGAGGACGACCGCCCGGCCTATTTCGACGGCGCCGGCAACAGCCTCGAGCGCCAGCTCAAGCGCGCGCCGCTGGCCTACTCGCGCATCTCCAGCGGCTTCACGCACCGCCGGTTCCATCCCGTCCACAAGCGCTGGATGCCCCACTGGGGCGTGGACTACGCGGCGCCGGTGGGCACGCCGGTGGTCGCCGCCGGCGACGGCGTGGTGGTCGAGGCCCGCTACAAGCGGAGCAACGGGCGCTATGTCCGGATCCGGCACAGCAACCAGTCCTACGAGACCTACTACCTGCACTTCTCCCGCTTCGCCAAGGGCGTCAAGAAGGGCGTGAAGGTGCGGCAGGGACAGGTGATCGGCTACGTGGGCGCCTCGGGCGTCGCCACCGGGCCGCACCTGGACTACCGCGTCAAGAAGGACGGCCGCTGGGTCAACCCGCGGCGTCTGAAGCTGCCCGCCAGCGCCCCGGTCCCCGCCGACCGCCGCGTCACCTTCAAGGACCAGGTCGCGCTCTACAGCTACTGCCTCGGGGCGCAGCCCGACCGCTGCGACCCCCACAAGGTGATCGCCACGCTGCCGCTGCAGGCGCCCTTCGAGGACGCGCTGGCGTATTCGTCTTCGATTCCGGTGATGCTTTCGGCGCGGATGGCGCCTTAGACCCTACCGAACCGCAGCCGACAACACGGTCCGACAGCTGATCAGCGGATCGCGTCCGATCGCGAGCACGCGCCCGTCGCCGGGATACCAGGCGGCGGGCGCGCCCGTCTCCGCATGGGCGCCCAGTCGCACGACCGTGCGGGGCGGCACGCCGGGACCGGTGGCCCAGATCTCCAGGACGATCTCCGAGCCCTTCAGGGGGGACGCGTCGGCGTCGGGGAGCACGCCGAGTATGGGCGCGTGGTCCAGCAGGTGGACGAGGTCGCCGACCATCAGGTCCAGGGATTCCGACGTGGAGGCGGGGTCGAGCAGGCGCCAGCGACCGTCGACGCCCGTGGCGCGGATCGCGCCCAGGTCGGCGCGGGAGATCCCCAGGGAATCGGCGTGGGCCAGGGCGCGGTCGAGCAGGTCGGTGTGCAGGTACTGGGACAGGCCGCCCGCATAGAGGCGTGGGATCTCGCCGGGCAGCACGACCCCATGGACGAAACCGTCGCGCCAGGCCTGAGCTCGGTTCTCCGTCTCGAGCTCGCCGTAGAGCACCTCGCGGCCGTTGTCCAGGCGCACGCCCAGGCCGTCGGCCGGGGGCGTCAGGTCGGCGGCCAGGAAGTCGCGGACGCGGGCGTCCTCCAGATAGGTGAGCAGGCCCTCCATCTCGCGATCGCGCAGGCGCAGCCAGTCGTCGCCGTCGCGCGTCGCGCGCCGGTCTCGGTGGCGGGCGTGGTAGGCGCGGGCCACGTCGCCCAGACGGGCCGGGTCCGCAGGCGCGCGCAGCCACCAGCGGCCGCCTCCGTCGCGCCTGGTCTCGTACCAGACGGGATCGCCGGGGAAGCGCAGGCGCACCGTCTCGGGGTCGCCGCGCCGAAAACCGGGCCACAGCATGCGGGCGCGCACCTGGTCGGGCAGCGGGTGGATCGCCTCGATCAGGTCCTCCCCCACCAGGAACAGCTCGTCGGAACCGTCGAAGCGGGCGTAGAAGAGGCCGGAGGCGGGGTTCTGCACGCCGACGTGCAGACGTCGCTCGCCCGCAGACGTTCCCAGCAGCAGACCGTAGGGACCGGCGCCGTCGAGGCCGTAGGCCGCGGGGTTGCGGCGCAGGTCGGCGTCGTCGAGGGCGGCCGAGCGCAGGGTCGTGGTCAGGAGCCGGAGCAGGGCCTCGAGTTCGTCGGGGTCGACCCGGTCGGGGCGGTCGCCGTCGAGGCGCCAGCCGGACGGGCCGCGCTCGAGCACCGTCACGCCGTAGGGGCCGCGGACGGACAGGGCGCGTATGGCGTCCGGTTCGACGTCGAACAGGGGGGTCGGTCCCGCGGTCTCACCGGCGCCGCGCCAGAGCCAGAGCGCCGCCACCAGGAGCAGGCCGAGCAGCGGCCACACGCTGCGGGGCAGGACCGCGGCGCGGGCGCCCATCAGCGGAACCGCCGGCGCCGCACCACGACCGCCGCGGCGATCAGCCCGGCGCAGAGG
>CAZSNA010000058.1:0-22770 GCA_964607825.1 uncultured Fibrobacteraceae bacterium | reverse complement strand
GATCGACGGGCGCCTCGGCCGTCGCCGCGATCTCCGTGGCGGGAGAAAAGGACCCGAGCGCCACCGGCTCGCTCCGTACGCCGAAGCGCCACTGCTGCGCCTTGAGCAGCTCGATGGCCTCCGGATCCTCGCCCGGGTCGACGTGCTGGGCGGCGTGGGCGTCCTCGTGGACGCGTATCCCGGACAGGAGCAGGGCCTCCGCGCCCGGCGGCGCGATCTCCAGGATCCAGATCCCGGCCTCGGGCAAGGCGACGGGCGCAAGCCAGACGCCCGGCTCCGCGGCCTCGTCCAGCCGCGCCTCCACGACCGCGCCGCGGGCGTGGGTCCAGCGCAGGACCGCCTCGCCGGCCTCGACCGGGGCGGCCCGCTCCAGGTCGCTCAGGAAGATCCGGAGCTCGGTTTCTCGCCCCACCACCAGGGGGGCGTGCTCCACGAAGGCCTCGTGGGTGTCGGACCAGGCGGTGGCTCGCAGGACGATCGGCTCGTGGGCGTGGTCGTGATCGTCGACGGGGGCCTCGGCGCAGCCGATCGCCGCGGCCAGGGCCAGGGTCCACAACAGATGACGCAGGACGCGCATGGATATCCTCCAGGACTCGTCTAGGTGAACGGAAACGGAACAGACGGTCTAGGAGGCGGGCGGCGCGCGGGCCGGCGCGGAGAGCGCGGGCCGATGGCATGGCGCGGGGGCGGTCGGGGCGACGACGACACGGTCCGGATCGTCCACGTCCAGGACGACGGGCGCCGGGGGCGCCGCAGCGGGAGCCAGGCCCTGGGATGGGTTGCCGGGCTTGACGGCCTCTTCGTGGTGCTCCTCGACCGAGTGATGGTCGAAGTGGCAGTGCCCGTCGGCCGACAGGCTCGTCGTCGTCGCGAAGGGATCCGGGTGGCAGTGGATCTCGCAGTGGTGGTCGGCGAACGCGATATGCGCGGTCAGGGTCAGCCCGCAGACGACGTACGTCAGCAAGGTCAGCGCCGCCTGCAGGCGGGCCGCCTTCCGATCGCCGAAGCAACGTCGCGAGGCCGGTGTCATGGGCCGATTCCTTTCCGGACAAGTACGGGACCCGCACAAGGATACGACAAAGGCCCTACCCACGGCAAGGCGCCTGGGGGTATTATCGGCTCCCGGCCCCCTTCTCTTGACAAGGAACGATCATGCAGCACCTGAACCTGGACCGACCCCTCGTCTGCTTCGACCTCGAGACCACGGGCACCAGCGTCGACCGCGACCGCATCGTGGAGATCGGCCTGGTGCGCGTGGAGACCGACGGCTCCAAGCGCGACTACCGCACCCTGGTCAACCCCGAGATGCCCATCCCGCCCGGCGCCTCGGCCGTGCACGGCATCCACGATGCCGACGTGCGCGACGCCCCCCGCCTGGCCGACGTGGCCAACGAGGTGCAGGCGCTCTTCGAGGGCGCCGACCTGGCCGGCTTCAACTCCGTGAACTTCGACGCGCCGCTGCTCGAGAACGAGATGCGGCGCGTGGGCGTCGAGTTCAGCCTGCAGGGCCGCCGCCACCTCGACGCCATGCGCATCTTCCACCGCATGGAGCCCCGCACCCTGGTCGCCGCCTACGCCAAGTACTGCGGCAAGGACCTGACCGAGGCCCATGCCGCCCTGGCCGACGTGCAGGCCACCCTCGAGGTGCTCGACGCCATGGTCGCCAAGTACGACGAGCTGAGCGGCGACGTGGACGCGCTGCACAAGGTGAGCAACCCGAACGAGGGGCGGTACGTGGACCGCTCGCGCAAGTTCGAGTGGGACGATCAGGGGCGGGCGTGCTTCACGTTCGGGAAGCACCGGGGGAAGTCGCTGCAGGATATCGCGACGCAGTATCCGGATTATCTGGAGTGGATGCTGGGGAAGGACTTCAGCGACGAGGTGTCCGGGATCCTGCGCGGGGCCCTGGCCGGCGAGTACCCCGAGAAAGGTTGACGGCGAGCGATTGATCGATCGCCGCCCGGGAGGTAGACTCGCCCAAGCATATGGACGACATGTATTTCCACGGGGGGGAACCATGACCAAGGTCCGAGGTCTGTTCGTGATCGCCGGTCTAGCGGCGCTGTCGCTCACGGGAGGCTGCCTCGTCGGCAGCGTGATCCCCGACGAGGAGGACGTCGGCGTCCCCACCGTCGAGATCACCGATCCCTTCCACGGGGAGCAGGTCTTCCCCCAGAGCTCGGAGCGGTTCCAGGCCAAGATCACCGGCCACGTCCGCGAGCCGGCCACGCTGCGGCTGACCCTCGGCGACTCCCTGATGGAGAGCTGGTCGCCCGCGCCGCCCGACGAGATCGCCCTGTACTTCGTCCCCGGCCAGTGGACCGCATCCAACACCGACCTGGTCGTGAAGCTCGAACTCGAAATCGCGACGGGCGCGGTGTTCGCCGACTCGATCGTGGTGTCGGTCGGCGACTACTACACCGCCGTCCCCGCCCTGGCGGCTCCCCTGGACCGGCACGTCTACTTCCGCGCCGGCGAGGACGGACTCGAACTCCAGGCCATGGACTACGACGCCGCCACCTACGGCGAGGACTACGAGTTCGAGGTCGCCGCGGACTCCCTGTTCACCGTCGACGTGGCTCGGGAGACCACCGGCCGCTTCCTGGACCTGCCCCTGCCCGCGCAGGGCGAATGGTACTGGCGGGTCCGCGTCACCGGCGACTACGGCCTCGCCAGCCCCTGGAGCGAGACGCGCTCGTTCCACGTCGTCGACACCGTCGCCTTCTCGCCGGACTTCCTGAGCCTCTCGCGCATCACCCGCGCGGTGGTCGGCCAGCACGGCACCTACCTGCTCGGCCGCGACGGCGGCCGCCCCGCCGTCATGAAGTGCGACGCCGACCTGAACAAGATCTGGCAGGCCACCTACGCCGACGCCGACAACGCCGACGCCGTCCACTGCGACGAGACCCCGGACGGCGGCCTCTACGTGGCGGCCGACCACGCGGGGTCGTCGTACTCGTACCCCTCGTGGCTGTTCCTCTTGTCCTCCGAGGGCGCCATGCTCTGGGACACGGAACTCCACGAGTACGCCGACCCCACTCACGTGTTCGTCACCTCGGACGACCACCTGCTCTGCGGCTTCAGCGGCTCGTACGCCCCGTTCCTGGCCAAGATCGACACCACCGAGACCGCCGACTGGGAGCTCGAACCCGACAACGGCTCGCACTGCCTGCGCCTGCTGGGCGACCGCGACGCCGGACGTTACACGTACATGTCCAGGACCTACACGGGCGCCTACCGCGCGGGCGAGGTCGACCTCGACGGCGAGACCCTCTGGAGCGCCGGCCTCAACTTCGCCGGCACGTCGGCGAATCCGGAATACGCCCTGATCCGCCTGGCCGACGGCGACCTGGTCTGGGGCCTGTCGCTGAACCTGTCCGGCAGCCAGCACATCCTGCTGGGCAAGATCGGCCCCACCGGCGATCCCGTCTGGCAGACGCACCTGGACCCGATCGACGACGACGACAGCCGCCTCTACCTGGGCGCCCTCCACGAACACACCGACGGCGACCTGTTCGTGGTCGGCTACGGCCGCGGCTCCGGCTACTCGGACAGCCGCGACGTGATCCTCGCCCGCCTCGCCCCCGACGGCGCCCCACGCTGGCTCCGCACCTACGGCTCCAACGGCCTGGACGAATACGGCACGGACCTGATCGCCGGCGACGACCGCCTCTTCCTGCTCGGCCGCCAGTCCGGCTCCGGCGGCGAGGTCGCCCTGGTCCTGCCCGTCGACTTCGACGGCGACCTGATACTAGACGCCTTTGCCGAGGGAGGTGCGCGATGAGTGCCCGCGACATGATCCTGCGCATGAGCCTGGCCCTGCTGCTGGCGACGGCCGCCGTCCCCGCGGCCCGCGCCGCCGACTCGAACTACGCGAGCGTCCACCTCGGCAAGCTGCTGCTGAACTTCCACGCGGAGCCCGTCCTGAACGAGGACGTGTACGCGGCGGGCGTGACGATCGGGCGGGAGCTGGCGGTCGTGCGGGAGTCGATCCTGGCGGTGGAGGCGGATGTTACATTGCCGCTGGGGGACGGGACCACGCGGTTGTACGGCGGGTGGTCGCACTGGTCGACCGGCGTGTACGTGGTGTTGCGGATGGGGATGGAGGATATGTATGCGAAGGCTCGGATCGGGTTGTTGTATGAGGAGATCGAGATCGATGAGCCTGGGGGGTATGCGAAGTCGGATCTGGGGATATCGCCGGGGTTTGGGATCGGGTTGAGGGTATCGCCGGGGGTGGCGGTGGAGTTGGATGGGGCGGTTTTGGATGAGAGGGTTGGGGTTGTTAGGGGTGGGGTGTTGGTGGGGTTTTGAGGTGATTCAGTTGGTGTATTACAGGTGACGCAGCAGTTCCAATCGCCCATGAGCAAGTTGATCAGCCAACGCACGTTTCGGAAAGCAGGCACCATGGAGCCGAAGGAAAGTAACGAGAAGAAGGAACTCGGCCATTTACATGGAGGAAACCTCCTTGTTCTCCTGTTTGAGAAGGGGCTTAGAAAAAGCCGACTAGCCTTCTGTCTTGTTCTTCTGACGATCAGCTTGGCAATTCCAATCATCCTTGCCGTCCATCATGAGATGACACATCCCGGCGGGCAGCAGGGTGTGGGGTATTTTCAGGATATTGTGGCCCTTTGTGGCGTTGGTCTCAGCCTACCCTTGCTGGGTCTGTATGTTGTTTTCTATCTCGACAGGCTCAAGCAGGTGCTGAACTGGTTGATTAGACGGAGGATAAATGACAGCAAGCAGGATATAATACTGAACATGGTCAGGGCGTTTGAGAGAAGGATCAACTCCTATTGGTGCGTAGTCATCCTGTTGCTAGCGACATGCGTGCACTTTCGCTGGATCCCGTATGTAATAGACAGCGAGGTCGAGAACTGGATTCTTGTTGGCCAGGGCAATGAAGGCATGACGCTGGCCGGGATGTATTACCTGATCCCCATGACGTTCGTCTTCTATTTGTATGGATGCATCGCCTGGTTGATCTTGCCCTAGTATTTCCGACATCCAGTTAAGCAACATTCCTGCTTCTTTCATATTCGAGCGGCGGCACGTGCCCCAGGCTCGAGTGCAGGCGTTGCCGATTATACCACACTCCGATCCACCGGCTGACATCCTCCTCGGCTTCCTTCCTCGTCCGGTAGCGCCGCCCTCTGATCCGCTCCACCTTCAGCGTATGGAAGAAGCTCTCGATCACCGCGTTGTCGAAGCAGTCGCCCCGGCGGCTCATGCTGCACATCATCTCCCGATCCCACAGCCGCTGCTGGTAGCGCAGGCTCGAGTACTGCGTCCCGCGATCCGAGTGATGCAGCAGGTCTTGCGGAGGGTCTTCGACGGCCACCGCACGATCGAACGCCTCCAGGGCGATCTCCGTCGCGAGCGTGTCCTTCAGCGACCAGCCGACGATCTTCCGCGTGTACAGATCCATCACCGCTGCCAGGTACAACCACCCTTCATCGGTCGGGATGTACGTGATGTCCGCCATCCAGACCTCGTTCGGGCGACTCGCCTCGAAGTACTGGTCCAGCAGGTTCGGGGCAGCCTTGCGGCAGCGATCGACCTGCGTCAGACCCTTCGGGCGTCTGTAGTGCCGGCTACGCAGGCCGTACTTGCGCATCAGACGCGCTACGTGCTCCCGACTGCAGCTGACGCCACGGCGGCGGAGCTCGTGGTAGACCCGCGGGCTGCCGTAGGTCCGGCCGCTCTGCAGGAACACCTCGGCGATCAGCCCCAGCAGCCGCTTGTTCTCCCGTTCGCGCTTGCCGTTCGGGTGACGGCGCCAGTTCCAGAAGCCGGCGTAGCTCACCCGCAGGACGCGGCACATCAGAGTGACCGGGTATTCGCCTAAGTACCTCGAGATCACTCTGTATCGGGCTCTTTTTGGGTGGCGAAGTAGCTTGCCGTTTTTTTTAGAAAATCCCGCTCCTTGCGCAGCCGTTCGTTCTCGCGGCGAAGGCGGCTGATCAGGGCGGCCTGGCTGGTCTGGTTCCCCTTGCCAGGGAAGGCCTCGTCCTTCTCCCGGCGGGCTTGCTGCATCCACCGGCTCAGCGTGTTCGCGCTGATCCCGAGATCCTTGGCGACCTGGGCTTGGCTCAGGCCGCTCTCGCGGACGCGGCGGATCACCTCCAGCTTGAACTCGCGGCTGTAGCGACGTCGGGAAGAGCTCATCTCAACACCTCCGGCCTACACAAATGTAGGCTTTTCGAGATGTCGGAAAAAGGCAGGCAAGTCCAGCTCGAGGCTTGATCCGCTTGCCCAGCTCACGAAGCTGTTATCGGCGGAGCGGTTTGACGGTGGGTCGTTCCTGATCCCGCGGCCGGTGGACACTCTCGTCGATCGATGGCATCTGTCATCCAGACTTCGGATCTATGTAGCTGCAAGGCACCTCGAGGGGAATCGTGTTCTCGATCATGTTAATCTAGTCTTCTAGCCCCTTCACTCCACCGCAATAGGATACCCAGCCGCCTCCCAAGCCAGCATCCCCCCCTTCATATTCACCACATCCTCATACCCAAACCCCAACAACATCCTCAACGCCAACTCACTCCGCCGCCCGATCCGACTGACCAACACCACCCTCTTCCCCCGCTCCAACCCAGGATCCCCCTGACTGAACTTAGGCAACGGCACACACCGCGCCCCCGCGATATGCCGACTATCGAACTCCCGCCACTCACTCACATCCACCAGCTCGATCGACCCGGGCGCCTCCTCCATCACCGCCCGAACCTCACTGGGCTTGATCTCCGGCACCGGCCCATGTGCATGCCCCCCATAGAACTCGTGATCCACGCTCTCCTCGTGCTTCGGCAGCGCCTGGCACTCCGCGAACACCCGGTGCTTGCACTCGTAGATGCAGATCCCCGGATGTAGCACGTGATGGAACAGCTCCCCGATCACGTTCCCCCCGAGCTTGAAGTTCTGCCGTCCGAGCGTGCGGATGAACCCGCTGGTGTGCATGAGGTACGTCACCTTGGGGCGCGCGCCGTCGATGAACACGTCGCCGCCGCGCGCGCGGTAGCGACGCAGCACGCTCTCGAACATGTGGATGCCGCTGACGTCGACGTGGTCCACGTGGTGCAGGCGCAGCAGCAGGAAGATCTGGCCCGGCTTCCGGCGGCACATCTGCTCCAGCGTGTCCTCCACGTGGTTGACCGCGCCGAAGTACAGCGGGCCGCTCAGTTCCACGATGGCCAGCTGTGGGCAGACCTCCTGCTGGCGGACGGGCACCAGGTGGGCGTAGTCAGTGTCGGGGCACATGGCGTGGACGCCGGGGGTCGACGTCGTCGCCAGAAACCGCGCGAAGGAGATGAACACGCCCGACAGCACCGCGAACTCCAGCGGGAAGATCAGCGTGGCGAGCAGGGTGGAGAACATGATCACCGAGTCGCCCACCGACACGCGGGCGATGCGCCGCATCTCGTGCCAGTCCACCATGCCGTAGGCCGTCACCAGCAGCACCGCCGCCAGCGCCGTGTTGGGCAGGTACACCGCCAGGGGCGCCAGCAGCAGCATGGCCAGCAGGACCCAGGCGCCGGAGAACACGCTCGCCAGGTGGGTCCGCGCGCCGGCCGAGTGGTTCACCGCCGAGCGGGTGAACGAGCCGCTCACCGCGTAGCCCGAGAACACGCCCGACACGAAGTTCGCCAGGCCCTGGCCGACGAACTCCTGGTTGCTGTCGAGGCGCTGCCCGCTCTGGCTCGACACCGCCCGCGCGATGGACAGGGCCTCCACCAGGCCGATGGCCGCGATGGCCAGCGCGCCCGGCGCCAGGCGGTAGATCAATTCGCCGTCGAGCAGGGGCAGGTCGGCCAGGGGCGGCAGGCTGCGGGGGATCTCGCCCAGCACGCGCACGCCGCGGTCGGCCAGGCCGAACGCCCAGGTGACCAGCGCGGCGCCCACCATGCCGATCAGCGCCGACGGCCAGCGCGGCCGCAGCCTGCGCACGACCGCGATCAGCGCCAGCGTGCCCAGTCCCAGCGCGAGGCTCGTGCCGTGGGTCTCGCCGATGTGGGCCACGACCTCGCGCAGGGTCTCGTAGAACTCGGGCCGGCTGTGGATGTCGAGGCGCAGCAGGTGGCGCAGCTGGTTCACGCAGATCAGCACGCCCGCGCCGGTGGTGAACCCCACGACCACCGAGTCCGACACGAAGTTCACCAGCGCGCCCATGCGCGCCAGTCCCGCCACCACCTGGATCACGCCGACCATCAGGGCCAGGTAGCCCGCGGCAGCCAGGAACTCGGGCGAGCCGGGCTCGGCCACGTTCAGCAGGGTGGCCAGCGCGAGCAGGGAGATGGCGTTGGTCGGTCCGGTGTGCAGGTGCCGCGACGAGCCCCACAGCGCGCCGACCACCGACGCGGTGATGGCGGCGAACAGGCCCACCTGGGGCGGCAGCTCCGCGATCATGGCGTAGGCGATGGCCTGCGGCAGCATGACCACGGCCACGGTCAGGCCGGCGACCAGGTCCGCGCGCAGGGCCGCGGCCTCGCAGGCGCGGATCACCTTGGCGGGGCGCATGAAGAAGGCGGATTCCTCGCGGAACCAGCTCAGCAGCGCCTGTTTGCGCGTGGGCGTCAAGGCCGTCGGGCCTCCGGGTCTGGGGGTGTCGGGAGCGGAGCGCGATCAAGATTAGCAGTCGCGGGGGATGGGGACAAGACAAGCCGGGGTTCGCGGTCGCCACGGAAATGGGCCCCGGGGTTCGCCCCGGGGCCCGTCGTGCGCGAGGAGGATGCGGATCAGTCGTACAGCGCCTTCACTCCGCCCCAGGTCCGATCCTCGTTGGACACCGGTTCGTTGGTGGTGCCGACCTTCACGTAGGCCAGGTACCAGCCCGGGTAGACGACCGAGCCGTCGGAGCCGAAGTCGAAGCTCACCTGGATCGTCATGCCCGCGAACTGCGACAGATCGAAGCACGACTTGCTGTCCCAGCTGCGTCTCGGGCCGCTGGCGGACATGCCGGCGAAGACCTCTTCGCCCGCCACGCAGAGGGGGGCGGTGCCGGCCACGCCGTCGTAGCCCTCCAGGGGCGGGATCACGATCCCGTTCACGGTGACGTTGCAGCCGTCCCAGATGGTGCTGGTCTCGCTGAACCACTCGGCGTGGACGTAATGCCAGACCTCCATGTAGTCGCACTGGCCGGGCACCACCTCGAAGGGCGGCGACACGAGCGAGCTGGCGGAGAGGATCGAGTAGTCCCCGTTCAGGATGGTGCCCCACACGTTGCCGGGGGCGCCGGGAATGTAGGTCGTCGCGCCGTATTCCCAGTCCAGGGCGCCGGCGTCGCACTCCACGGGCATGAAGCCCCAGTCGCTCACGGAGAAGTCCCAGTCGTAGCAGACGTCCAGGAACTCGCACACCGAGCCGAGCTCCTCCGGCGGAGGCGGGCAGCCGTCGGCGGTCAGCACGTATTCGTCGATCAGGTCGTTGTTGCTGTACTCGTCGATCTCGATGTAGTAGGTGCCGCCGGTCGTGAAGGTGTACTCGAAGAGCGAGTACAGGCCATCGCCGCCGTCGTCGTTGAACTCGAGCTGGGTGGTGCAGTCGCCCGCCCAGAGCCACATGCGCGTGTCGCCGCCGACCTGGTTCGGACCGGGCGCGGTCTCGAAGACGACGCACTGGCCGCCGTAGGCCGTGAACTCGTACCAGTCGTGGTCGGTCTCGGGGTTGATGGCGGCCGACATGGGATCACCCACGTTCAAGGCCGTGGCGGTGGTGCAGTCGTCGTTGGGCTCGACCTCGACGGCGCGCACCGCTCCCTTGAACGGATGCGGCTTGACGGTGTCGTCCTTGGCCAGGGTGGGGGCGCAGAGCGCCAGGGTCAGGGTGAGCAGGAGCAGCGTCTTCAGCGTCAGTCTCATCGGTCCCTCCTCGATGTGCGGGTGGCGGGGCGGAACCCGATCCGTCGATCCCCCGATACATCCCCGGGACGATACGGCGCTGGGCCGAGGCGAGCGCGCGGTCTCCCGGGGGCGACCATCGCACGCTCACTATACATCATGCGGGATGATCTTGAAAAGGGGGTGTCGTTTAAGGGTTCGTGAGAATAGATGCGCAGCCTTCTGTCCTGGCGACGGGATCGGCATATACGTACCTTTCCGCAGTGTTTCGACCCCCGCCCATCGCCCCCTGCAGGAGCCGATCGAATGCCACGACCGCCCGTCTTCGCGGCCGCCCTCGTCGTACAGGCCGCGCTGCTGACGTCCGTCGCCCTCTTCGCGTCGCACGTCTACGCCCAGCCCGATCTGGACGACCTCTTCGCGCCGCCGACCCCCGCGGAGATCACCGCCCTCGCCGCCGACTGGTCCACGCGCGCCGTCGCGCCGACCGACTGGACCGTCGTCCGCGATGCAACGAGCGCGGGCTTCGGCCTCCAGGCGGTCAGCCACGACCTCGAGGGCCTCACCCACTACGGCGTGCTGCGCTACCCCCGCACCTACGAGCCCGGCGAACGCTACCCGGTGCTCGTGCTGCTGCACGGCGGCTTCCACGGCCTGGACCTGAACTGGGTGCTGACCTTCGACGAGGACGACCCGTCCCAGTGCATCGCCGACGGCTTCCTGGTGGTCGCCCCCACCTACCGCGGCGAGATGCTCAACGGCTACGGCATCCTGCCCACCCGCGTCAGCGAGGGCGAGCCGAGCTTCTTCGACCGCGACTGCGACGACAGCATCGCCCTGTTGACGGCCGTGCTCGAGAACGTGCCCGCCGCGGACGCCGACCGCGTCTACGTGCTGGGCGGCAGTCGTGGCGGCAACGTGGCCTACCGGATGGCCCTGCGCGATCCGCGCGTCAAGCGCACGTCGGTCCGCTACGGGCCGACCGATTTCCGTCTGCCCCATGTCGAGGCCGGCGCGCGGGAGTGGGTCGACACCGGCGCCACCGACGACCGCCTCGGCGAGCTGGTCGGCGAGCACGTCGCCGGTCCGTACATGAGCGGCGCGATCACCCTGACGCAGGCGCGGCACGACCTGCTGGCCTGGTCGGTCGTTCCCCACCTGAAGGCCGGGCTGTGGCTGCAGGTCCACCACGGCGAGCGGGACGACGTGGTCCCCATCGCCCAGAGCGCGGCCCTCGACGCGGCGATGGTCGCCAAGGGCGCCGAGGCGCCGGAGTACGCCTACCACGTCTATCCCGGGGGGAGCCACACGCCGACCTCGCTGACCGGACACGAGGCGCTCGTGGAGTCGTTCCTCTGCGTCACGCCGTCGGCCACCGACGCGGCCGCGACGCCCGCCCCGCTACGCCTGGGCGCCGCGCCCAACCCCTTCGGCGCGTCCGTCACGCTCACGGCCCGGGGGGAGGCCGCCAAGTCCCTCGCCGCGCCGCTGGAGGTACGCATCCTCGACGTCCGCGGCCGGCTGGTGCGGACCCTCGACCTCGATCCCGCCGCCGCCGTCGTCTGGGACGGCCGCGACGCCGCGGGCCGCGCCGCGCCCTCGGGCACCTATTTCGCGCTGCCCCGATCGGCCCCGGCCGAGCCCACGCGCCTGACCCGACTGCGATGATCCCGAATTTGCTCAAGCGGTTTCCATATGCGACGATAGCGGTGCCATGAGTAACCTGTCCCGATTCCAGCCGGAGCGGTTCAGCCTGAAGCGCGTGCTGCTCCTGGTGGCGATAGTGCAGCTCGTCCTGGCGACCGCCATGTTCATCTACTGGCGCGTCTACCAGGACGAGTTCTTCCCGTATCCCATCAACGACGACGGCACCGTCACCTGCGAGGGCAAGCCCCTGCTGGTCGCCTACGGGATCCGCATCCCGCCGCCCTGGACCTTCTCGGGCGTGGGCGCCGACACCCTGCGGCTCAACGGCTTCCCCCTGGATCCGTTGCGCAAGGAAGACGCCGCCGCGAACCTGATGCCCGCCCAGGCCGATCGCCTGCGCACCATCGAGGCGCTGCTGGAGGAGGCCGAAGCCGCCTACAAGGCCTCGCCCGACAAGAAGACGGGCATGCGCGCCTTCCACGACGCCCTGGCGCCCTACCTGGGCAACGTGCTGCTCTCCCTGCAGCTCGACATGGAGAACGAGGTGCTCACGGCCGACTTCGGCAACGACATCCCCGAGGTCACCGTCAACTTCCTGCACGACCCGCACTGGGTGGAGCCGGAGGGACTGATCCGCAGCCGCCACTACGGGGCGATCAAGGAGATCATGTCCTGGATGGAGTTCGCCGAGGACGGCGTGTTCAGCTTCGGCACCAGCCATCTGGAGCTGTCGGCCGCCGGCGAGGACCGCGAGCTCTACACCCACGTGCTGGACGTGCTCGAGGACATCCCCCGTCACCCCCGCCGCCCCCTGACCGTCGACGACGTGCGCATGGCCCTGCACGACGACGAGCTCTTCGAGCGCTTCGCGTCGGTGATCAACGACTGGCTCGAGAACACCGCCCCGGTTCAGGGCGAGGTCAGCAGGTAGATCGCGTAGGTTCCCAACCAGTGCCCGCCCGCGTAGTGCTCGCCCGTCACGGCGGCGAGCCCGGCGTCGGCGTGCGCCCGTTGCGCGGCGACCAGCGCGGGGCGTCGCGGATCGTCGTCCGGCAACGACGCGGCGATGCGCTTCAGCATCCAGGCGCGGCTGAGGTTGAGCCCGTCGAGATGGGCGAGCTTGCCGTCGGCGCGGTCGGTGACGCGGGCCGTCGGCAGCCAGTCGTCGTAGCCGATCCCCGGCAGGAAGTCGTGCAGCCAGTCGGCGTAGACGTCCGCCTCCAGCAACCGCGACACCAGGTCGGCCTCGGCCAGGATCGGCGACAGGAAGTCCTGTCCCGACGGCTCCCACGCCAGGTCGGCGCCGCGGTCGTCCAGGTACAGCTCCACCGACTTGTCGATCACCAGCGCCTCGAGGTCGGCGTCGCCCGCCGTGCGCGCGTAGTCCAGCACGAGCCCGAAGGCGAAGGCCGTCTGGCTGTGCTCGCCGGTGCGGATGGGGTAGGCCAGCTTGGGCAGCCACACCAGGAAACGCGACACGCACACGTCCTCCAGGGGACGCATGGCCTCGGCCCAGCGCGCGGCGTCCACGTCGCCCTCGTCGGCCCACAGGCGCAATTCGGCCGCGAGCTGCAGCAGCCAGGCCAGGCCGTAGGGGCGCTCCCAGGAACCGCGCTGCGAGGAGTCGAAGTACGCCGTCTCGCCGGCCAGTCGCTCGGGGGTCAGGTGACGATCGAGCACGCGGCGGGCCTGCTCGGCCAGGTACGCCTCGGGGTGCACGCGGGCGAAGCGGGCCAGGAGCCAGTGGCCGTGCACGGACGAGTGCCAGTCGAAGCAGCCGAAGAAGGCCGGGTGCAGGACGCGCGGAGGCGCGAGGTCGGCGTCCGAGGTCATGGTGTGGGCGATCTTGTTGGGGTACTCCTGGTCGGCGCAGTCGAGGGCGAGCTGGACGTAGGGGGATAGGTCGGGGGTGGGGGTGTCGGTCGATGCGGTCGGGGGCGGGGGGGCTGTGTCGTCGATGGGGGAGCCGCAGCCTACGAAGAGGGCGAGGGCGAGCAGGGCGGCGAGGGGGTGTCTCATGGCGGTCTCCTCCGGGAGCGGGTCCGGGGTCAGGGTCGCGCGGGGGGTGGGGCGAGGTCAAGAGGTCTCGGCGCCGTTTACACGTGTAAAACGCCCCGTCACCCGGCCTCCCCGAACGGCGCTTCGCCCCCGAAGCCCGAAGCCTCATGCAACCGCCCCACCACCTCCCGCACCGCCTCGCGCATCGCGTCCACCCGCGCCGGGACCGGATCCAGGTCCTCGGGCCCCGACTTCCCGTGCACCACCCGGTTGCGCCACGAGTCCAAGAGCTTGAGCGACTGCCAGGGCATCGCCCCCCAATCCTGCCGCACGTCCAGCCGCTCGCACAGCCAGTTGAGCTTGCCCAGCGCGCCCCTGTAGGGCGGGGTGGTGAACCGCGTCCGTTCCTCGGCCCACACCTCCGGGGCCAGGTGCGAGCCCAGGTGGTCGATGTAGGCTTCCAGCGCGGCGTGGGTGAGCAGCAGCCGGGGGAGGGGCTCGTCGACTTCGGTGGTCCAGAGGGCCTTGTGTGCGGAACGGTCGGTCACGGTCCTCCCATCCAGTCCTCGAGATCGCGCGTCGGCGGTCGGCGGCCGTAGACCAGGTCGTCCAGCGGCAGCGCCAGGCGACGGAACAGAGCCGAGCGCCTCACGCCCGATCTTACCAGACGATGCAGCAGGTTGTCGGGGTGGGAATAGGGGCAGACCTGCATGCAGCGGCCGCAGTCGGTGCCGACGCCGCACCAGTAGGCGAAGCAGGCCTCCTGGTCGATGCGCCAGCGGGCGACGCCGTCGATCTCCGCGCGCGGGCCGCGGGGGATGGCGGCGCTCGGACAGACGTCGGCGCACTTCTCGCAGATGGCGCAGAAGTCGAGGACCGTCTCGTCGCGGGTGGGCGCGTCCGTCGCGAGGGGGGCGTCGGTGGTCACCACGCCGATCCGCACGCGGGGGCCCAGCTCCGGGGTCATCAGCAGGCCCATGCGGCCGATCTCGCCCAGACCGGCGTCGCGCGCCACCAGGGGGCAGACCACGCGGTAGTTGGCGTCGATGTGGGCGCGGGCCGCGTAGCCGCGGCGGCGCAGGACCAGGGCCGCCTGCACGGCGAGCTGCGCCGCGTTCAGGTACTGGCGCGTGGTCTCGACGATGACCGGGGCGCGGGGGGCGCGGTCGAGCAGGTCCTTGTCCATCTCCACGGTGAAGACCAGGGCGTGGGTGTGCGGCAGCTTCGCCGGCGCGCCGTAGGGCGGACGGCGGCCGGTCACCGTGTACCAGTGGGCGTCGCGCAGCTCGGTCACGCCGGTCGACACCGCGCCGGTCTTGCGCAGCCAGCCGTGCAGGAAGCGCGTGAGCTCGGCGGGATCCTCGTCGCCCGTGCGCGGCTCGGGCTCGCCGTCCACCAGCGGCTGCAGCGCGTCGATGGTGGCGTAGGCGGCCGCGGCCGCGTCGAAGAGCCTGCCGTGATGGTGGCGGGCGTCGGGCGACAGCAGACCCGGCCGCTCGCGCCAACGGTCGTCGGGATCGCGGTGCTCGGGGAACTCGCGGTAGTGGGCGTCGAAGCGCTCGGTGCCGGGCTTCAGGGTCATGCGCGCGAACATGACCGTGCGCTCGTCGATGCGGTCGCGGGCCTCGGCCGGGGGATGGCGCGGTCCGCGGACGGGCAGGAGCCAGAGCAGGACGGCGGCCGCGGGGAGGGCGACCAGCAGCCAGGCGAGCGCCGCCGGCGCGAAGCGGTGCGCCAGGAGGTAGACGGCGGCGAGGCCCACCGCTCCCGCAGCGCAGATCCACGCCGCGCGCGGTTCGCGTTCGCGCGCGGATACGATCGTCGCCCAGCCGAGCCCGGCCGGGGCGATGACCGCGATGAACAGCAGGACGGGGGTGGGGTCCATGGGCGTCTCCGGGGTTGATGCGGATCATCCGCCGCGCGCGGCGGCCGTCAGCTTGTCCAGGTGCTTCCAGGACACGATGAAATGGGGATTGCGGATCCCCTCGGTCCGTCCCCCCGAAACGAGCCACGTCGGGTCGGGTCCGTTTCCGGTCAGCTTCCGCCAGCGGTCGAGCGCCCTGAACGACGACCGGCTCACGGACACGGCCGACTTGATCTCGACGGCGTGCGTCACCGGTCCCTGCTCGATCACCACATCCACCTCGTCGCCGTGGTTGTCCCGCCAGAACCACAGCCCCCCCGTCAGGCCGCGGTTGAATCGCGCCTTCAGCAGTTCCGACACGACCCACGACTCGAACAGGGCCCCCCGCAGGGGATGGCTCTCGATCTGCGACTCCGCGTTGATGCCGAGCAGGTGCGCCGCGAGTCCGGGATCCAGGAAGTGGAGCTTGGGCGACTTGACCAGTCGCTTGTTGAAGTTCCTGTGGTACGGCTGCAGGCGCACGATCAGGTGGCTCGCCTCCAGGACCGAGAGCCAGCTCGTGATCGTGTTGTGCGAGACGCCGGTGTCCGAGGCCAGGGACGCCACGTTCAGCAGCTGCCCGGTCCGTCCGGCGCAGAGCTTGAGGAAGCGCTGGAAGGTGGCCAGGTCGCGCACGGCGATGATCTGGCGCAGGTCGCGCTCCAGGTAGTTGGCCGTGTAGTTGGCGTACCACTGGGCCGGCTCGACCTTCCGGTCGTAGAGGGGCGGGTAGAGCCCCTTCCAGATGAGCCGGTCGATCCGGCCGGGCGCCTTGCTCACGGCGGCGAGCTCGTCGAGCGCGAAGGGCAGCAACGTCAACGCGCCGGCCCGGCCGGCCAGCGACTGGCTGATGCGCTCGTTCAACCCGAACTGCTGCGATCCGGTCAGGACATATCGCCCCATCCGGCCGTCGGCATCCACACGGACCTGCAGGTGGGAGAACAGGTCCGGACAGCGCTGGGCCTCGTCGAGGACCGCGCCGTCCGGAAAACGGTCCAGGAAGCCGTCCGGATCGTCGGTCGCCCAGGCCCGTTCATCCGGGTGCTCCAGGTTGACGTAGGGACGGTCGCCGAAGACCCTGCGGGCGAGCGTGGTCTTACCTGACTGACGAGGGCCTGTGATGGCGACGACGGGAAAGCCCCCCGCCAGGGATCTCAATGTGTTTTCAGCAGTTCTGTGAATGTACACGTCACGGTCCCCTGTACAGAATTTCAATACTACTGAAATATTGTACAGCAAGGTCTATTCCGGTACAACACGGATTTCGACCCCGATCGCTGCAATTTACACGTGTAAACCGAGATCCCGATCAAATCCCGCCTGACAACGCCGCGCCGATACGTAGATTGAGAGGTTCGACCCTGGATCGAGTGGTGCGAACCGGATCGGAGACCGACATGCGCCGTTTCATCCTCCTGCTGACCTGCCTCCTCGCCGCCGCCGCGGCGCGCGCGGCCGCGCCCGACACCCTCTTCGTCGAGGTGCAGCGCGGCGTGTCGGTGGAGGTGCTGGACTGGGGCGGCTCCGGCCCCGACGTGATCCTGCTCGCCGGTCTCGGCAGCACCGCCCACGTCTTCGAGGACTTCGCGCCCCTTCTGGCGCGGCACGGTCGGGTCCGCGCGCTCACCCGCCGCGGCTTCGGCGCCTCGACCCGCTCGGTCAACGGCTACGACCCGCGCAACCTGGCCCGCGACGTGCGCGTGGTCTGCGACAGCCTCGCGATCGCCCGGCCGGTGCTCGTCGGACACGCGCTGGCCGGTTCGGAGATGGCCTGGTTCGCCCACCAGTGGCCGGGCCGCGCCCGGGGCTTCGTGTTCATCGACGCGGCCTACGACCACGACCGCGTCGGCGAGCTGGACGACCTGGCGCCGCGCCCGAAATCCCTCTCGCCCCCCAAGTCGGCCTACCTGTCAGCGGAGGCGCTGCGCGACTGGATCCTCAAGACCCGCGGCTTCATCACGCCCCGCGGCGAGATCCGGGCCCTGTTCCGGTTCGCCGCCGACGGTCGACTGCTCGACTCCACGGGCTCGGCCACCGCCCCCGGCCACATCCGCCACGCCCTGGTCACGCCGCCCTACGCGCGGATAGACGCGCCGACCCTGGCGATCTTCGTCAAGCCCTCCCTGGCCTCGCGCCACCCGGCCTTCTCGCTCCTGCCCAGCCGGGACAAGTCCCGCGCCCGGGCCCGCGTGGCCCTCGAGCGCGAGTGGATGGCCACGCAGGTGGCCTCCTTCCAGCAGCGGGTGCCGGACGCGACGGTGGTGGTCCGCGACGGGGCGAACCACCACCTGTTCCTGTCCGAGACGGCGGGGACGGCGAGCGCGGTGGGGGCCTTCCTGGCGACGCTCGACTGACGGCTAGTACGGCGGCAACTCCATCCCGTACTTCGCCCACTCCTCCTTGCTCGGTCCGTAGATCCCCGGCACCTGCAGCCCCGCCCGGCGCATGAGCACCGTCATCTGGCCGCGGTGGTGGATCTCGTGGTCGAGCAGGATGCGCAGGGTCAGGCCGCGGGGCCAGGTCTCGCCGTAGAGCTCGTCGGTCTTATCCAGGTCGTCGTCGCTCCACTTGGCCCTGAGCGCGGCGACCAGTTCCTGCGAGACCTTCTCGTAGCCCGCGGTCAGCTCGGCGGGCGAGCCGGGGGGCAGGGTCTTCTCGTCCACCGAGGAGAGGCCCAGGCCGACCTGGTTCATCATCTCCGGCACGGTGGTCACGATGTGCCAGGCCATGCCGCGCAGGGTGCGGTGGCCCTCGGCCACGTTGCTGCACAGGCTGTCGGCGTCGAGGGCCTTGAAGATCTTCAGGGTGGCCTCGGTGAGCGTGGCGTAGCTCTTGAAGAAATCGTCCAGTTTGCGGAACATGGTTCACCTCCGGGAACGACGTTACGACATCCGCGCCGAGCGGACAACGGGGATCGAACACAGCCGTCGCCGCTCCCGATAGCGTGACTTTTCACCACACCCGTGACGAGCCGTCACGCCGGAGTCGATCGCACCTCCGGCGCGGCGGATGTGGCAACTCGTTGTCCGTCAATACGATACACACAAACAACAATTTCGCGGGCACAGGCACGCTCCCTGCGGATACCCGCCCAGACACCACTCACCCCCTGGCGGGATTCGACAAGGAGCAAGGACATGAACAGGCACATCATCCACCGACGGATCTGGTTGCGGGCCCCCCTCGTCGCCCTGACCTTCGCCCTCGTCCTGACGGCGGCCCTCTGCGGCCGCGCCGAGGCCGGCGACTTCCCCCACGACCGCAAGGGCCTGGTCCTGGGCTTCAACCTGGGCGGCGGCGGCGCGGGGCTGGTGTACGAGCGCTTCGGCACCGAATTCGAGTACGAGATGGAGAACATGCCGGGCGGGACGTTCCGTATCGGCTACGGCGTGTCCGACCACGTGGTGCTCTCGCTGGAGGGGAGCGTCTTCGGCAAGACCAACGCCGAGTGCGACGTGCAGGGCGTCATGACCCTCTTCACGCTCACCTGGCATCCCGGCGGCGGCGGGTTCTTCCTGCGCGCGGGGGCGGGCGGCGGCGCGGCCAACGTCAAGGTGCCCGCCCTGCCGCACCTGGTGGACTGGAGCGAGCGCGAGGCCGAAGGGGCCGTCGGGCTGGGCCTCGGCTACGAGTGGCGCCTGGGCCGGCAGTTCGCCCTGGGAGTCGCCCTCGACGCGCGCGGCATGGCCTTCGAGAACCTGCCGCTCTTCGAGAACACGGGGCTCGGGCAGGGAGTGGCCTCGCTGCAGCTGAACTGGTATCTCTGATCGATCGGGAAAACCGGAGGGAGACGCGGCGGGCCCCGAGCGGGGCCCGTCGTGCGTGTGGTCTAGACGACGTCCCCGTCCCGCATCACCACCGCGCTCACCCCGTCCTCGTTGGCCACCGTCATGGTGGGGCGGTGGAACAGGTAGTCCATGTGCATGCTCGAGACGCTGCGCCCCCCGGGCATGCCCTGGTTGCTGCCGAAGGCGATGTGGGCGGTGCGCAGGGCCTTCTCGTCCTCGAGCATGTTGCCCCGCAGCGCAGCGCCGGGGTTCAGGCCGATGCCCAGCTCGGCGATGGTGCGGGCGCCCTCGTCGGTGTCCAGCAGGGCGTTGATCCGCGCGACCAGATCGGGATCGTCGGCCCGCACCTCCACGGCGCGGCCCTCGCGGCAGACGATGGTCGCCGGCGTGCTCACGTTGCCCTCCGCCCCGAAGCAGCCGTCCACGACCAGCACGCCGTCGGCGCGGGTCTCCTCCGGGCAGCCGTACACCTCGCCGCAGGGCAGGTTGACGCCCTTCTCGGTCGAGTCGATGTGCACGTCGGTGACCATGCCGCGGCCGGCGAGGCCGAGCACGAGGTCGGTGCCCGCCTCGGTGACGATGTGGACGCGGTCGGCGCCCGCGAACAGGTCCAGCAGCCGACCGGCGCCGGCGCGCATGGCGCCGTAGTCCACGTCCAGGGCGCCGCCGGTCATCATGTCGTCGGTGATGCCGGGGCTGTGGGCCAGGCGCAGCTCGCGGTCCTCGACCGCGTGGAGCCACTGCATGCGGAAGGGGATCTCGTCGCTTCGGCCGGCGATGGCGTTGATGACCACGTCGCGTCCGGCGAGCAGGTCGAGCATGCCGTCGGGCGTGGCGGTCAGCGGGCGCCGGTCCTCGGGCAGGAGGTACAGGTCGGCGCGGCAGCCGTGGGCGCGGGCGGCGGCCAGGAAGGCCTCGGGGCAGGCGCCGGCCGAGTCGTCGCCGACGACCAGCACCGATTCGGCGGGGTCGAGGTCCAGCACCTGGCGCAGGGCGCGCAGGGCGGTGCGGGTCATGATCTGGAGGTCGGGCATGGCGGTTCCTTCGGGTCGGGGAGGGGTCCCTTACGCCGGCAGCGCGCCCGGGGTTGCGGCCGGAGGACGGAGCCGGCTCAGCGCCGCATCCCGCCGTTCCTCATCCGCCGCAGCAGCCGTCCCAGCCGCGTGAAGATGTACCCGGGCTTGTGCGCGTCCCGCAGCTGGGCCCGCAGCTCGGCGACCATCTCGCTGTTGGTCTGCAGGCTCTTCTCCAGCCGGTCGATGCGCTCGTCCTCGAGCTTGAGGGCGAAGGCGTCCGGGTCGGCCGACATGCGCGCGGCCAGCTCCGGTTCGACCACCAGCAGGTCGTAGATCTCCGTGAAGGGAACACGGATGCGCTCGACCGTCTCCCAGGTCTCGCGATCCACGACGGTCACGTGGGAGTGGTCGAGCACCACCTCCGCCTTGCGGTCGGCGCTCTCGCCCACGTAGAAGTAGCGGTCGTCCCAGGCGAAGCCGCGGGTGAAGCCGTCGAAGGGGTGCTCGGTCACCCGTCCCTCCGCGTCGCGGACGGTCACGCAGCGGCTGTGGGACTCGCAGATGAACAGGTCGTCGCCGACGTAGCGCGGGGTGTGGGGCGCGCTGAGGCCGGTGAGGACCTTCTCCTTGGTCTCCAGGTCCAGCACGAAGCCCTGGCCGTGGGTGTTGCCCGACCAGGCGCGATGGGTGGGGAACTCGCCGAAGGCCGACACGAACAGGCGGCCGTCCTTGACCGCCAGGCAGTTCAGGTGCCAGGCGTCGCCTTCTCCTTCGGCGTGCCAGCGATCGACGACACGGCCCAGGTGGTCGAACCAGAGCACCTCGTTCTCGTCCGTCGATACGGCCACGATGCCGCGCTCATCGACATGGATGTCGTGGATGTCACGGGCGGGGTGGGTGTCGACGATCCAGCGCAGGCCCTCGCGATCGTAGCCGAAGATCATGTGCAGGGAGCGGACGAAACGGTAGACGTCGCCGCGGTGGGCGGAGAGCCCCATGGAGTCCATGCGGTCGATGACCGTGGTCTCGCCCTCGTGCAGACAGACGAGTCCGCCGGTGCCGGCGCCGGAGTTGGCGTAGGCGCCGGGGCAGGAGACCAGCAGCGAGCTGAAGCGGCCCATGATCCGTTCCTCGTTGGATGTGGAGACGATGGCGCCGCGCGGCGCCTCCCTACATTTTCGTCAGTCGGCGGCGGGACTTTAACTCACGGGCCCGGCGTCCGCCAGGCCTCGATCCGCCCGGCCACGCGGCCGCCGGCCGCCGAGTCGTGGGCGATCTCCCAGACCGGCGTCCAGGCCAGGGCCACCGCGTCCACCCGCACGTCGGCGCGACGCGGCCGCACCTCGTGGGTCTCGGGGGCGTCGAGCAGGGCGGCCCACCTGTCGGCGATGTCCGCGGCGTCGTCCTCGAACCGGGCCTGCACCGCCTCGATCTCCTCGCGCAGGGCGGCGATCTCCTCCTCGGACTCGGCGATGTCCATCTTGGCGTTGGCGGTCATGCGGCGCTTGCGCGCGGCGGCGGCCAGGCCGGTGCGCTTCTTCCGGCCGCCGAACACGCCCAGCATGCCGATGAGGGTCTCGCCGGCCGACAGCAGCTCCTCGCGCTTGCGGGCCGAGTGGTCGGCGCGGTCCTCCTCCAGCTCGCGCTCCTCGCGGGCCAGCTTCTTCTCCAGCCGGTCCAGGGCCCGCTTCACCTTGCGGCGCAGCTTGTCCACCTCGGCGTCGCGCTTCTCGCGCACGATCTGCTGCGCGCGGCCGATGAAGGCCTCCTCGCTCTCGCCCGCCTCGCCGTAGAGCTTCAGGGCGGGGATGTGGAAGACCTCCTGCACGAAGTCGCGGTAGAGATGGTCGCGGAAGTCGCGCTCGGCGGACTTCAGCCGGGCCGCCTTGCCCAGCCCGTCGGGCACCGGGGCGAAGAGGGCCTCGCCCTCGGCGGCGGAGAGCAGGCGATTGGCGTCGAAGCCGACGGGGTCGCCCTCGTCCCACTGCACCACGGCGCCCACGCTGTCGGCGTGCAGCAGCAGGCCCACCTCGCGCGCGGCGTCCACGCCGCTCTTGCGCTCCACGAACCCCACGCGGCCCAGCGCCACCAGTCGCGGCTCGTAGACCAGCGTCGCGACGGGATTGTTCAGGGCGCGGCCCTCGCGCTCGGACAGCGCGGTCACGCCCGCCTCGCGGGCCAGCGACACCGGCAGGTAGGACCGGGGGAGCTTGGGCGGCAGGGCGGGCGGCGTGCGCGACCAGCCCTCGGGCAGGGTGTCCGTGGGCGTCGCCGGGGCGGGGGCGGGGGCCTGGTCCGACTCGTCTCTGGCGGCGCTGTCGCCAGTGACGATGCACTCGATGGGGCCGAGCTGGGCACGATCCTGGTCGAGGAGAGCGTCGACAGCATCGACCACGAGCTGGTGATGACCTTGTCTCCCGCGGCGGGCGACTGGTTCTACCCGGTCGTGCTCGAGCCACTGATCGCGCCGGGGATCACCGATGCGCAGGCCGAGGCTGTCATGCGCCTGGCCACAGCCTCGGCCGAGACCGCCGAGGAGGACTTCCTCGGGCTTGCGGCGATGGCGTCCGAATTCGTCGACT
>CAZSNA010000057.1:0-22815 GCA_964607825.1 uncultured Fibrobacteraceae bacterium | reverse complement strand
AGTGTCCACTAATTTAGGGCTTGAAACTGTCCCACTTCAGCTGGCAGGGCACAGCCGGTGACCGTGGGCGTGCTGCCGGCCACCTGGATCACGCCGTCACCACTGCCGCCGTAGCGGAACTCGCAATTGGTGATCAGACATGAATCGGCGCGGGCCTGGGCGTTGAAGTCCAGGCGCTGCCACTGGCCGGCCGCCGGGACCTGGGCGCCGCCGTTGGTGTCGCCGCCGATGTCGTCGTAGGCCGAGGTGAAGGTCACGCCGTCGGCCACCAGGCCGCCTGGCTGGACGGCGCTGCCGATCTCGAAGCGGGTGAACCAGGACTTGATGATCGTGCCGGACGGGATCGTCAGCACCGGCCCGGACGCGTCGACCACGCTGATGGTGACGCTGACCAGGTAGTAGACGAAGCCGTGGGGCAGCGTGGGCAGCGAGCGCGACTCCGCGACCGTGGAGCTGAAGATCCGGATGCCGTTGTACGCGCCGTCGCCGCGGGGAACGATGGTGTTGCCGAAGACCAGGTTGTCCAGGCCGCCGAGGTCGACCCCGAAGGGGTGGCTCTCGCCCTGGTTCACGGTGTTGCCCGTGAGGTTGGCGCAGTCGCCCGAGACGGCGGTCACGTAGATGGCGCCGACGTTGTCGGAGAAGGTGCAGCCTGAGACCGTGGGCGTGCTGCCGGCCACCTGGATCACGCCGTCGCCGCTGCCGCCGTAGCGCAGCTCGCAGTTGGTGACCAGGCAGGAGTCGCTGCGGGCGGCGGCGTTGAAGTCGAGCCGCTGCCACTGGCCGGCCGCGGGGATCTGGGCGCCGCCGTTGGTGTCGCCGCCGACGTCGTCGTAGGCCGAGGTGAAGGTGACGTCGTCGGCCACCAGACCGCCGGGCTGTGAGCCGCTGCCGATCTCGAAGCGGCTGAACCAGCTCTTGACGATGACGCCCGAGGGGATCGTCAGCACGGGGCCCGCGGCGCCGACGACGCTCACCGTCGCGCTCTCGAGGTAGTAGACGACGTCCGTCGGCAGGGCGGGCCAGGTGGTCGAGGCCGCGATGGTGCCGCTGAACACGCGCACGGCGTTGTACTGGCCGGACGCGTTGCCGGTCAGGGTGAGGGCGGGCACCACGGACTCGATGATGTGGGGCGGCAGATACGCGAGGAAGCGCCCGGTGTCGAGGATCTCCGTGTCGGAGATCGAGAGCGCCGTCACGCCCGCCGACACGGCGAGCCCGTAGCGGCCGCCGGACAGCCGGAAGCCCTGCAGGGCGGCGCCGTCGGCGTCGACGGTGACCACGTCCGTGTTGGAATCCGGCCCGGAGATCACGGTCGAGGCGCTGCCGGCGGTCGACTGCAGGGTCACGGCCTCGCCCACGACCACGGACTCGGCGTAGGTGCCGGGCAGGACCTGGACGACGTCCCCGCCGACCGCGATCGCGAGGGCCTCGCCGATGGTCAGGTAGTCGCCGGAACCGGCGTGGTCGACCACGTAGGTGGCCGCCTGAGCGCTGCCGGCCAGGACGATCAAGAGCACGACAAACAGAGCGGGCGTTTGGCGTCGCATGGGAGTCCCCTTCGAGAAAATATCGAGTTGTGTCAACAAATATCAGGATACCACAAGCGCGAGGGTCATCTCAAGGCGCACGGCTCGAGGCCATGCGGGATGCACGCGAAAAAGGACCGCATCCCCGGGGGGATGCGGTCCTTCGGATCGGAGTCGATCAGGTCGGTCTAGTGCATGTACGAAGCGTGATCCTCCAGCGACTTCACGGACTCGTCCGTCAGTCGTCCCTCGGCGGCGGCCTCGTCCAGCCAGTCGGCCATGAGGGTCTTCTTGAAGTTCAGCTTGTCCTCGATGAGCTTGGGCATGTCGAGGCCGGCGAGCTTCTGGGCCTTCTCCTTGGTGGAGAAGTCGGGCACCTGGAAGTCGACCACGCCGTACCTGGCCAGGAGGTTGGTCAGGGCGAGGCGCGCCTCCATCGCCTTGTCGTTGGCGACGCCCAGCAGGCGCAGGGTCTCGCCGGGGGCGTGGAAGAAGGAGCCGTGGCTCGCGATGGAGTAGTCCCAGAGCCACTGCGACGAGCGGATCATGGCGAGGATGGGCTTCATCTCCGCCTCGGTCGCGCCGGCCTCCCAGGCCTTCTGCGCGGTCAGGTGCGCGACGGCCAGGCTGTTCATCGCCATGACGTTCAGCTGGTTCTTGCGGGCCAGCTTCTCGGCGACGATGGACCGGAACTCCTCCTCGCTCTCGCGATGACAGGTCAGGCAGGAGTTGGCGATGTTGTTGAGGGGGCTCTGGACGTGGTGCGTCGAGTACTTGACGCCGCCTTCCTGCACGTAGGGCATGTGGCAGTCGGCGCAGGAGAGCCCACGCTGGGCGTGCACGCCGGTGGTGAAGATCTCGTAGCCGGGGTGCTGGGCCTTGAGCATGGGGGCCTTGCTGATCTTGTTGGACCAGTCCTTGAACTCCCGCTCGTCGTAGTAGGCCTCCATGTCCTCGGCCATCAGGCCGTTGGCCCAGGGGAAGGTCACCACGGCGGCCGTCTTCTCCGCGCCCTGGTCGTCGGTGTACTTGGTCTTCTTGAAGTAGTACTCCGAGTGGCACTGGGCGCAGGCCAGCGAACGCATGTCCTGGTAGGTGATGTCGTCGACGCTCCGGCCGAGGTCTTCCCAGCCCCGCAGCAGGTAGGGGCGGGAGATGGCCAGCTGGCCGGACTGGCTGTCGTGGCAGTCGGCGCAGCCGATGGGGTTGACGATCTCGGCGCCGTCGCGCGCCCACTTGCCGGTGAAGTACTCCAGCTCGCCGTCCTCGACGATCAGGCGGGCCACGTCGCTGGACTTGCAGGTCCAGCAGGCCATGGGCATGGGCCCGGTCTTGTCGTCGGTGGGCGCGCCGGTGCGCAGGGTGTTCCGGTTGCTCTGCAGCGCGTAGGCGTGACCGCGGGGCGCGTTGTAGTCCTTGGCGAAGCCGTAGCCGGCCCAGAGGATGGCCAGCTGCGGGTACTTGTCCAGCAGATCCTCGATTTCACTGCTGTCCTTGGTGAGCTTCCAGGTGTCGTACTGGCGGTTGTAGTGCTCTCCCCAGACGTCACTCTTGGCTTCCACGCCCTCGGCCTTGACGACGGGGGCGGCCTGCAGCAGCGCCGCCTCCTCCTTCTTGGAGCCGATGGAGAGCAGCATGTAGGTCATGAAGGCGATTGCCAACAGTGCGACCACGAGATAGACGGAAGACTTGTTCATCGCGACCTCCTAGATCACTGCTTCCACTTGACTCTGAGATTGTTGGGAGCGGCGTTGATGCTGCGGACCTTCCCGTGCGGCACGAGACGGTGGCAATCCCAGCATTTCCTGCCTCCCAGTGATTCACTGCCGTAAGCGGCGTAGCCGTCGCCCATCTTGGCGAGGGTCTGGGAATGGGCCGAGTGGCACCGGATGCAGTTCTGCTGGACGCGGCGCGCGCCGTCGTCGGTGATCAGCATCCGCTTGCCGTAGGTGTTGCGGGTGAAGGCGACCGAGTGATTCCAGCCGTCGCGGATCTTGGACGCGTACTTGTCGATGTAGTTGTCCGTCGGCAGATGGCAGTCCACGCAGGTGGCGTACTCCGCGTGAGAGCTGTTCTGCCAGGAGACGTAGTAGGACTCCATGACATGGCAATTGATGCACGCGGCGGGGTCACTCGAGAGGTAGGACGTGGCCTTGGACTCCTTGATCAGGTGAACCCCCATCACCACGGCGATTGTCACCGCCGCCAGAGCACAAAACCGAAGGGTTTTCTGGTTCATGGGCACCTCGCTAGGATTCGAGAGCCGTCACAACGCCAAAGCTCCTGGTTCGATCTGGAATGTCATACATGTGTCATCTGAGTTCAAGCCCTAATTGTCACCCTGCGGTATGAATTGAGTGAGGAGGCGAGTCGAATCTCGCAACACAATGACATATAACAGGTTGTATAAACCTGCTCGGCTCACTCCGGATTGTCATTTTTTTCACGTGGCCGGGGCTGAAACCGGGATGTCGGGATCACGGGAATCGCTTCCGCAGGGCCGGCGAGGATGCCGGGTCGCGCCGCTACGCGTTCCGCCGATCCGACCAGGCCCGGTAGGCCGCGACACAGAAGGCCACCGAGAGCAGGCCGGAGACCGTCACCCACAGGGGGATGGCGACCTTGTCGCCCGCGGCGTAGCTGTGCATGCCCATCAGCAGGTAGTTCACGCCGAAATAGGTCATGACGATGGACCAGATGGCCAGGAAGGAGCCCGCCGCCTGCACGAACGGATTGGCCAGCCTCGGGATCCAGCGGAAGTGCAGGAGCATCGCGTAGAGCAGGATCGACACCAGCGCCCAGGTCTCCTTGGGATCCCAGCCCCAGTAGCGCCCCCAGCTCTCGTTGGCCCACACGCCGCCCAGCAGGGTGCCGACCGTCAGCAGGCCGACGCCGGCGATCATCACGTCCACGTTCAGGTCGTCGAGCAGGCCGACGGTCCGGGCGACGGCCGGGTCGCGCCGGCGCCGGTCGATCACGAAGAGCACCAGGGTCAGCGCGCCGAGCAGGCAGGACAGCCCCAGGAAGCCGTAGCTCGCGGTGATGACGGTGACGTGGATGTTGAGCCAGTAGGAGGCCAGCACCGGCATCAGGGGACCGATGGACGGATCGAAGGTGCCCAGCGTCGACACGCCCAGGACCACGGCCGTCAGCAGCGAGGCCAGGGCGCCCACGGCGGCGGTCCGGCTGATCAGCTCGAAGAGGAGGCCCGCCAGCGCCACCGCCAGCGCCACCCAGAGCAGCGACTCGTGACCGTTGCTCAGGGGCGCCCGCGCCGAGGCGATCCAGCGCAGCACGAAGCCCCAGAGGTGCAGGGCGAAGCCGGCCCCCAGGGCCAGCATGCCCAGCAGGTAGAGCGGGCTCTTCCACGTCCAGGTCCCCCCGCGCCGTCCCAGCAGCCCCTTGAAGAAGGCGATGATCAGCAGCACGAAGCCGAGCAGATAGGGCAGGGCGGAGCGCACGAACGGGCGGGTCGCGTTGAGGCTCAGCTCCGAGTCGATCCGCAGCTCGGAGGGGAGGACCGCGGCGCCGTAGCGCCGCTGCAGCTCGTGCACCAGTCGCAGCCCCTCGCCGAGGCGGTCGTCGTCGCCGGCCAGGAGCCCCTCGAAGAGGGCGCCGGCCGCGAGCCTGAACTCTTCCCTGCGCGGATCCGACCCGGGCAGGGCGGCCAGGACCTTCTCGATGGTCTGCCAGGTATGGCCCGGATCGTCGGGGATCGGGAAGATGCGCAGGGAGCCGCCCTGCAGCGCCCCGAACATCAGATGCACCCGCTCGTCGAAGACGATGAGCCGTTGCTGCGTCTTGTCGCGCCGGTTCGAGGGGGTGCGATGCGCCGCCTCGACGATCTCGTGCAGCCTGTAGCCGTCATCCTGCAGGACCGATGACAGCGGGACGTGACGCACCGAGCGGTCGACGCCGAGCAGGTCCTGCACGCCGGGGTTCTTCACGTGGATCGCGGGGTGCCCGTACCAGGCCTCCGGATGCATCGCGAACCCCAGGAAGAGCTCCACCGGATCGCGCCCCTCGAAGCGCGTGCGCTTGGTGATCTTGACGGCCGTCTCGCGGGCCAGGGTGTCGAGGGGTTTCATGCGGCCGCGGTAGCCCTGCACGATGAGCCGCGAGGCCGACTCCAGGTTCTCCGGCGAGAGGGTCAGCGCGGGCGGCGCCTCGGCGGTCCGGTCCTGCGCGACGGCGACGATCGGCGCCGCCAGTCCGCATGCGGCCGCCAGCACGGCCGCCTTCGCGAGCGTCCGCAGGGCGATCACGCGCCTGTGGATGAGACGCGCGATGATCACCAGGAAGCCCAGCGAGATGACGGTGTAGCCGATGTAGGTGGGGATCTTGCCCGGATCCCTGTTGATCGTGAGGACGGTTCCGAGTCGGTCGAGGTCGTAGCTCGACTGGAAGTGCTTCGTGCCGCGGTGGTTCAGCGGGTGGTTCATCCAGATGCGCGCCGGCCGGCCCGTGATCCCGCGCTCCGGATCGTTCACCAGCACGTGGCTCTCGTAGCCCGCGGGATTGTCGCTGCCGGGGTAGGTCTCGAGCACGAAGTCTTCCAGGACGATCTCGTACGGCAGTTCGCTGAACACCGGGCCGTAGCGCAGGTCGTACCGCCGCCCGTCCAGTTCGACCGACCGGGGCTCGTCGCCCTGGACGCAGACGGCGTCGACCCGCTCGTCGCCCTGCTCCACGTAGATCCGGGCCGCGGCCGGCGCGTCGGGATCGGCGCTCGGGACGCCGCCCTCGACGAGCGAGGTCCCGACCGTTTCGACCGCGACCTGGAAACCCGCAAGCCCCCTGATCAGGCGCCCGCTCTCCAGGGTCACGATCTCGCCGGCCGCTGCGAAGCGGCTCTCGCCCCCGCCCGGCGGGAAGCCGATCTCGAGGGGGAACGGGGCCCGCATCACGACCGTGTCGTCGCGTGTGCCGAGCTCGACGCCGTCGCCGGGTCCGTCGGCCGTCGGCAGGTCGCCCGCGTGGAAGCGCACCTCGACGCCGCCGATCCGGGTCTCGTCGCCTTCCTGCAGCGCATGCGTCTCCAGCCCGTGACCGCCGATCGCGGACAGCTCGACGCGCGCGACGCCGCCCGGGCCCGGCACGAGTCGCCGCTCGAAGCGGGGCCAGAACTCCGCCACCCCCAGGGTGAGGGTCTCGTCGCCGATCACGACCCGCTTCCGGTCCGACTGCGCGCCGGGCCGGAAGATACGGACGGGCAGGGCCGCCTCGTCGCTCCCGATGTCGCTCCCGGCCGCCGCCACGGCGAAGACCTCGCTCGAGGCCGCCGTGCTGCTCGCCTGGCCCTCGCGGATGCGCATCACGCCCTCGTAGCCCCACCAGCGCGTGGCGCCCGCGCCCGCCAGGATGATGAGCATGCCCGCGTGCACCAGCAGGAAGCCGACCGGCCGGCGCCCACGCAGGAGCCGCCGGATCAGGTTCATGAGCAGGTTCACGAAGAGCAGCCCGAGCAGGGCGTTGAACCAGGCCGCGTCGTAGACCAGGTGGAAGACCGCGGCCCGGCCCGTCTCCAGGGAGCCGAGGTTGGCGTAGTGGGATTCGATCCAGGTGCCGACGCCGGCGGCGACGGCGAAGACCGCGAGGACGACGGCGGCGAGCCGCAGGTCGGAGAGGAATCGGAACAGGGAGTTCTGCAGCGGTCTTTTCACGGCGCCTCGCTCGTCGGGGTCAGGGCAACGACGTGACATGGTAGCAGCGCGGTGCCCGGGATGCACCACGGGAACCCGGCTTCATGCCGTGATCCGCGCGTGGTATCCTCGGGTCGGCCGCCGCCCTCGTCGGGTTCGATCTCGTCGGCGTCGTGGCGGGCCGTCGCGACGGCATGCCGAAGGACGTCTGGAAAGGAAGACCGATGAAACTCACCCGCGCACTCGTCGTCCCGCTCGTCCTCGTCGCGCTCGGCCTGGCGGGCTGCGGCGGGAAGGACCCGGACGGCACGTTCCGCGTGACCCTCCTCTGCGACGACCAGATGAAGTTCGACAAGAAGGTCATCGAGGTGCCGGCCGGCGCCGAGATCGCCCTCACGCTCGAACACACGGGCCGGATAGCGGTGGACGTGATGGGCCACAACTTCGTGCTGCTGGAGCAGGGCACCGACCTGGACACCTTCGCCATGGCCGCCGCCTCCGCCAAGAAGACGGGCTACATCCCCCCGCGCAAGAGGGACGAGGTCATCGCCCACACCCGGATGCTCGGCGGCGGCGACTCCGACACGATCGTCTTCGCCGCGCCGCCGGCGGGGACCTACGAATTCATCTGCAGCTTCCCGGGGCATTACCTGAAGATGAGGGGCGATTTCATCGTCCGCTGACGAGTCCGTCGCCCCGGTCCGGACCGCGCGATCAGACGGGCCGGCGCCCGAGTCCGATGTTGACCTTGCCGTTCTCCCGCACCGCGATCCCGGCCTCGGCCAGGACGCCCCGCAACGGGGCCCGTCCCTCGGCGTCGCAGCGGGTGATGATCCCCACGCTGAAGACCGTGTCGATCTCCGCGGCGACCGCGCGCAGGGCGTCGAACAGGACGACCGTCTCCGACTCCGGCGCCTTGAACTCGAGCACGCAGGACAGGACGCGCTCGCCGAGGACGTCCTCGCGGAAGGCGCCCGTCGCCGTGTCGGTCATCAGGTGCGTGATGGGGTTGCCGGCGACGAAGGCGCCGCCGCCGGCCGCGGCCGCGCGGGCGATCCGCTCCACGTCGAGGAGGGACGCGCCGAGCCCCGGCCGTCCCACGTCCACGGTGAAGCCGACCTCGCCGGGGGCGAAGCGGCCGGTCACGTCGTTGGTCTTCATCTCGGGGGTGCCGCGTCCGTCGATCAGGCCCGTGCCCGACTGGACCGGCTGCACGGCGCTGAGGGTGTGCCGCAGGATCCGCGGCCACTCGAGGACGTCCTCCCGGAAGGCGTCGTTGGGGCAGACCTCCGCGCGCAGGCAGGCGTAGCATTCCACGCAGAGGTCGGCGTCGATCTCGCCCACGCCCTCGGCGTGGTCGATGGCCTCCACCGGGCAGTAGGGCAGGCAGTCGCCGCAGGCGTCGCAGGCGTCAGGATCGATGTGCATGGTCCTCCAGCAGCGCGGCGGCGCGGCGGGTGTTGAAGATCCTGCAGAGGCACTGTCCGCCGAGGTGCTCGGCCGCCGCCTCGGCGCTCGTCTCGCCGGCGGCCACGCGGGCGGTCTGCCGCTCCACCAGTTGCGGCGGGATCAGGTGGTGCCCGCAGAGCATGGTGATCGCGAGGGTCTCCTCCGACGGCAGCCGGTCGGTGCGGCCGAAGGGCCCCGCCGACATCTGCACCGTGTGCGGCGCGAGATCCAGCTCGCGCAGGCAGCCGTCCACCTCGTCGATCACGCCCGACACCACCACCGAGCGGCCCGTGTCGGCGTCGCGCAGACGCGCCAGGTACGCGCGCAGCTCCTCGCGCGAATGCAGCACCTTGGTCCAGTCGATCCCCCCGTCGCCGACCGCCACCCCGGCCCGCGAGAGCCAGCGGTCCACCCGCAGCCCGCGGTAGACCGTCTTGAGCCATCCATACAGGCGGGGAAAGCGCTCGCTCAACCGCTCGCGCCGGCTCGGCCCGGTGCGGACCCGGTTCTCCAGCGTGAGCACCACGAAATCGTCATCGAGGGATCGCCCGCCGTCGCGGCGGTGAAGCGTGTGGGTCATGAAGCCTCCGGGCGACAGGATGTCGGCTGCATCCGGAGCATTATCCCCGACCGGAATCCTCATGTAAAGCGACTCTCGACCACTCCACCGGACGCCGGCCCCGACACGAGAGAAGCGATGTGGAGCGGGGGATGCGGGTCGCGGCCACACCCACGACCCGCATGTCCCGGTCTATATCACTTCACCAACATCATCTTGCGACTGATCGTCCGGTCGCTCGTGGTCAGCCGGTAGAGATAGGTCCCCGAAGCGGCCTGCGACCCGTTCTCGTCGCGCCCGTCCCAGACGATCCGATGCTCGCCCGCCGTGCGCGACTCGTCCACCAGCGTCCGCACCCGCCGCCCGCGCAGGTCGACCACGTCCAGCCGGACGCGTCCGTCGCGGGGCAGGGTGAAGGCGATGGTCGTCGACGGGTTGAAGGGGTTCGGCACGTTGGGCGCCAGCGCGAGGGCGGTCGGCACCTGGGCGCCGGTCGAGCCCTCGGAGACGATCTCGATGTCGTCGATGGCCCAGCCCCAGCCCTCGACGTAGCCGTCGGCGTAGAGGCGCCAGCGCAGCAGGACCGTCTGGCCGCGGGCGAAGGTGTCGTTCAGGACGATGGAGCGGAAGCGGTACATGCTCGACGACCCGTTCTGGCCGCCGTTGAAGGCGTTCTGCCAGGCCGTGTCGTCGCGGGCGTCGTAGCCGGGGATCAGCGGCAGCCAGTTGACGCCGTCCACGGTGCCCTCCACGATCACGTAGTCCCAGAAGTCGCTGTCGCCGTACTGGCTGCCCGAGTTGCCGGGCTCGACGATCGCGATCTCGTCGAAGCTCAGCGTGGTCACGTCGGAGATCTGCACGGGCTTCAGGAACATGGCCTGCAGGTCGGCGTTGGCCGGGTAGTCGTGCAGGGAGTGCATGGCGCCGTTGGAGAATCCGGAGGCGATGTCCCACTCGAAGCCGTCGAGCAGGAAATCCTCGGCGTTGACGTCCAGGCTGGTCGAGTAGGCGGTGACCGGCTCGTGCAGGGCCACCACGTCGACGACCTTGACCACCGAGTCGTGGGTGCCGCCGTCCTTGTAGCTGCGCACGTAGATCGACAGGGTCTCCGAGGCGAGCACCGGCAGGTCGAGGGTCTCGGTCTGCATGGGCGTGTTGGGGCCGTAGGTCTCGATCGGCGCGCCGTCCACCATCACACGGGTGGAGTCGTAGGCCGAGCGCAGGTTGAACTCCAGGTGGAGGTCGCCCAGCGGCGTCTGGACGGCCTGCTCGAACAGGGGGCGGAAGACCTGGTCCCCGATCAGCGCCGCGTCGACGTAGCTCCAGATGCCCCGTCCGTGGGTGGCCACGACCACCTCGTTCTCGACCGCCGACAGCTTCCAGACGCCCACCGACGGGAAGCCGTTGTCGGCCAGTCCCCAGGTGGCGCCGCCGTCGAGCGACTCGATCAGGCCGATCTCCGAACCCACCCAGATGTGATCCGGGTCGTCGGGGAAGACCATCAGGTCGTAGATGGCCACGTCGGGGAAGCCGTTGGTGCTGACGGGGCTCGACTCGAAGCCCGAGATGTCGGTCCAGGTCAGGCCGCGGTCGGTGGTCTTCACGACCTTGGGGCGCTCGGCGTAGGAGAAGAGCACGTAGGCGGTCTGGTCGTCGTGGGGATCGGCGGCCAGGCCGGAGATGCGGCCCGTGACCGCGCCCGCGTAGTCGTTCACGGCGTCGAAGGTGGCGCCGCCGTCGATCGAGACCATGATGTCGCCGTCGTCGTCCATGCGCGAGCCCGCCCACACCACGTCGGGGTCGGCGGCGGAGACGCGCACGTCCAGGAAGGAGCTGAGGCTGCCCCAGTCGCCGGAGTTGATGGCGGCGAGCTCCCAGCTGCCGCCGAAGTCGGTGGAGCGCCACACGCCCGAGGCGCCCACGGCGAAGATGTGATCGGGCCGGGCCGTGCTCTTGGCGATCTTGGTGATGAAGGGCGCCGCGCCGCTGCCCGTGTCATCCAGACCGTTGGTGGCCGAGGACCAGGAGAGGCCGCCGTCCAGCGAGCGGCGCAGGCCGTTGTACTGGTAGCCGCCGATGATCTTCTGCGGATCGTCGAAGTGCCACGAGGTCTCGTAGCCGTCGCCGCCGATCTCGTGGGTCCACGGCGTGAGGGCCGTGGGGTCGATGGGGGACATCCAGGTGCCGTTGTCCTGGGTGCCGCCGGCGTAGGCGCTGGCGCCGGGGCGCTTGTCCACGCCGTAGAACTGGGTGGTGACCATGCCGTCGGTGGGCATGGTGAACCCGGACTCCTCGCTGGTCGTGCGGGTGATGCCGCCGTCGTTGGTGCCCAGCAGCCACCAGCCGCCGGCGTCGTGCACGATCTCCAGGACGTGATGATCCGGATGGGGGAAGGAGTAGCTGGCCATCTGCGTGGAGTCGCGCTGGGGCGCGCCGCCGCCCACGCCGTCGAGCTCGATGCGCCACAGCTCGGGCCCGCCCACGTACACGATCTTCGCGTCGGTCGGGTGGCAGACGATGGCGTTGTCGTACCAGCCCTGGGCGCCGAGCCAGTTGGGCTCGTCGCCGTTCTCGAAGGTCTCGTGCCACTGGCCGCCGCCGTTCCACGACACCCACAGCTCGGCGTGGCCGTTGCCGCCCATCGACGCGGCGTAGAGGTAGTCGCTGTCCACCGGCGAGATGGCCATCTCGAAGCGGCCGGTCAGGTCGGTGATGCCGACGTTGGCGAGACCCCAGGTCTGGCCCGCGTCCACGGACTTCAGGATGCCGACGCCGTAGACGGTGGCGTACTGCACCGCGAAGTCCGTGGGGTCGGCGATCAGCTGCTGGATGCGCGGCCACGAGTAGCCCGATTCGGTATGGACCTCGGTCCAGCTCGCGCCGCCGTCGATCGAACGGAAGATGCTGGAGGTGTCGTTGACCTCCTGCTTGTACCGGCCCGTGGTGGTCGACGCCACCACCACGTCGGGATCGGTCGGGTCGACGAGGATTCGCGACACGTTGTTGAAGCGCGGGTCGCCGGTGGTGCTGGCCAGGGGCGTCCAGGTCGCGCCGCCGTCGGTCGACTTGATGATGCCGTTGCCGTTCATGGTGTCGATGTTGAAGTAGCTCTCGCCGCTGCCGGCGTAGATCACGTCGTGATCGGAGGCCGCCATGGCCAGGCACTGGATCGCCAGGTTGGGCAGGTCGGCGGTGAGCTCGGTCCAGCTCGAACCGCCGTCGTCGGTATGCCATACGCCGCCGCCCACCGAGGCGATGAACCAGGTCAGGCCGGTGGTGTCGTCCGGATCCACGATGATCCCGCGCGCGCGGCCCGCCACGTTGCCGGGTCCCCGGCACACCCAGGGCAGCGACTTCTCGGCCGGCGTGAAGCGCGGCGCCTTGGCGTGCTCGCGGAAGCGGTAGCCGGGCACGTACTCGGGCGCGGTGCGATCGCTGGGCACCCTCATCTCCCACAGCACGCGGTTGAACTCGTCGGGGAAGCCGGGCTGGGGACGGCCCTCGCGGGCGGCGTCGAGCCGGTCGAGCTTCATCTGCAGCTTGAAGGCGCGGTCCGAGCCGGGCTCGGCGTGGCGGAGCGCGACTTCGAGACGCTGCTGCTCGGCGGCGTACCAGGTCGTGTCGGTGCGTTCGGCCCCGGGCTCGGGGAGCAGGGCGAACACGGCGATCAGGGCCAGGCCCAGAACGGCGATGACGGAGGAAATGCGGTGCATGGCTACCTCGTCTTGGTTATGGCTTTGACGGGGTCCGTGGCGGCGGGCGGGGGCGGACCGGATGGTTCAGGGGATATTATAGCAGAAAATGCGATTCGGGGCATGTGGAGGGTGGGGGGTGTGTCCCGCAAGCACGGGGACCCGGCTGGCGCCGGGTCCTCTGGTGATGTCGATATCCCGTCGCTTTCTATCGATACAGCTTCTTGATGGATCCCCAGTCGCTGTCAGCGTTCGACACTACAGGCGTCCACCCGTCGAATTCCGCGGAATGGAGGCCGATATCCACCGTGTGGTCCACGCCGTCGATGGAGATCGTGATGGTCCCGGAGTTGTCTCCGATATAGGAGTCGGCGACCCCCACGTGAAGCTCTCCGGCCGAAGTGAACTCCACGGTCCGCGAGTCGCCGACACCGTTGAGCGTAAAGCAGTAGTCGACGGAACCGGCGGCCAGCCCGTCGTTCTGCTGGAAGTACAGGATGTCGTTCCAGCCCCCCGTGGTGCTGGCGGAGACCAGCTGGATGTCGTGCGTCCCCTGGGCGATGGGGATGGCCTGGAAGTCCTCGATCCATCCGTCGAACTCCGCGGAATAGGTACCGATGTCCAGCGTATGGTCCACGCCGTCGACCGAGAAGATGATGATGCCGGCATTGTCGCCGATGTACGAATCGGCGACCCCCACGTGCAGTTCCCCGGCCGATACGAAATCGATGGTCCGGGAGTCGCCGACGCCGTTGAGCGTGAAGCAGTAATCGACTGAGCCGGAGACCAGTCCGTTGTTCTGCTGGAAATAGAGGATATCGTTCCAGCCTCCCGAGGTGCCGGCGGAGACCATCTGGATCTCGTGTGTTCCCGCGGATAAGTGAATGCCCTTGAATCCGGCATGAGCGGCCTGGTCGGCGCTGGTGGACATCCCGATCATCAGGAGGATGGACACGGCCAGCATCATTCGGTTTTTCATTGTTTCTTCCTTCGTTGGATTCCATGGATGGTGTCCCGCTCGGATAAAACGGATGCGGGGCCCGAATCTGCACTTACGCGCCCGACAAGCATGCGCCGAGCTCGGGAATCCGTTCAAATGAATGCATGTAAATCGCTATGAATCGGTGCGAATCCGCCGGTCCGGGAGGCTAACGAGGCCGGAGGGGGGCACGTGCACGGCTCCATCCAGCCATCGCCAGAGCCATTGCTGATCGGCAGGGTTGGGCCGGTCCCTCAATTCCGGTGGCCACTGCGCGATCCTCTGCCGGAACGCATCATTGATCGAAGCCTTGACGGGGCGCAGATCCTGGTCCAGCGACAGGAGAACCGTGCAGCCGTCTATGGCGATGGCGGCGTCTATGATGGGTCGGCCGTCGGGGCCTCGATTGACCATGAGGGTTTCCACGCCTAGATAGCGCCCCGTCCAGCAATCCCGGAAGGGCTCCGGGAAGTGGGGCGTGACGAAGCGCATGGCGCTGCCGTCGCTGATCCCAGCGGGAGGAGTCTCGCCAAGCTCCACGGAGGCTCCGTTCCAGTGCTCCTGGTCGAGCACCACGATCGTGCCCCAGCCGGACGAGTTGTTGATGCCGCCGGCCAGCAATTCCTCACGCCCGTCGCCGTCCAGATCCGTTCCGCACAACGCGTAGAGGTGTCCCCGGTGACCATACTGGCCCAATATCCGTCCCTCGTCGTCCACCTGCAGTATGGTCGACGGACTCCATCGGATATGATCGAAGTAGACCGCCAGTTCCGGATTCCCGTCCCCGTCGATATCCACTCGTTCGATTAACCTGCAATTGAACTGGGGCGTGTCGACCAGCCCGGTGCCGAAGGCGTCCACGATCTGCCCGATGTCCGGGCGAACGGTCCAGAGCGTGTCTCCCTTGGCGAGGCTCAGGGCCGTGAGGTTCCCACCGTCGGGCATCTCCCCGCGACGACCGACCAGCAACACGTCGTTCGACCATGGTGACCGCTCGCATATGGAGATCGTCGCTTCGCCCTGGGACTCCCAGAGGACGTGTCCCAGCACCCCGTCCTGGATGCGCAGATCCGAACCCGCGATCTCCCATTCGGCCGTGGCCAGTGCCCGGTGATACAGCGATCCGAACAGGGCGATCAGGACCAGCGCGGCAACCCCCGACCACTGCAGCCAGCGCGGGCCGCGACCATCTGCGGACGGCGGGGCCTCCGGTACCCGGGAACCGGAACGTCCGTCCTGCAGCAACTCGTCGAACGTCATCTCAAGAGCATCGGCCAGCAACATCAGGGTCTTGGCCTGGACCCGCTTCCGTGCACCTTTCTCGATCTCCAGGATGGTCCTGTAGGATAGACCCGCATGCTGGGCCAGATCGGTCGCTGTGAGGTTCCTTTCCAGCCGGAGCTGACGCAGACGTCTTGGGAATTCCAGTTTCGTGATGTCGACGTTTTTATTGCTGATACCGGGCATAGGCGAAGGCCTCGGGGACTGGAGAATCCGGATCTCTGTAAGAGGCGAAAATGCGGTTCCGGAGATGATGCATCCGGTGATGGACCGTTTCCGATGATTATAGTAGACCTATCGCGTCTTTTCATCCCTCATTCTGACCATGGAGCCGCGACTGCACACAAGACGCGCCGGCCGAACCCGTGGATCCGGCCGGCGCGCATCATCCGTCTCCGCCGAGCATCAACCCCCGTCCAGCATCGCCCCCTCGTCGAACGCCGCGAACCCCTCCGGATCACTCAGATAATCCAGCGTGTTCTTCAGCAGCCGGTAATGCTCCTGCTCCTGGTGCGCCAGCTCCTCGAAGATGGCCTTGGCCTGGGGCGAGTTCACGCTCGCGGCCCCGTCCTTGTACATCTTGTAGCCGCGCTGCTCCACCTTGAGCGCGCCGCGCAGGACGTCCAGCTCCTCCTCGGCCAGGGGCTCCTCCTCCTCGGCCTCCTCCAGGGCCGCGGCGAAGATCTCGCGGGCCTTGGCGTGGTGGTCGTCGTCGGCCTTCAGCTCCTCGGGGTCCATGCCCTCGGAGAGCTTGTCGCGCATGGCGACCAGGTAGGCCTTGTGGCCGGCCTCGTCCTTGGCCAGCGAGGCGAAGACGTTGCGCTCCACCACGGAGGGCGAGCTCTTCTCGCGCGCGAGGAAGAAGGCCATGCCCTCCTCCTCGAAGGCGATGGCGTCGTTCAGGATCTTGATGCAGAGGTCTCGATCGGTGGACATGTCGGTCTCCCCGTGTTCTTCGTTCGTGTTCCCGGTCTACATGGGCGAGAAGCCCTGGTCCGCCCAGTAGGCGTCCTGGTACAGGGTCTCCAGTTCGCGCAGCTGCGCCAGGTGGTCGTCCTCCCACTCGGCCAGCCAGGTGAAGAGCTTCTTGAGCTCGGGATCCTCGGCGGCCTCGGCCTGCTCCTTGTAGTAGGCGATGGCCCGGGTCTCGAGGTCGCAGCCGATGCCGATCACGGCCATCTCGAAGTCGCCGCGCTTGAGCGAGCGCTTGAACTCGTCGCTGACGATGTTCTGGGAGCCGTGGTCCAGCTCGGCCGGATGGATCTCGGACAGGTCGAACTGGCCGTCCTCCATCAGGTGCTTGATCTGGGTCTTCAGGATCTGGGTGTGCTGGACCTCGTCCTCGGCCAGCATCTCGAAGAGCTTGCGCGCGTCCGGGCTCTTGGTCTGGGTCGCGGCGTGCGTGTAGAGCTGCTGGCCCTTGATCTCGACCATCAGCGCTTCCTTGAGCGCCTTGACGACGGGGCTGTTTGCCATGTCGGTCATGGGATCTTCCTCCGGTATTCTCGGTTCCTGCCGCCCCCCGGCGGCGATCAGCTCTCCTTGAGCGCCTCGTTCAGGTCCATCAGGGCCTGCTTGCCGTCGCCGAACATCATCAGGGCGTTGTCGGTGGCGAACAGCGGGTTCGGGATGCCCGCGAAACCCGGGCTGAGGCTCCGCTTCACCACGACCACCGTGCGGGCCTTGTCCACGTCGATGATCGGCATGCCCGCGATCGGACTCTGCGGGTCGGTACGGGCCACCGGGTTGACCACGTCGTTCGCGCCCACCACCAGGCAGAGGTCCACCTGGTCCATGGTCGGGTTGATGTGGTCCATCTCCACCAGCTTGTCGTAGGACACGTCCGCCTCGGCCAGCAGCACGTTCATGTGCCCCGGCATGCGGCCGGCCACGGGGTGGATGGCGTACTCCACCTCGGCGCCGTTCGCCTCCAGGATGTTGGCCAGGTCCCGCACCACGTGCTGCGCCTGGGCCACCGCCATGCCGTAGCCCGGCACGATGACCACGCGCTGGACGCCGTCCAGGATCATGGCCACCTCCTCGGGGCTGGTGGCCTTGACCTTGCCCTCGTAGACCTCGTCGGCGGACGGCCCGTCGGCGCTCGGGCCGAGCTTGCCGAAGAGCACGTTGCCCAGGCTGCGGTTCATGGCCACGCACATGATCTTCGTCAGGATGATCCCCGACGCGCCCACGAGCGAGCCGGCGATGATCAGGACGTCGTTGTTCAGCACGAAGCCGGTGGCCGAGGCCGCCAGGCCCGAGTAGCTGTTCAACAGGGCGATCACGACGGGCATGTCCGCGCCGCCGATACCGACCGTCAGCAGGACGCCCAGCAGCAGGGCGATGCCCACGATGGCCCAGTAGGGGGTCAGCCCGCCCCCCGTCGCCAGAATGTAGCCAAGTGCGATGCACGAGACCAGGAGCAATGCGTTCAGGAGCTGCTGGCCGGGGAAATGGACGTTCCCCCGCATGGTCTCGTTGAGCTTCAGGAACGCGATCAGGCTGCCGGAGAGGGTCACGCCGCCGATCAGGCCGCTGGCCGCGGTGGCCACGCTGGTCTGCATGTCGACGGGGCCGCCGCTCTTGACGGCCACCACGAAGGCCGCACCGGCGACCAGAACCGAGGCGCCGCCGCCGAAGCCGTTGAACAGGGCCACCATCTCGGGCATCGACGTCATCTTGACGCGCAGGGCCGCCACCGCGCCGATCAGTCCGCCCACGGCCACGCCGGCCAGGATGTAGGCGTAGCTCAGGCCCTGGGCCAGCAGCGTGACGGCCACGGCGATCAGCATGCCGACCGCGCCGAGCAGGTTGCCCCGCACCGCGGTCCGCGGATGGCCGAGGCCCTTGAGGCCCACGATGAAGAGGGAGGCGGCGACCAGGTAGGCCAGCTTGACGTACGCCGCGGGGATCGCGAATTCGTTCATGGGCGCACCTCCTACTTCTTCCGGAACATGTCGAGCATGCGGTGGGTCACCAGGAACCCGCCGCCGACGTTGATCGATGCGAACACCAGGGCGCCCAGTCCCAGCCAGCGGGCCAGGTCGGCGTACCCCTCGTGGGCCACCAGGATGGCGCCGATGATCGTGATGCCGCTGATGGCGTTGGAGCCGGACATCAAGGGGGTGTGCAGCGTGGGCGGCACCTTGGTGATCACCTCGAAGCCGATGAACACGGCCAGTACGAAGACGGTCAGGGCTGCGACGAACATCTCCATTATTCCGCGGTCTCCTCTCCGGTCTCGGGGGCGTCGGACGCCGGCAGCGCGAGCAGTTCGCGCAGGCGGGCGTGGACGATCTCGCCGTCGCGGCAGAGCATGGTGCCGACCACGACCTCGTCGTCGGGTTCGGGGGCCCAGGCGCCGTCGGTCGTCAGCGACTTGATGAATGTGGCCAGGTTGCGGGCGTACATCAGGCTGGCGTGTCCGGGCGTGTCCGAGGCCATGTTCAGCGGGCCCATGACGGACACGCCGTCGATCACCACGGTCTCGCCGGGCTTGGTCAGCTCGCAGTTGCCGCCGCGCTCGGCGGCCAGGTCCACCAGCACCGAGCCGGGGGCCATCTTGTCGACCATGTCGGCGGTCACCAGGATGGGCGCCTGCTTGCCGGGGATCGCCGCGGTGGTGATGACCACGTCGTGCTCGGCGACCACGCGGGCCATCTCGGACTGCTGCTTGGCGAGGAAGGCCTCGCTCTGCTCCTTGGCGTAGCCGCCGCTGTCCTCGGCGCCCGCGGTCTCCAGGTCGAACTCCACGAACTTGGCGCCGAGGCTCTGCACCTGCTCGGCCACGGCGGGCCTCACGTCGTAGGCGCTGACCACCGCGCCCAGGCGGCGGGCGGTGGCGATGGCCTGCAGCCCCGCCACGCCCACGCCGACGATGAAGACCTTGGCGGGCTTCAGGGTGCCGGCGGCGGTCATCATCATGGGGAACAGGCGGGGGAGGCGCTCGGCCGCCAGCAGCACGGCGCGGTAGCCCGCGATGGTGGCCATCGACGAGAGGATGTCCATGCTCTGGGCGCGGGTGATGCGCGGCATCATCTCCATGGCGAAGGCGGTGACGCCGGTCTCGGCCAGGCGGGCCGCGGTGTTGGGCCTGCTCAGGGGGTCGTGCTGGCCGATCACGATCTGGCCCTTGCGGAAGCGGGCCAGGTCGGGCTGGCCGTGCTCGTCGTTGGCGCCGAGGCAGCGCACCTGCAGGACCAGGTCGGCCTCGGCGAAGAGGGCGTCGCGGTCGACGAGCCGCGCGCCGGCCGCTTCGTAGGCGGCGTCGGGGAAGCCGGAGGCCTCGCCGGCGCCGGGCTCCACCAGGATCTCGTAGCCCGCCTTCTTCAGGTCGGGCAGGACCGCCGGCACCGCGGCCACGCGCCGCTCGCCGGGATAGGTCTCGCAGGGAATGCCGATCTTCATGGTCGCCTCATCTCCTGGCAGGGGTGCAGAGGGCGGCGGGCTCGGGCGCGGGCGCGGCCGGATCGAGCGTCCGCATCAGGTCGGGCAGCCGGCGTCGCAGCTCGGCGTCGAGCCGCGCGGCCAGGCGGTCGGGATCCGCGTCCAGGCCCTGCGCGCGCAGGCTGGTCACGAAGTCCCGGTGACGCCGCCCGCGCCGGTACTCCGGCTCGCGCGGCGGGTGCGACAGGTAGCGTTCCATCAGGTCCGGATCGGGGTCGACCAGCAGCGTGGTCGCGTAGTGCAGCAGCCCCTTGGTGCGGTAGATGCAGGAGCCGCCCAGCTTGCGGTCGCCCAGGACCAGGTCGGAGACGCCCGCGTACGTCACGTCGGGCACGCCGACGGCGGCCAGGGCGTCGATCATGGTGTCGGAGATGGCCGCGAAGGCCGAGGTCACGCCGCCCACCCCCGGCAGGGGCAGGGTCACCGTCGCCACCAGGTTGCCGGGATCGAGCACCACGGCGCATCCGCCGCCGCGGCGCCGCAGGGCGGGCACGCCGTCGGCGGCCAGGGCCGCGGACTCCAGTTCCACTTCGGGCTTGCCGCCGCGGCCGATCACCGCGGCCGTCCGCGGGTAGCGGTAGACGCGGACCTCGGGCTCGCCGCCGCGCTGCACCCGGTCGAGGACGGCCTCGTCCTCCAGGTACGGTTCGGGCGCGAGCGGGTCCATGATCAGGCCTTCCGCGGGGGGTTGACGTGGACCGCCGCGCCGGCGGCCACCTCGGCGGCCTCCATCAGCGCCTCCGACACGGTCGGGTGCGGATGGATGGTCACCATGAGATCCTCGAGCGTGGCGCCCATCTCCAGGGCCAGGGTGCCCTCGGCGATCATCTCGCTCACGTGGGGGCCCACCATGCCCACGCCCAGCACGAGCTGGGACTCGGGATCGGCCAGCACCTTCACCAGGCCCTCGGTGCGGCCCATGGCGCGGGTGCGGCCCAGGGCCGTCAGGGGGAACTTGCCGACGGTGAAGGGCACGTCCTTCTCCTCGGCCTCGCGCTCGGTCAGGCCGACCCAGGCGATCTCCGGATCGGTGAAGACCACCGCGGGCACGGCCCGGTTGTCGAAGGCGGCGGGCTCGCCGCAGATGACCTCGGCGGCCACCTTGGCCTCGCGGCTGGCCTTGTGGGCCAGCATGGGGCCCTGGGCCACGTCGCCGATGGCGTAGATGTCGGGTTCGGCGGTGCGGCAGGTTTCGTCGGTGACGATGAAGCCCTTGTCGTCCACCTCGATCTCGGTCGTTTCCAGCCCCAGGTCGCGGCTGTTGGGCCGGCGACCGATGGCCACCAGCACCTGGTCGTAGTCCTTCTCCATGGTGTCGCCCTCGTGCTCGATCACCACCTTGAAACCGCCGCCGTCCTTCTCCGCGATGGACTTCACGCGCGAGTCGACCATGATCTCGTGCAGCCGCCTGTCCACCTGGCGGATCATGATGTCGGTCAGATCGTGGTCGGCGCCCATCAGCAGGCGGGGGAAGAACTCCACCACCGACACCTCGGCGCCGAGGCCCTGGTAGACCAGGCCCATCTCCAGGCCGATGTAGCCGCCGCCGACCACCAGCAGCGACTCGGGCACGCGCGGCAGCTTCAGCGCGTCGGCGCTGGACCAGACCGAGTCGACGATGCCCTCGGGCAGCTCGTTCAGGCTCGAACCGGTGGCGATGATGCACTGCTGGAAGTCGATCGTGGACAGGCCCTCGCCGGTGACGATCACCTGGTTGGGCCCGCTGAACCGCGCCCGCCCGTGCATGACCTCCACGCCGCGCCGCTTCAGCAGCCCGTCGATGCCGCCGGACAGGGTGCCCACCACGCCGTCGGTCCAGGCGCGCAGCTGGTCGGGATCGATCGAGGCCTCGCCGAACTCCAGGCCCATCTCGGCCCCGTGCACGGCGTTCTCCTTGATCTCCACGGCGTTGATCATGGACTTCGAGGGGATGCAGCCCTCGAGCAGGCAGGTGCCGCCGCGGCGGTCCCGCTCCTCGATCAGGCGCACCTCCTTGCCCAGGTCGGCCAGGCGCAGCGCGGCCACGTAGCCGCCCGGGCCGCTGCCGATGACGACGACTTCCACTTCTTCCTGAAGGCTTCCGACGACCATCGTGGACCTCCTAGGTCTCGAGCAGCAACAGGTTCGGATCCGAGAGCTGGCGCACCATCTCGCGCACGAAGCGGGCCGCGTCGGCGCCGTCGGCGATGCGATGGTCGAAGGCCAGGGTCAGCGGCAGGATCTTGCGGATGACGATCTCGCCGTCGCGCACCACCGGCTTCTCCTGCACCTGGCCCATGGCCAGGATCGCCACCTCGGGATAGTTGATGGTCGGCATCAGCGCGGTGCCGCCCAGGGGCCCGATGTTGGTGATGGTGAAGGTGCCGCCGCGCATGTCCTCGGCGGGCAGCTCCCCGTCGCGGGCCTTGACGGCCTTGTCGAAGATCTCGTCGGCGAGCTGGACGATGCTCTTGCGGTCGGCGTCCGGCACCACCGGCACCACCAGCCCGCGGCCGGTGTCCGCCGCGAAGCCGATGTTGTAGTACTTCTTGTAGACGATCTCTTCCTTGAACGGGTCGAGGCTCGCGTTGAACGACGGCGCCGCGCGCAGGCCCGCCGCCGCGGCCTTCATCACGAAGGACATGAGCGTGAGCTTGCCGCCGGGACCGTCGGCCCGACGCTCCTTCTCGCGCTTGCGGAAGGTCTCGAGCTCGGTGACGTCGGCCTCGTCCATGTGCGCCACGTGGGGCACCAGGGCCATCGACGTGACCATCTTGCGGGCCACCTTGCGGCGGATCGAGCGCAGCTTCTCCACCTCGACCGGGCCCTCCTGGGCGAAGTCGGGCAGGGGCTCGAGCTCCAGGAAGGGGATGGTTGCCGCGGCGTGGGCCGCGAACTCGGCGAAGGAGGCGTCGTCGTCGACCGCCCTGGCGGGAACGTGGTCCTCGGCGGGCGCGGGCGCCGCGGGCGCGGCTCCGCCCTCGGCCAGGCGCCGCACGTCCTCGGGCGTGACGCGTCCGGCGGGGCCGGTGGCCACGGCCAGGTTGATGTCCACGCCCAGCTCCCTGGCCAGGCGACGGGTCGCCGGGGCCGCAGGGACCGGACGGCCGGCCACGGCGCTGTTCTGCTGGGTCGTCGCGGCAGCGGCCGGCTTGGCGGCCGGAGCAGGTGCGGCGGCGGGAGCTTCGTCGGCCTCGGGCAGGCCGACGGGCGTCTCCTCGGCGGCGCGACCCGTGGGTGCGGCGGCCTCGCCGTCCAC
>CAZSNA010000056.1:0-22922 GCA_964607825.1 uncultured Fibrobacteraceae bacterium | reverse complement strand
CGGGGCGCGTCCCCCGCGAGAGTGCCTGACACCACAGACTCCTGTTGGCTAGCTCTTCCACATTGGGATAGTCTGCATCCATGAGAATCCTACAGATCGGCAAGTTCTATCCCCCGGCCAAGGGCGGCATGGAGACCGTGCTCGAGTTGATCAGCACGGGGCTGCTGGCGCGCGGTCATGCGGTGCGGACGGTCTGCGCGGCGACCGAGGCGCGCTCGTCCGAAACGCGGCTCGGTCCGGCGGAGGCCGACGGCCGGTTGGTGCTCTGCGCCCGGCTGGGCACGCTGGCCTCCCAGCCGTTGACATTCGGCCTGCCCGGCACGCTGCGGCGGGTCGTGGACGACTTCTCGCCCGATCTGGTCATGCTGCACTGGCCCAATCCCCTGGCGGCGCTCGCCCTGCGCTGGGTGCGCGCCCGTCTGCCGCGTCGGACCCGGCTGACCGTCTGGTACCACGCCGACATCACGCGTCAGCGGTTCGGCGCCGCCGTGCTCGGGCCCCTGCTCCGCGACCTGCTCGATCGCGCGGACGGCATCGCCGTCTCCACCGGCAGCCTGCGGGAGCGGTCGCCTCGACTCGCGTCGCGCGCCGACAAGGTCCGGGTCATCCCCTTCGGCATCGATGCCGCCGCCTGGGATCTGGAGACGCGGGCCGGCGAGGGCGCGCTGCTCTTCGTGGGCCGGCTGGTCTACTACAAGGGGCTCGACCTGCTGCTGGACGCCGCATCGCTGGTTCCCGGCCTGCGCCTGGAGATCGTGGGGGACGGTCCGTTCCGCGGCCGCCTGAGGCGCCGCATCGAGGAGGACGGCCTGGCCGACCGCGTCCGCATGCATGGCGAGCTGGACGACGACGACCTGCGCCGCGTCATGGCCGGCTGCGGGGGCCTGGTGCTGCCGAGCCTGGCGCGCAGCGAGACCTTCGGGCTCGTGCAGATCGAGGCCATGGCCGCGGGGCTGCCCGTGGTGTCCACGCAGCTGCCGACCGGCGTGGCCGAGGTCAACGTGCACGGGGAGACCGGCCTGATCGTGCCGCCGGGCGACGTGGAAGCCCTGGCCGCGGCTCTCCGTGAGATCGTCGGCGACCCCGCCCGGGCGCGGGCCATGGGGGAGGCGGGCCGGCGGCGCGTGGCCGAGCACTTCGATCACCGGCGCATGGTCGACGCCCTGGCGGACTGGTACGAGGAACTCCTGCGCGACGGGAACGGACGGTCATGAGCTTCGCCTTCCTGCCCGAGTGGTCCGACGTGCTGCCCCGCGAAGGCGGGCACCTGGTCGTCCTGCGCGGCGGCGGCGGCAAGACCGCCCTGCTGGAGGCCATGGCCGACGCCCTCGGCGCGACGGGCCTCCCGGTCGCGGTGGCCCGCAGCGGCGCCGACGGGCGCCTCGATCGCCCTGGTCTCGTGAGGTGTCCTCTCGACTCCCTGTCCGGCGGCGCGGCGCCGCGGCTGCACGTGGTCGCGGCCGACGGCGGGCCGGTCGGCCTGACGCCGGCCGAGGTCGACGACCTGGGCGGCGCCCTGCCGGATCACGTGGTGATCTACGAGACCGATTCCGGCGCCGGACGGGACGTGGTCCGCGGACGCGCCGCCGACCTGCCCCTGCGCACCTCGCTGCTGGTCACGGTGGCGGGGCTCGGCGCGGTGGGACGTCCGTCCGGCGAACTGGCGCCGCCGTCGGCACCGCTGCCGGAAACCTGGCTCACGCCGACCGACGACGGACCCGTCTGGTCCTGGGACGGCCTGCGGGCCCTGCTGGAGCAGCTGCCCGACCGCCCCGCGGGGGCCGCCGCACCGCCGCCCGCCCTGCCGGCCCTGCTGGGCCTCGACGACTGCCTCGACAGCGTCGGCCTGTTCGCATGTCTCGGACGCCTGATGTCGTCTCCGCGCTTCCCCCTGGTCATGATCGGGGACACGTCCGGACCGGCCCCCCGCCTGCGTACGGCCTGCGTCGACGCGCCGGAGCGCCCGTGACCGGGCCGCGCCGCCTCGATCGCGCCGTGATCCTGGCCCGGGGCGACTCCGCTCGCATGGGCCGACCCAAGGGTCTCTGCCGTCTGCCCGACGCCCCAGAGTGTTTCCTGTCGCGCGTCGTTCGCCTCTACGCCGCGCGGAACATGCCGGTGGCCGTGGTCACCCGTCCGGACCTTCTGGACGACTACCGTGCGGCCATCGCGGATCTCATGGTCGCGGACTGGATCGGGCATCCCCGCGGCGGCGGTACGGCCGCCACCGTCCTGGCCGCCGTGGCCGCCCTGGACGGTCGAGCCACGCATCTGTGGCTGCATCCCGTGGATCTGCCCCTGGTCTCACCGGACTCCCTGGACCGGCTGGCGGCGCTGTCGGACTCCGAGCCGGAGTCGATCCTGGTGCCGCGCCACGCGGGGCGTCGCGGGCACCCGGTCCTGACGCCCCTGGCGCCCTGGCGCGATCTGGATCCCGCCGGCCATCCGGGCCCCATGAGAGACCTGCTCGCCCTGGGGCCGGCGCCGTTGAAATGGGTGGATCTGCCGGATCCGGGCGTTTTTCGGGATTTCGACACGCCCGGGGACCTGTCGACGCCGCACCCGGACGGCCGCTGATCGGGAACTCGTTCACCACGACGGGGGTACAGGATCCTCACGTCGTCCCGGTCGGGGCGACGCCTTGTCACAGGGGACGGAAGGAAGACGCGAAAACCGAGGTTATTGACACGCCTTGACTGGTTTTCTATGTTTCGGGCCGCCAAGTTCCTTAGCTTGCATGTAGGCCGACCTTCCACCTCGCACGACCGACCGTCGGGAGTTGACCATGCGTCAGAGCAGATTTTTCGTTTCGATTCGCCCCATCCTGCCGCTCCTCGTCCTGGTCGCGGCCGTGTCCGCCTGGGCGTGCCCCGAGGCCCAGTACAAGGAGGCGAACCACGCCTTCGCGGTGGCCAAGGACTTCCTCCAGGCCAAGAACTGGACCCAGGCCATTCCCTCGCTGGAATCGGCGCTGGCCATCTGCCCCGAGCACGTCAACTCGCTGCGCTGGCTGGGCAAGGCCTACTATGCGACCGAGCGCTACGAGGACGCGCAGGAGACCCAGATGGCGCTGGTCGAGGCGGCCGGCGAGCAGGCCAAGGCCAGCGACTACATGTCCCTGGGCAAGACCTACGCCAAGCTCAAGGACCATCGCAAGGCCCGCCAGGCCTACGTGAACGCCAGCCGCCTGGATCCCGAGAACTGCGCGATCCTCTTCAACCTGGCGGTCATGCACGGCGCGGTGAACGACAACGCCCGCTCGGTGGAGACCTACGAACGGGTCATCGACAACTGCCCCGACCTCAAGGACAAGGCCATGCCGCGTCTGGTGAAGGCCTGCCAGAAGGCGGCCGAACGCGAGCGCAGCTTCGGCAACGTGGCCGAGGCCAACCTCTACGAGCAGAAGCGCAGCGAGTACGGCAGCCAGGCCGGCGGCAGCGCGGGCTACCAGCTGATCGTCGACAAGATGAAGTCGCGGGACTGGGCCGGCGCGGCCACCCAGTGCCAGGCCTTCCTGGCGAACAACCCCGACAGCAGCCGTCGCGACAACGTGCTGCTGAACATGGCCCGCTCCAACAAGCAGCTGGGCCGGACGAACGACGCGGTCCAGGCCTACCGCGACCACCTGGCCGTGCGGCCCGGCAACGGCAAGGCCGTGGAGGAGCTGCTGCTCATCCTGGCCGAGTCGGAGCGCTGCGACGAGGCCCTGGACCAGGCCGAGGCCTCGGATGCGCACATCTCCGACGACATCCAGAAGGTCTACCTCTATTACGGCTGGGGGAAGGCCCTCGAGTGCGGCGGCCAGTATCAGGAGGCCAAGGAGAAGTTCCGCTGGGTCACCGCCAACGCCACCGGCGACTACCAGCGCTACGCCCGCGAGGAGATGACCCGCCAGGATCAGCTCCAGGAGCGCGAGCGCCTGCAGCGCCAGAACGCCGGGCGTTGATCCGACGTCCGTCCCGGTATAGAGTGCCCCGTGACCGTTTCAGCGGCGCGGGGCCTTTCCTTGCCCGCCCGCGACCCGACCCCCGATGACCCGAAACAGGATGACCGGAGCGACATGAGCCGACTCGACACCCTGCCGCCCTATCTGTTCACCGAGATCGACCGCGCCAAGCGCGCCGCCCAGGCCGCCGGGCACGACGTCGTCGATCTGGGCATCGGCGACCCCGACCTGCCCACGCCCGCCGCCCTGCTGGACGTGATGGCCGAGGCCCTGCGCGACCCCGCCCATCACCGGTATCCCAGCAACCAGGGCGCGCTGGCCTTCCGGGCGGCCGTGGCCGCCTGGCTGGCTCGACGCCAGGACGTGACCGTGGATCCGGACATGCAGGTGCTGGCCCTGATCGGCAGCAAGGAAGGTCTGGCCCACCTGCCCCTGGCCTGCGTGGAGGAGGGGGACCGGGTGCTGGTGCCCGACATCGGCTATCCCGTCTACGCCAACGCCACGCGTCTGGCCGGCGGCGTGCCGGTGGAGTACGCGCTGCGCGCCGAGCGGGGCTTCCGGCCCGACCCGGAGGAGATCGCCGCCAAGCTGGACGACCGGACACGCCTGGTGTTCCTGAACTATCCCCACAACCCCACCGGGGCCACCGTCGCCGCGGAGGACTACCGGGCCGTCGCGGATGCGGCGGCCGCCGTCGGTGCGATCACGGTCAACGACGCCGCCTACCAGGAGGTGGTGCTGGACGACCGGGCGCCCGTCGGGCTGCTCCAGGCCTGCGATCCCGTCCGGGACCGGGTGATCGAGTTCCACAGCCTGTCGAAGATGTTCAACATGACCGGTTGGCGCATCGGCTTCGCGGTGGGCCACGCCGACGTGATCGGGGCCCTCGACCGCGTGAAGCAGAATATCGACAGCGGCGCCTTTACGGCGGTCCAGCAGACCGCCATATTCGCCCTGGGCGAGCAGGGCGACGTGCTGATGGACTCCGTGATGGCGCCCTACGCCCGCCGCCGCGCCCTGGTGGTCGACGCTCTCGAGGCGGCCGGCCTGGCGGTGTTCGAGACCCGGGCCACCTTCTACGTCTGGGCGCGGGTGCCGACGGGGGAGGACAGCCTGTCCTTCTGCCGGCGGGCGCTCGACGACCTGCATCTCGTGGTCACGCCCGGGACCGGCTTCGGCCCCGGCGGCGAGGGCTGGTTCCGCATCTCCCTGACCAGCGCCGACGACCGTCTCGAGGAGGCGGCCGCGCGGCTGCGGAGGCTCTGATGGACTGCATCCGACTGACGGGCATCGACGTGTACGCCTACCACGGCGCCCATCCCGCCGAGCGCGAGCTGGGTCAGCGTTTCGTGATCGACGTGGAGCTGTGGCTCGACGTCCACCCGGCCGCCGAGAGCGACTCCATCGGCGACGCCCTGGACTACACCCTGGTCCACGAGCGTATCGTGGACCTGTGCGCCAGCGATTCCTTCCACCTGGTGGAGGCCCTGGCCGGGCGTATCTGCGACACCCTGCTCACAGAGTTCCCCCTGGAGGCGGCGACGGTCACCGTCCACAAGCCGAACCCCCCCATCAAGAACTTCCTGGGCAGCGTCTCGGTCACCATCGACCGGACCCGCGAGGACATGCTCAAGCGGAAGCCCCGCACCTCGCACCGGCGCCACCGCAACGGGGAATCCATCCAGTGACCGGCGACGCGCCGGCGGAGACGGGGCGCCCGGCCGAGGTCCACATCGCCCTGGGGTCGAACCTGGGCGACCGGGCCGCCGAGCTGCGGGCCGGACTCGCGGCCCTGGACGCCCACCCGCGGATCGAGGTGCGCGCGGTCAGCTCGGTCTGGGAGAGCGCCTACGTCGGTCCGGGCGGGGCGCAGCCCGACTACCTGAACGCCTGCGCGATCCTGCGCACCGATCTGGCGCCCGGCGAGCTGCTGGCGGCGCTCAAGGCCGTCGAGCGCGGCCGCGGGCGCGTCGGCGAGACCCACATGCGGCCGCGGGCCCTCGATCTGGACATCCTGGTCTGGGGCGCGCGCCGCGTGGAGACCCCGGACCTGGTCGTGCCCCATCCGCGGCTCCGGGAGCGGGCCTTCGTGCTGGAGCCCCTGGCCGAGATCGCGCCGGAACTGGCGCCCCCCGATTGGGGGCAGACAGTCGCCCGCCGATGTGCCATGATCCGGGCCGCCGAGGGGTGTACGGCGCACCGTCGGCCCGAAATCGTCCTGTCCTCGACCGCTGCGGAGGAGTCGTGACACCGGAAGGATCCCGTGCGCTGCCCTGGCGCTACATCGTGGTCGAAGGCGTGATCGGCGCCGGCAAGACCAGTCTGACCAAACTGCTGGCCGGTCGCATCGGCGGCACCGTGAATCTGGAGATCGTGGAGGAGAACCCCTTCCTGGCCCGGTTCTACCAGGATCGCTCCGCCTACGCCTTCCAGACCCAGATCTTCTTCCTGCTCAGCCGCTACCGGCAGCAGCAGTCCTTGACCCAGCCCGATCTCTTCGCCGACACGGTGATCTCGGACTACCTCTTCGCCAAGGACCGCATCTTCGCCAACCTGAACCTCAACGACGACGAGCTGTCCCTCTACGACCAGCTCGCCACGATCCTCGAGCAGCACATCCTCAAGCCCGACCTGGTCATCTACCTGCAGACCTCGACGGACGTGCTGATGGAGCGCATCGGCATCCGCGGCCGCAGCTTCGAGCGCGACATGAATCGCGACTACATCGATGCGCTCAACAGCGCCTACAGTTATTTTTTCCACCACTACAGACAGACGCCCCTGCTGGTGGTCAACACCAACGAGTTCGACTTCGTGCACGTGCCCAGCGACTTCGACGAGCTCTTCGCCGAGTTGACCGAGACGTTCCAGGGGACCCGGTTCTTCGCCCCGGCCTGAGGTGATCGATGAGCAACGCAGACACCCTCGGACTCTTCGCGTCCCACAAGCGCAAGGGCCGCAAGATCGTGATGCTGACCGCCTACGACCTGACGTCGGCGCTGATCGCGCGCGACGGCGGCGCCGACGCCCTGCTGGTGGGCGACTCGGTGGGCATGGTCGTCCTGGGCCACGCCAACACCCTGCCGGTGACCGTCGACGACATGGTCCACCACTGCGCCGCCGTCTCGCGGGCGCGGACCGGCGTGCCGGTGATCGCGGACATGCCCTACGGCAGCTTCCACGTCTCGGCCGACGAGACCGTGCGCCACGCCATCCGCCTGGTGAAGGAGGGCGGCGTGTCGGCGGTGAAGGTGGAGGGCGGCCGGACGCGCGGCCCGGTCATCGAGGCCCTGCTGGACGCCGAGATCCCGGTCATGGGCCACGTGGGCCTGACGCCCCAGTCGGTGCACAAGCTCGGGGGCTTCAAGGTGCAGGGGCGCGGTCGCGGCGCCGCCGAGCGCCTGCTGGACGACGCGGCCTACCTGGAGGAGCTCGGCTGCTTCGCCGTGGTGGTCGAATGCGTGCCCGCCGAACTGGCCGGTCGCATCAGCGCGCAGCTGACCATCCCCACCATCGGCATCGGCGCCGGGCCCGACTGCGACGGGCAGATCCTGGTCTTCCACGACCTGCTGGGCCTGTTCGACGGGCTCCGCCCCAAGTTCGTGAAGCGCTACGCGGAGCTGGGTCGCGACGCGGTCGCGGCCGTGAAGTCCTACGGCGACGAGGTGCGCGAGGGCGTCTTCCCGGGACCGGAGCACAGCTTCGTGGACAAGAGCGCCGGGGAGCAGACCCCGACGCCGGAGCCGCGGCCGCAGACCGACGACGCCCAGGGCTATCTCGCGTCGATCGAGAACGGCGAGGAGGGCTAGCTCGTGGACGTGCTCCGCACCGATGCGGATCTCGCGCGCCTCGAGCCCCTGCGGTCGGCCGGCCCGGTGGCCCTGGTGCCCACCATGGGCGCCCTGCACGACGGCCACCTGGACCTGGTGCGTCGGGCCGGGGAGCTGGGCGCCGCGGTGGTGACCATCTTCGTCAACCCGACCCAGTTCGGCCCCGGCGAGGACTTCGAGCGGTATCCGCGCGACCTCGAACGCGACCTGGCGGCCCTGGAGCCCCTGGCGCCGGCCGCGGTCTACGCGCCCGCGGTCGCGGACATGTACGCCGCGCCGGGGGGCGTGGCGGTGACGCCCGGCCCGCGGGCCGACGTCCTCTGCGGCGCGCGCCGCTCCGGCCACTTCGGGGGCGTGCTGACGGTGGTGGCCAAGCTCTTCCACCGGATCCGTCCCGACGTCGCCGTCTTCGGGCGCAAGGACGGCCAGCAGTGCCTGGTCATCGACGAGATGGTGCGCGACCTGGACTTCCCCCTGCGCCTGGTGGACGCGCCGACCGTGCGCGAGCCGGACGGCCTGGCCATGTCCTCGCGCAACCGCTATCTGGACGCCGACCAGCGCCGGCGCGCCCTCTGCCTCTGGCGCGGCCTGCGCGGCCTGCGGGACGCCGTCGCCGCCGGCGAGCGGGACGGCGCCGCCCTGGAGGCCGGCCTGGCGCGGGCGCTGGACGAGGCCGACGAACTGGACTACGCCGAGATCCGCCGCGTGCCCGACCTGGCGCGCGCGGAGCGGATCGAGGGCCGGATCATCGCCGCGGTGGCGGCGCAGGTGGGCCCCGCCCGCCTGATCGACAACATCGTGCTGGACGTGGATTCGACGGGGGCGCGGGAGGCGTCCCTGTTCGGGGAGGACTGACGTGAGCGACGACGGAACCCGTCTGCAGGCCGTGGTGCTGGCCGCCGGCAAGGGCACCCGCATGAAATCCGATCTGCCCAAGGTGCTGCACGAGCTGGGGGGACGCCCGCTGCTGGACCACGTGCTCGCCGCCGCCCGCACCGCCGGCATCGGCCGCGCGGTGGTGGTGGTCGGTCACCAGGCCGCGCGGGTGGAGTCGAGCTGTCGGGGCGACGACCTCGCCTTCGTGCTGCAGGAACCCCAGCTCGGCACCGGCCACGCCGTACAGGTGTCCGTGCCCAAGCTCGAGGACGGGGGGCACACGGTGATCCTGGCCGGCGACGTGCCGCTGCTGCGCGCGGACACCATCCGGCGTCTGGTGGACGAGACCGTGGCGGCGGACGTGGCCGCCGCGGTCCTGACCTGCACCGTGGACGACGCCCAGGCCTACGGGCGCATCGTCAAGGACGCCGACGGCCACCTGGCCCGCATCGTCGAAGCCCGCGACGCGACGCCGTCGGAACTGGCCATCGGCGAGTACAACACCGGCGTGTTCTGCTTCCGCACCGCCGACCTGATCGCCGCCCTGGCCGAGCTGACCACCGACAACGACCAGGGCGAGTACTACCTGACCGACACCATCGCCCACCTGGTGGCCGCGGGCCGGCCGGTGCGCACGGTGGACTGCCCCGATCCCGACGAGGTGGTGGGCATCAACACGGTCGACGAGCTGGCCGCCGCCGAGACGCTGCTGGCCGGCCGGGGAGGTTGACGTGGACCGTCTCTACACGCCGTGGCGACTCGAATACGTCAAGGGGGAGAAGGACGAGGACGGCTGCGTCTTCTGCAACGCCTTCGCCGGCGACGATCGTGAGAACTACATCCTGCACCGCTCGCGCCACTGGTACGTGATCCTGAACCGCTACCCCTACAACTGCGGCCACCTGCTGCTGGTGACCAACCGCCACCTCGGCGCCCTGGCCGACTGCAGCGACGAGGAGACGGCCGACCTGGCGGTGCTCATGAAGGCCTGCGAGACCGCGCAACGCGAGGCCTACCGGCCCCACGGCATCAACTGCGGCTACAACGGGGGGGGCGCCGCCGGCGCCGGCATCCCGGCCCACTTCCACGTGCACTACCTGCCGCGCTGGTCGGCCGACACCAACTTCATGACGGTGGTCGGCGACACCCGCGTGATGCCCGAGACCCTGGACCAGTCCTACGAGACCCTGCAGCCGGCGCTGCTGAAGGCCCTCGAGGGTACGGGCCTCTGATGGGCGCGGCCCGGGGCGTCCTGCTGGCGGTGGTGCTGCTCTGCATCGCTTCGGTCGGCGTCTGGATCACCCACGGACGGGACGGTCGCGCGCCGGCGGTCACGCCGTCCGAGCCCGCCCCCGATCGCGCGGATCCGAACGACCGCGACGCCGTGATCCATCTCAGCGTGCTCAACGGGACCGGCGTCTCCGGCCTGGCCGGCGAGGTGAGCCTGCGCCTGGACCGTGCGGGCTGCGTGGCCGACCGGGTCGCCAACGCGCCCCACGACGGCTTTGCGCGCACCCTGCTGATCAACCGTCGCCTGGACGACGACCGGGCCGCCGCCCTGGCCGAGCGCCTCGGCGGCGTGCGCCTGCTGCGCGAGTTCGACGCCCGGGCCACCGAGGACGCGGTCCTGGTCCTGGGCGCCGACCACGACCGCCTCGACGCCGCCCTGCGTTCGCCCTGACCGCGGTCCGACGCCGGAAAGCGCTTGGACTGGCGCCGGGACTGCGGATATATTGGAAGTTCGGGGAGCGGGTCGAGTTCAGGGAGGACGCCATGCGGAAATCCATGGGAACAGTGGTGCTGACCCTCTTCCTGGGGATGCTCATCGGGGCCATCCTCAGCCAGGTCATCGGCCTCTTCCTGGAGGAAGGGTCGGTGGCGGAGCAGCTGTTCGTGCGCTCGGTCAGCTTCGGCCCCGAACTGAATCACTGGGACCTGGTGGTCCTGGACATCACCTTCGGCTTCAAGCTGCACTTCAACTTCATGAGCGTCATCGGCGTGTTCGTCGCCTCGCAGATCCTGCGCTGGTACCGCTGACGCCCGACGCGGGGAGAAGAAGATGACTCCATTTATCGCGCTCATCGGTGGTCTGGGCTGGCCCGAGCTGCTGCTGATCGGCGTGGTCGTGCTGCTGGTCTTCGGCCCGCGGCGTCTGCCCGAGATCGCCGAGTCCCTGGGTTCGTCCATCAAGAAGTTCCGCAAGGCCACGCGGGACGTGCAGGACGAGGTGAAGCGGGAGATCGACGCGGCCCCCAGGGACGAGGAGTCCAAGTCGGACTGAGCCGGACCGCGCACGGAGGCGGACCTTGAACCTGTCGCAACTCCTGGATCGCCTCAAGGCCGACGAGCGCTTCCTGCGCGACGTCACCCGTTGGGAGGTCCTGCCCGCCGCCCCCGCCCGCACGGCGGCGTTTCCCGAGCATCTCCATCCCGACCTGGTCGCGACGCTGCGCCGTCGCGGCATCGAGTCGCTCTACAGCCACCAGGCCTCGGCGCTGGAGCACGCCCGGCGCCGGGATCCCTACGTGGTGGTCACGCCCACGGCCTCGGGCAAGACCCTCTGCTACAACCTGCCCGTGCTGGACACGATGCTGCGCGATCCCCAGGCCCGCGCCCTCTACCTGTTCCCGACCAAGGCGCTGAGCCAGGACCAGATGCACGAGGTGCACGAGACGGTCACCGACCTGGGCGCCGACATCAAGACCTTCACCTTCGACGGCGACACCCCCGAGCCCGCGCGCCGGGCCATCCGCAGCAGCGGCCACATCGTGGTGACCAACCCCGACATGCTGCACCAGGGCATCCTGCCCCACCACACCCTGTGGGTTAAGCTCTTCGAGAACCTGAAGTACGTGGTGGTGGACGAGGTGCACCACTACCGCGGCGTCTTCGGCAGTCACGTGGCCAACGTGCTGCGACGGCTGCGGCGCATCGCGCGCTTCTACGGGGCCGATCCCCTGTTCATCGGCTGCTCGGCGACCATCGCCAACCCCGGCGAGCTGGCCGCGGAGCTGGCCGGACGCGAGGTGGCCGTGGTCGACGACAACGGCGCGCCGCGCGGCGAGAAGCACTTCGTCTTCGTCAACCCGCCGGTGGTCAACCGCGAGCTGGGCATCCGCCGTTCGGCCCTGAAGCAGACGCGGACGTTGGCCGAGCGCTTCCTGGGCACCGGCGCCCAGATGATCGTCTTCGCCCGCTCGCGCATGCGCGTGGAGCTGTTGCTGACCTACCTGGAGCGCGCCGGGCGCAAGACCGGCATCCGCTCGGGGGAGGTGCGGGGCTATCGCGGCGGGTACCTGCCCACCGAACGGCGGACCATCGAGCGCGGGCTGCGCGACGGCAGCATCAAGGCGGTGGTCAGCACCAACGCCCTGGAGCTGGGCATCGACATCGGGCGGCTGGACGTCTGCCTGATGACCGGCTACGCGGGTACGGTCGCCAGCACCTGGCAGCAGGCCGGACGCGCCGGGCGCAGCCAGAACCTGAGCGTGGCCATCCTGGTGGCCACCAGCAATCCCCTGGACCAGTACGTGATCTCCAACCCCGACTGGTTCTTCGGCCGCCGACCCGAGCATGCCAGCGTGGACCCGGACAACCTGATCATCCTGCTGAGCCACCTCAAGTGCGCGGCCTTCGAGCTGCCCTTCGACGCGGGCGAGGGCTTCGGGGAGACGCGCGTGGACGAGGCCCTCGACTACCTGGCCGACCAGGGCGTCCTGCACCGAGACGCCGACACCTACCACTGGATGGCCGACACCTATCCGGCCGAGGACGTCAGCCTGCGCAGCGCCGCCCCCGAGAACGTGGTGATCGTCGACACGTCCACGCCGGAGCACCGGATCATCGGCGAGATGGACCTGTTCTCCGCCCAGGAGATGCTCCACGACGAGGCCGTCTACATGCACGGCGGTCAGCAGTACCACGTGGACAAGCTGGACTGGGAGCGGCGCAAGGCCTACGTGAAGCCGGTGAAGGTGGACCATTATACAGACGCCCAGCGCAAGACCGAGCTCAAGACCCTGGACGACGAGGGCGGCGCCGAATATGCCCTCGGCACCAAGGGCCTCGGCGAGATCGGCCTGGTGTCCAAGGTCACCGTCTACAAGAAGATCAAGCTGGGCACCCACGAGAACGTGGGCGCCGGCCGCGTGCACCTGCCCGAGATGGAGATGCACACCACCAGCTTCTGGTGGGAGCTGCCCGACGCCCTGCACGCCCAGATGGCCGACGCGCGCCTGGACCTGGGCGACGCGCTGAAGGGCCTGTCCCACCTGCTGGGCTGCGTGGCGCCGGCCTTCGTGATGGCCGATCCCTCGGACGTGCGCACCCTGCCCATGGTCAAGTCGCCCTTCACCGACCGGCCCACCCTGTACGTCTACGACGCCTACCCGGGGGGCGTGGGCTACGCCAAGCGCATCTTCGCCCAGTTCCCGGAGATCGTGGCCGCGGCCGCGCACCACCTAGAGGCCTGCCCCTGCGAGGCGGGCTGCCCCTCCTGCGTGGGCGCGTCGGTGGAGTCGGGCGCCACCGCCCTGGACGGCGTCCGCTGGATCCTCGGCGCCTGCCGGGCCGGCACCGAAGCAGGCCATGGACCTGCGTAAGCGTCTCGCGCGACTCGACCCGGGGGCCAAGGCCCGGACGGAAGAGACCGCGCCGACCGAGCCCGTCGGAGATCCCGCCAGCCTGGGCTTCACTCGATCCGACGGTGCGGCCGGTCCGGTCTGGGTGCGCGAGACCGACACGGCCCGTCCGGCCGCGCCCGCCGATCCCGTTCCGCTGAACCGCGCCGCGCCGCGGTCGGCTCCCGAGGACCTCCGTTCCGAGCAGATCCTCTTCCTCGACACCGAGACCACCGGCCTGGCCGGCGGCACCGGCACCCTGCCCTTCCTGGTGGGACTGGCCTGGTGGGCGGACGGCCGCTTCCGCGTTCGCCAGTACTTCCTGCCCTCGCCGGGGGGGGAGCGCGCCCTGCTGGCCGAGCTGGCCGCCCTGGCCGAGGGTTTCCGGGCGGTGGTCACCTACAACGGACAGACCTTCGACCTGCCGCTGCTGCGCACGCGCGGCATCCTGGCCCGCCGCCGCGACCTGCTGGGCGCCCTGGCCAGCTGGGACCTGCTGCCGGTGGCGCGCCGCCTGTGGGGCCGTCGACTTCAGGACTGTCGCCAACAGACCGTGGAACACGAAGTGGCCGGCATGGCCCGCGGCGCCGGCGACATCGACGGCGCCCGCATCCCCGCGGCCTACTTCGCCTTCCTGCGCGACGGCCGCCGCGGCCTGCTGCGGGCGGTGGTGGAGCACAATCGCCGCGACATGGTGGGCATGGCGCGCATCCTGGGCGAGGCCGTCGAGCGCTGCCGTCTGCTGCGCGCGCCCGGCGAGGCGCCCCCTCTGCCGTGGCAGGACGCCTGGTCCCTGGCCCGTCTCTGCGAGTCGGCCGGCTTCGCGGGGGACGAGATCGCCTGGATGGACCGCGCGGCCGCCGAGGCGCCCCTCGACACGTCCGAGGACGCGGCGCCGCAGCGCTTCTTCGCGGACGCCGTCCGCATGCTCAAGCGCACCGGCGACTGGCCCCGGGTGGCGGCGCTGCTGGCCGCGGCCGAGACCGCCCACGGGCGCACGCCCTGGTCCCATCTGGAGACGGCTATCCTCTGCGAGCATCGGCTCGTGGATCTGCCGCGGGCGCTGCGGCGGGCGCGGGCGCTGGGCGACGCGAGGCGTATCGCCCGCCTGGAGGCCAAGCTCTGAGTTGTGCCTCCGAAATCGTGTCCGGTCTCGGTTTCGGTGGGTCCGAGCTCGTAACTTGTTGTTCTACCGTGGCAATCCCGCTATCCTGAAGGTTCCGGACGAGGCGGACACAATTTCGGAGGCACAAGCGATGGCTAACGTGACGCGTGAAGACGGACACCTGGTGGTGGCGGCCATCCGCGTGCTGTCCCACAAGCTGGGCGGTCCGCCCACCCCCGAACAGGCCGCCGAGCTGCTCGGCATGCCCCCGGAGACCGTCCGCCTGCACGTGCTGGCCCTGCAGGAGGCCGGCATCCTGACCCTGGTCACCAGCGCCTACGAGAACCACCTCGAGGTCCGCGACCATGTCCGCCTCGACGAGCTCGAGCCCGCCGCCGACCAGGCCGCCATGGACGAGGCCCTGGCCGAGTTCGACGCCCAGAAGCAGGCCGAGACCGAGAAGCTGTCGAAGCTCTTCGAGGACGGGGAGGGCGAACGGCGCCGCCAGGAGAAGTTCAAGGACATGGACAAGGGGCTGCTGGACTTCGAGAAGAAGAAGCCGAAGAACCCGTTCGGGGACGACTGAGCGGGGGCGCGGAACCATGAGCCACATCATCATCGCCGGCGTGCCGCGGTCGGGCAAGACGACCCTGGCGAGGCGCCTGAATGCCGAGTTCGGGGTCTCGATCGTCACGGCCGACGCCCTCGTCTCCACGCTGGACGCCGTCTTCCCGGAGCACGGGATCACCCATTTCGGAGACGACCACGCCGCCACGTGCCGCGCCTTCCGAGGCGTCTTCCACGAGTTCGTCCGCCACCTGGCCTACGAGCGGCACCGCTTCGTCGTCGACGTCTACCACATGCTCCCCGCGGATCTGGCCGACCTGGCCGCCGAGGCGCCCGTCCTGTTCCTGGGCTACGCCGACGCGGATCCGCAGACCAAGCTCTCCGCCATCCGCCGCCACGAACGACCCCACGAATGGTCGGCCGACCTGACCGACCCCCAGCTCCTCCAGCTCATCCACCGCTTCATCCACGAGAGCGCCGCCGCGCGCGCGGCCTGCGCCGACCTCCCGATCCGCTACATCGAGACCGGAACGGACTTCGATCGAACCCTCGACGACACCTACGAGCACCTCCGCACCCATCTAGCTGATCAGCAGTAGCCGCACCCCCCGTCCCAGCCTGCATCGAGGGAACGGGAGAGGTGCATAGCCCTCGCCCGTTTCGCTCCGCGCAGCGCAAGCGCCGGCCGCAGGCCAAGCGTGCAAACGGGAGAGGGCTATGCACCTCTCCCGTTCCCGAAGTTCGCATGTATCGGCCGCAGGCCTACTGCTGATACAGCAGGTAGCGCCGGTCCTCGACCTTCGCCGCCTCCAGCTTCTCCTCGTACCAGGCGTCGACCGCCTCGGCCTGCTTCTGCTGCAGGAGCGTCTGGCTGATCGACGCGTGCTGGGCCTGGTAGTCCGTCGCGTCGAAGTCCGACTTCCACAGCACCTTCAGGGCGAAGACGCCGCGGTTGGTCTCCACCGACTCGACCAGTTCGCCGAGCTGCGCGTCGACCGCGGCGGAGTTGAAGTCGGTGTTGTAGCCCACGTCGGCGATGTTGCCGGTGGCGGTGAAGGTGTCGGTCACCGCGTGGACCAGGCCGAACTCGGCGGCCACGTCGGCGAAGCCGCGGCCCATCTGCAGGGCGCCGACGGCGGGGTTGAGCGTCTCGGCGCCCAGGGTCATGCGCTGCTCGCGGGTGACCTTGGCCTTGACCTGCTGCTCCACGTCCGCCAGGGGCGAGGGGCCCTCGGGCAGGTACTCGAGGGTGTGGACCACGTAGTAGAAGTCCTCGTTGCCGAAGACGCGGCTGATGTCGCCGTCGGTGGAGTTGAAGCCGAACAGGCCGCCCTGGATGGTGTTGCGGAAGCCGGGGATGTCGCGGCCTTCCTGCACCGGGCGGGGGTAGAAGACCTCCAGGGCCGCGTCCTCGGCGGCCGCGGCGAAGCCCACGTCGAGGGCGTCCTCGCGGAAGGACTGGGCCCGCTCGTAGAGCGCGGTCAGGGTCTCGTCGCCCGGCGACACCTTGAAGAGGATGTGGCGGGCGTGGACCTGGCCGAGGGAGTCGCCCTCGGCGATCTGCTCGAGCACCTCGATCAGGTGGTAGCCGAACTGGGTCTCGACGGGGGTGCTGATCTCGCCCACGGGCAGGGTGAAGGCCACCTCGCTGAACTCGTCGACCATGCGGCCGCGGTCGAAGGTGCCCAGATCGCCGCCCTCCTCGCTGGTGCCGTCCTCGGAGTAGATGGCGGCCGCCTCGGCGAAGTCCAGGGAGCCGTCCAGGATCTCCTGGCGGACCTCCATGGCCAGTTCGCGCACGTCCTGCCGATCGACGTCGCTCGGCTCGAGGGGGAAGGTGACCAGGGAGACCGAGACCTTCTCGGGCTGGCTGAACTCGTCCTCGTGGGCGGCGTAGTAGGCGGCGATCTCGGCCTCGGTCGGCTCGCCCTCGATCTCGAGGTCGCCGTAGAGGACGCCCACGTACTCGGCCACCGCACGCAGGGTGCGGTCGATGTACTCGGACTGGATCTCCTCCTCGGGCACGGTGACCTCGGAGGTGATGTGCTCCATCAGCTTCTGGCGCGGCAGCATGGCCCGCAGGTAGGCCTCGACGCCCGACCAGTCGCGCTCGGGGTTGGCCAGCTCGGCGTAGTAGGCGTCCATGTCCACCTGGCCCTCGGGGGTGGTGAAGGACTGCAGCAGCTCGGCCGGCGGGTTGTGCTTCAGGATGTCGACGATCTCGTCGTCGCTGACGGTCAGGCCCAGGCGCTCGATGGCCTGGTCCTCGATCTTGCCCCGGACCAGGTAGTCCCAGACCGTCTCGGCGGCCATGGCGGTCTGGTTGACCGTGAGCTGGTCGGTCTGGTACTGGCCGCGCAGCTGTCCCAGGTACTGGCGATACATGGAGTCCCACTCGCTGGTGGTGATCTTCACCCCGTTGACGGCGCCGATCCAGGTCGGGCCCTGCTGCTGGGGACCGCCCGAACGGCCGCACTCCGCGCCCCAGACGATGAAGGTGAACAGGATGAAGCTGATGGCGATGATCCAGTACAGGAACTTCGCGCGCGAGCGCAGCAGTTTGAACATCGTGACTCTCCTCGCGAGATCGACGCGGCGCGCCGATCCGACGCCACAAACAAAAAACCCAGTCGTGATTCTGGGATGAGCGGGACAGGTCCCCCGAGCTGATGAACGTGAAATGATAACATTTCCAGGGGGCGCGGGCCAGAAAAACCGTCGCCGGTGGACGTGTCCGGCGCAGGGTGATAGATTGCCGGGATCGACCGCGACGCCACACGGAGGTTCCCATGCGCCGCCCGCTCATCCTGTTGCTGCTCAGCCTGGTTCCGGCCGTCTCCGCCGCCGCCGAGACCGAACCCCTCTGGCCGCTCGAGCTCGAGACCCGCTACCTCACCTCCAACTTCATGGAGCACCGCGGCGGGCGCTTCCACGCGGGGCTGGATTTCAAGACCCGCAGCCGTACGGGCTACCCGGTGCGCGCGGTGGAGGACGGGTGGATCTCCCGCATCCGGTTCTCGACGGGGGGCTACGGCAAGGCCCTCTACCTGCGCGGCGACTCGGGCCGCACCTACGTCTACGCCCATCTGGAGCGCCTGGCCGACCGCTGGCGCCCCCAGGTGCGCCGCACCCAGGCCCGCCGCGGCCGGTACGACGTCGTCATGCACTTCCCCGCGAGCAAGCATGCCGTGCGGCGCGGCGAGATCCTCGCCCTCTCGGGCCAGACCGGCACGGCCGGCCCCCACCTGCACTTCGAGGTGCGCGACGCCGCCAACCGGCCCCTGGATCCCCAGGCCCACGGTTTCGCGGTGCCCGACACCATCGCCCCGCGCATCCTGCAGGTCCGCGTCCTGCCGGCGGCGCCGGGGGCCCGCGTGGAGGGGGAGACCGTGGCCCGGACCCTGCGCGGCGAGGCCCTGTCCGGCCGACTGCCCAGGCTGCGGGTGGCGGGACCGGTGGCCTTCACCGCGCGGGTGGTGGAGATCTCCGACCTGCGGGGCCACAGGCTGGAGCCGTACCGTCTCGCCGTCAGCCTGGACGACTCCCTGGTCTTCGAGTCCCGCAACGAGGCCTACGCCTTCGCCGACCAGCACCAGATGCGGCTGGAGTGGCTGCAGGACGGTGGGCCGCCGGAGCGCTGGCTGCACCGACGGCCCGGGAACGGGCTGCCTGGTCGCGTGGGGGAGGCCTGGTCCCTGGATCCCGCCGTGCTGACTCCCGGCGAGCACGTGGTGCGTCTGGTGGCGGAGGACCGGGCGGGCAACCGCGCCGAGGCGAGCTGGACCGTGCTGAACATGGGCGCCGGCCACACCGAACCGCCGCGCTCGGCCGCCGGCTGGGACGCCGATCCCGTGCGGATCGAGTGGCGCGATCCGGACGGCGGGGCCGCCCGCTGGCGCACGCCCTTCATCGACTCCGTCGGCGACACCCTGCGCGTCGCCCGGCCCGGGGGCGAGGATCTGCTCGGTCGGGGGCTGCACGTGGTGGCGCCAGACACGGTGGACGCCGCGGCCCGTCGCCGGGCCGTCCGCGCCCAGGGACTGCACGATCCGCTGTGGGCGGCGCGGGTGCTGGCGGCCGACTGGACCTCGTCCCGCGCCGCCGTCTGCGAGCTCGACGCCGCCCTGCCCGACACCCTGCCTCAGGAGGCGGGCGTCTACCTGGCGGGCCGGCGGGGGTGGAGCTGGGCCGGTCGTCCCGAGCGGCGAGACGGGGGCTGGCGCTTCGAGGCCGGCGGCCCCGGTCGCTATGCCCTCTTCGCCGACCGCAACGCCCCCTACCTGGGCCCCGGCCCGGACGAGGGGATCGTACGCCCCGCGGCCCCGTCCGACGTGGACGCGGTATCCGCACCGACCTGGGAGATCCTGACCATCCGCGCCGAGGACCGGGGCGCCGGCCTGGATCTGGAGACCCTGCAGGTCCGCCTGGACGGACGCCCGCTGATCGCGGAGCCCGATCCGCCCCGGGATCGCCTGCTGGTGGAGCTGCCCGACGATCTGCCCGCCGGATCCCACACGCTGGAGATCGCCGTGTCCGACCGCGCCGGCCACGTCGTCGAGCGGAGCTACGCGCTGGAGCTGGTCGCGACACCCTAGTGCTTTCGCCCGGGTGGACGAGCCCGCCCGGCCCTGCTATCGTACCGCCTGACGCGACGACACCCGCATCCCGGAACGAGGCCGATGCCACAGACGACCTTCGTCCATCTGCACAACCATTCCGACTACTCGCTGCTCGACGGCGCCATGAAGACCAAGGCCATGGCCCAGCGCGCCGCCGAGTTCGGCATGCCCGCGCTGGCGCTCACCGACCACGGCAACATGTTCGGGGCGGTGGAGTTCTACCAGGCCTGCCGCAAGGCGAAGATCAAGCCCATCCTGGGCACCGAGGCCTATGTGGCTCCGGACCACGCGCTGAGGTCCGACGATCCCGCCCAGCGCCCCCACCACACCGTGCTGCTGGCGCAGAACGAGGTCGGCTGGCGCAACCTCATGAAGCTCTCGTCCCTGGGCTACCTGGAGGGCTTCTACTACAAGCCGCGCATCGACCTGGCCCAGCTCGAGGCCCACAGCGAGGGCCTGATCGCCCTGAGCGCCTGCCTCTCCGGCGCGCCCTCGCGCCACCTGAAGGGCGAGGACGTCGAGGGCGCCGTGCGGGCGGCGTCGCGCTACAAGGAGATCTTCGGGGCCGACCGCTACTTCCTGGAGATCCAGGACCACGGCCTCGACGCCGAGGCCCGCGTGCGCCGCCTGATGCCCGAGGTCGCGCGCCGGACGGGTCTGTCCCTGGTCTGCACCAACGACTGCCACTACCTCGAGCGCGAGCACGCCCAGGCCCACGACCTGCTGCTCTGCATCGGCACCAACCGCCAGTTCGACGATCCCAACCGCTGGCGCTACGACACCGACCAGATCTACCTGAAGTCCACCGAGGAGATGTTGACCCTCTTCCAGGACTGGCCCGAGGCCTGCGAGAACACGCTGCGCATCGCGGACATGTGCGACCTGAAGCTGAACCTGGGCGAGCTGCTGCTGCCGGCCTTCCCGCTGCCGCCGGGCTTCGAGGACGAGTACGCCTACCTGATCCACCTGGCCCGCGAGGGCCTGATCGAGCGTTACGGCGAGATCACGCCCGCGCTGCAGGAACGCTTCGACTACGAGATGGGCATCATCGAGGAGACCGGCTACGCCGGCTACTTCCTGATCGTGTGGGACTTCATCCGCGCCGCCCGCGAGCGGGACATCCCGGTGGGGCCGGGCCGCGGCTCGGCCGCCGGCAGCCTCGTCTGCTACTGCCTGCGCATCACCGACATCGATCCCATCGCCAACGAGCTGCTCTTCGAGCGCTTCCTGAACCCCGAGCGCATCTCCATGCCGGACATCGACGTGGACTTCTGCTTCGAGAAGCGTCCGGACATCATCCGTTACGTGGTCGACAAGTACGGCGGGCAGAACGTGTCGCAGATCATCACCTTCGGCACCATGGCCGCCCGCGGCGTGATCAAGGACGTGGCGCGGGTGCTGGGCTTCAGCTTCGCCGAGGCCGAGAAGGTGAGCAAGCTGGTGCCCGAGGGCCCCGGGGTCTCCCTGCAGGATTCCATCGAGACGGTGCCGGGCTTCAAGCAGGTGCGCAACACCTCGCCGCGCCACGACATGCTGCTGAAGAACGCGCTGGTGCTGGAGGGCATGTCGCGCAACCCGGGGATCCACGCGGCCGGCGTGCTGATCACGCCCTCGCCGCTGACCGAGCACATCCCCATGTTCAAGTCCACCAAGGACGACATCACCAGCCAGTTCGACATGCGCATGGTCGAGACCATGGGCCTGCTCAAGATGGACTTCCTGGGTCTGCGCACCCTGACGGTCATCGACAAGGCCCTGGACCTGGTGGCCCGCACCGGCGGCGAGCGCAGGCGCCCCGAGGATATCCCCCTGGACGATCCTGTGACCTACGAGCTGCTGCAGGCGGGGCGGACCGTCGGCGTCTTCCAGCTGGAGAGCTCGGGCATGCAGGAGCTGCTGCGCAAGATGCAGCCCACCGCCTTCGAGGACATCGTGGCCGTCAACGCCCTGTTCCGGCCCGGGCCCCTGGGCGCCGGCATGGACCAGGTCTACGTGGACTGCAAGCACGGCCGCCAGCCCATCAAGTACCCGCATCCGGACCTGGAGCCCATCCTGAAGGAGACCAAGGGCGTCATCCTGTACCAGGAGCAGGTGATGCAGATCTCGGCCCTGTTGGGCGGCTTCTCCATGGGCCAGGCCGACACCCTGCGCAAGGCCATGGGCAAGAAGAAGCGCGAGATGATGGACGAGCTGCGCGTGCTCTTCCTCGAGGGCGCGGCGGAACGCGGCTACGACCAGGCCCTGGCCGAGAAGGTCTACGACGAGATGGCCTTCTTCGCCGAGTACGGCTTCAACAAGAGCCACTCGGCCAGCTATGCCGTGCTGTCCATCCAGACCGCCTGGCTCAAGGCGCACCATCCGGCCGAGTTCATGGCCGCCACCATGACCACCGAGATGAGCAAGTCCGACCGCGTGACCCAGCTCATCGACGAGGTCAAGTGCCTGGGCCTGCGGATCAACCCGCCGGACGTGAACGCGCCGAACCCGGAGTTCGACGTGCGGGACGGCGGGATCGTCTTCGGCATGGGCGCGGTGAAGAACGTGGGGGTGAAGGCCATCGAGGAGATCGCCCGCGCGCGCGAGGAACTGGACCGCGACTTCGTCGACCTCTACGAGTTCTGCGAGAAGGTGGACCTGGGCGCGGCCAACCGGAAGGTGGTCGAGAGCCTGGTCCACGCCGGCGCGATGGACGGCCTGGCCGGGCACCGCCGCCAGATGCTGGTCAACCTGGACCGCGCCGTCTCCTACGGGCAGCGGGTGGCCCGCGAGCGGGTCCAGGGCCAGGCCTCGCTCTTCGGCGCCGCCGCCGAGGAATCCGTCAAGCCGGTGCTGGAGGACTGCTCCCCCCACGATCCCCTCGACCTGCTCAGCCTCGAGCGGGCGTCGGTGGGCTTCTTCCTCTCGGGGCATCCCTTCCACGAGTACCGCGAGTTCCTGGCCGACCTGCCCGTCAGCACCACGCGGCGGGTGGCCCGCCTGGGGGACGGGGCCTGGGTCGACCTGGCCGGGGTGATCACCTCGTTCACCGAGGCCCGCGACCGCAACAAGCGCCTCTACGCCCGGACCCACTTCGAGGACCGGCGGGGCATGATCGAACTGACCGTCTACGCCAGCCTCTACGAGACGGCCGCCGAGCAGGTGGGCGGCGACTCCATCCTGATCGTGGGCGGCCGGGTGCGGGTCAAGGACGACGGCGTGCGCGAGATCGTGGCCGACCGCGTGACGACCATCGACGTCGCCCTGCGCGACTGGACCGGCGAGGTGATGGTGGGGCTGGACCTGGACGCCGGCGGCGCCGCGGCCGTGGCCGCCCTGGCGGAGCTGGCCGGCGAGGGGGCGCCCCCGCCCGTGCCCGTCGCC
>CAZSNA010000055.1:0-23557 GCA_964607825.1 uncultured Fibrobacteraceae bacterium | reverse complement strand
CGCGGCGGCCTTCAACACCGAGGCCGCGGCCGCCGGCGACCCGCGCCGGCGCGGCGTGGGCTCGGCCCTGGTCTTCCACGGCGGCGGCTTCACCGGCGACGGCGAGACGCGCATCGCCGCCGAGGTGAAGGTGCGGCGCGAGGTCGACGGCTCGGTCACCATCCTGATCGGCAGCGTGGAGATGGGGCAGGGCGCCGAGACGGTGCTGCCCATGATCGCCGCCGAGGCCCTCGACCTGCCCCCGGAGCAGGTCGCCTACCACCGGCCCGACACCGCGGCGGTGGCCGACAGCGGGCCCACGGTGGCCTCGCGCACGACCATGGTCGTGGGCCGCATCCTGGTGCGGGCCTGCCGCGAGCTGATCGCCGCCGAGGCGGCGGGCGCGACCGCCCCCTGCGAGGCGTCCGCCCGCTACGAACCCGATCCGCAGGCGGACTGGGACCAGTCCCGCTACCGGGGCCACGCCTACCAGGGCTACGCCTGGTCCGCCGGCGTGGTGGAGGTGGAGGCGGACGCGGACACCTACGAGGTCCATACCCGGCAATGCACGGTGGTGGCGGAGATCGGCCAGGCCATCAATCCGGTGCTCTGCGTGGGACAGATCGAGGGCGGCGTGCTGCAGGGGCTGGCCTGGGGCGCGCTCGAGGAGGTCAAGACCGCCGACGGTCGCTACCTGAACGACCGCCTGGCCACCTGCGTCATCCCCACCAGCCTGGACGCGCCCGACTTCCGGGTGGAGATCGCCGAACAGCCCTCGCCGCGCGGCGCCTACGGCGCCAAGGGGCTGGGCGAGCTGCCCATGAACCTGGGGGCGCCCCTGCTGGCCGCGGCCGTCGAGGACGCCCTGGGCTGGGCCGGCGACGAGGCGCCGCTGACGCCCGACCGCCTGCTGGCCAACCGACCGGAGGGGACGTCGTGAAGATCGTGCTGACGGTCAACGGCGAACGCCGCGACCTGGACGTGCCGCCCCTGCGCCGACTGCTCGACGTCCTGCGTGAGGACCTGGGCCTGACCGGCGCCAAGGAGGGCTGCGGCGAGGGGGAGTGCGGCGCCTGCGCGGTGATCCTGGACGGCCGGCTGGTCAACGCCTGCCAGTTGCCCGCCTACAAGGCCCACGGCCGCGTCGTGCGCACGGTCGAAGGCCTGGGCACGCCCGATGACCCCGATCCGGTGCAGGCCGGGTTCGTGGCGGCCGGCGGCGTGCAGTGCGGCTTCTGCACGCCGGGGCTGATCATGGCCTCGCGCGCGCTGCTGGACGACACGCCCGCGCCGGGCCCCGAGGAGATCCGCACCGCCCTGGCCGGCAACCTCTGCCGTTGCACCGGCTACGGCCGCGTGGTCGAGGCGGTGGAGCGCGCCGCGTTGATGGAGGAGACCGAGCCGCCGCCGCCGCCGTCGCCGCCTGCGGTCGGGTCGCCCGAGCCGTCGCCCGCGGACGGCGTCTCGATCCACCGGCCCCGCTCCCTGGACGAGGCGCTGGACGTGCTGGCCGCGCGCAGCGGGGACGTGACCGTGATCGCCGGCGCCACCGACCTGTCGGTCGCCATGCACGCCGACGGTCTGCGGCCGGTCGAGGTGCTCGACCTGGACGACATCCCGGAGCTGCGGGGGATCGCCGAGGTCGACGGCGCCGTGGTGATCGGCGCCGGCACGACCTACGCCGAGCTGCTCCGTTCGGAGCCGGTGGTCCGCCGCCTGCCGGCGCTGGCCGAGGCCGCGCGTCTGGTCGGCGCGCCCGCGACCCGCAACCTGGGCACCCTCGGCGGCAACCTGGCCAACGCCTCGCCCGGGGCCGACGCCGTCCCGCCGCTGATGGCCCTGGACGCCGTCCTGCGCCTGGCCTCCCGTCGCGGTGTGCGCGAGGTGCCCGTGGACGCCTTCCACCGGGGCTACCGCGACTGCGATCTGGCCCCGGATGAGCTGATCGTCTCGGTGTCCGTACCGCCGCTGCACGATCGGATGCGCCAGGCCTTCTACAAGGCCGGCACCCGCCGGGCCCAGTCCATCGCGCGGGTCAACCTGGCGGCGCGCGGTCGCCTCGACAAGCTGAACCGTCTGTGCGACGTACGTCTGGCCGCCGGCAGCGCGGCGCCCGTCACCCTGCTGCTGCGCGAGACCATGGCCTGGCTCGAGGGTCGCCAGATCACGCCCCAGGACCGGCCGGCCGTCTGCGACGAGGCCGCCGCGCGGGCCGCCGACGAGGTGGCGCCCATCGACGACGTCCGCGCCTCCGGGAGCTACCGGCGCACGGTGACGGGGAACCTGGTCGCGCGGTTCCTGCGGTCGCTGCCCCTCTGATCCGCCGTCCGATCGCGGCGGTGGTCGATTCGCACCCACCGACTGACACGGAATCGGTCGTGTTTCTAGAGGGCGGGGAGCGGAATCGTGTCGGTCGTCCCGGGCGGCCTGTCAGGATTACACGATTCGACCACGTACTCATCAATCATCAAAACACACATCAAACGAAGACGGCGTAATCGGTTGCGCCGCCTTAGCGTCGTCACGCCCTTGTCCGGAGAAGTACTTACACACCCCCGTTGGAACTCGAAAAGCGTCGGATACGCCCCGATTTCGGTGTCATTCATGCCATGTGACGTCGCAGCGGACACGACCCACCGTGTCGAGCCGATTCGAGACGGACCACAACTGAGCCGGGAGATCATGATGTTCAGGAATGTCGCCCTGATCCTCGTTCTGCAACTTCTGGGGGCCTGCGTCGCGCCGCTCGCGGCCGGCGAGCCCCAGGCGGACGACGCATTCCTTCAGATGAGCCTCGAGGACCTGCTCGACGTCGAGGTGACCTCGGTCTCCAAGCGGGCCCAGCCCCTGAGCGACGCCGCGGCGGCCGTCTTCGTGATCACCGCCGACGACATCGCGCGCTCCGGCGCGACCACCCTGCCCGACGTGCTGCGCATGGTGCCGGGCCTGCAGGTGGCCCGGATCGACGCCAGCAAGTGGGCGGTGGCCTCACGGGGATACAACGGCCGCTACAGCAACAAGCTGCTGGTGCTGGTGGACGGACGCAGCGTCTACACCCCGTCGTTCTCGGGCGTGTACTGGGAATTCCAGGACGTCCTGCTGGCCGACATCGAGCGCATCGAGATCATCCGCGGCCCCGGCTCGACTCTGTGGGGGGCGAACGCGGTCAACGGGGTGATCAACGTCATCACCCGGCACGCCGCGGACTGCCAGGGCGGGTACCTGTCCGCGACCGCCGGCACCGAGGACCGGTTCCTCGGCGCCGTGCGCTACGGCACGACGCTCGGCGACGGCGTCTACCTGCGCGTCCACGCCAAGGGCTCGCGGAGGGACGAGCAGCTTCGCCCCGACGGGAGCGAGGCCCACGACGGCTGGAATATCCTGAGCGGCGGCTTCCGGCTCGACGCCGATCTCGGCCGGCGGGACGCCCTCACGATCCAGGGCGACATGTTCGACGCGGACATCGACCAGGAGGTCATGCTCGGTCAACTGACGCCGCCTTACGCCAGCCACGTCCTGGACAAGGCCGGAGCCAAGGGGCAGAACCTGCTGGCGCGCTGGCGCCGGACCTTCTCGTCCACGTCGGATCTCACGGTCCAGACCTATTTCAACCACTGCGATCGCGAGGAGGCCTACTCGGCGGAGCATCTGAAGGAAGTGGACCTGGACATCCATCATACCTTCGCCGCGGGCGACCACGACCTCGTCTGGGGCTTCGGCCTGAGACGCATCCGCGACGGGCTGCTCAACTATCCGGACTTCGATATCGACAAGGTGCGCTGGTCGAGTCTCGTCAGCGCCTTCGTTCAAGACCAGGTGTCCCTGTGCGACGGGGATCTACAGCTGACCTTCGGCAGCAAGTTCGAGCACAACGACTACACGGACTACGAGATCCAGCCCAGTGCGCGCCTGCTGTGGCGGCCGCGGCCCGACCACCGCCTGTGGGCCTCGGTGTCGCGCGCGGTGCGGACGCCCGCCCGGGTGGAGCGGGAGATCGAGATCCTGCAGTTCGTCGTCCCTCCCGGCACGCCCGCGAACCCGGGGCCGCTGCCCGTCGGGATCTACGGCGTGGGGACGGAGGGCTTCGAGTCCGAGGAGCTGCTCGCCCACGAGCTGGGCTACCGCTTCTCCCGCGGCGACCTCTCGCTGGATGCGACGATCTTCCTCAACGCGTATCGAAATCTCCGCACGTTCTACGACGCGGAGACGATCGTCTTGCCGACGCACATCGAGTCCCTGCAGCGCATCGTCAACGGCGGCTCGGACCGCTCGCACGGCGCCGAGCTGGCCGCCGCCTGGCGCATGCACCGCGACTGGCGGTGGGACCTGGCCTACGCCTTCTTCCGGCGCGACTACACCGATGTCGCGGACGAGCTCCGCGCCGTCTACGAGGCCGCGCCCCGGCACCAGGTGTCCCTCCGCAGCGCCCTGCGACCCGTCCGCGCCGTGAGTCTCGACGTCTGGCTGAGGTACGTGGACGACGTCAAGGCCGTGTCGCCGCGGGAAGGCGCCGCCATGTCCATCGACGCCGCGACGACCCTCGACCTGCGACTGGGCGTGGAGCTGGGCCGCGACGCGGACCTGTCCCTGGTGGGTCAGAACCTGCTGGACGACCGGCGGGTGGAATACACGCCGGAAGCCTTCGTTCTGCACACGGCGCTGCAGCGCGCCGTCTACGTCCGACTGGACTGGCGCTTCTAGGGGGCGGCGGAACGTCATGAAGCGAACCCCCCTCATCAACCTCCTGCTGTCGGCCCTGGGCCTGGCCTGGCTGGCGTTCGCCGCGCCCTGCGCGACGGCGGCCGAACCGCCGGAGGAATACGCGGTCAAGGCCGCGCTGGTCTACAACTTCGCCCGCTTCACCCAGTGGCCCGAGGGCAGCTTCGCCGACGAGGACTCGCCCCTGCGTCTCTGCATCCTCGCCGGCGACGAGTTCAGGGACGCGTTCGACGCCATGGACGGCCGTCGCGTGGGGGAGCGGGTCGTCGACGTGTGCTACGCCGCGGACGCGCGGGGGATCGAAGGCAGCCACGTCGTCTTCGTACCGCAGGGCTCCCGCGAGCTCTGGCCGCAGGTGCGCGCCGCGCTCGCCGACACGCCCGTGCTGACCGTGGGCGAGATGAACGGGTTCCTGGGTGCGGGCGGCATGATGAACCTGGTGCTGTCGGACGGCCGCATCGTGTTCCGGGTGAATCTTCACGAGGTCAGGCGGACCGGTCTCGGGATCAGCTCCCGTCTCCTCAAGCTGGCCGAACAGGTGATCGAGACGGAGGACGGTCGATGATGCGCTCGTCGCTGAACAACTTCGGGAACTACCGGATCCGCACCAAGCTGATGCTGACCATGGTGCTGGCCGGCGCGCTCACCCTGGTGCTGGCCGTGGGTCTGATGGTCGCCAACGAACTGCGGCGCGCCCACGGCCTGATCGAGAACGAGCTGCTGACCCTGGCCGACGTCGTCGCCTGGAACAGCGCCGCGGCCCTGGCCTTCGAGGACAGGAAGGCGGCGGGCGAGACGCTGGACGCGCTCGGGGTCAAGCAGAGCATCGTGGCCGCCCGTCTCTACGACGGCGAGGGCCGCGAGTTCATGACCTACGACCGCCTGGAGGGGGAGGCGTCCATCGAGACGGTGCTCGACCCGTCCGCGAACGGCGGGGGCGTCCTGGCCGCGGGGACCCGCACGAGCGACGGGTACCTGCACGCGATCCGGCCGGTGCGTCTCTACGGCGAGATGGCGGGCTGGATCCACCTCGTCGACGACCTGAGCGAGGTGGACCGCATGCTCCGCGGGTTCTACACGGTCGCCCTGGTCATCATCGCGCTCTCCCTGCTCCTGATGACCGTCCTCTCGTCCGGACTGCAGCGGATCTTCACGGGGCCGGTCTACCGCCTGATCGACGTCATGAACAAGGTCAAGGAGCGGCGGGTCTTCTCGGTGCGGGTGGCGGACCTGGGACACGACGAGTTCGGCGTGCTGGGCGGGGCCTTCAACGAGATGCTGTCGGAGATCGAGGCCCGTGACGAGAAACTGGCCGAGCACCGGCGCCATCTCGAGCTCCAGGTCGAGGAGCGCACGGCCCAGCTCCGGGACAAGAACGTCGCCCTGAAGGAGGCCGTGCACGCGGCCGTGGAGGCCAAGGAGACCGCCGAGGCGGCCAGCCGGGCCAAGAGCGAGTTCCTGGCGACCATGAGCCACGAGATCCGCACGCCCCTGAACGGCGTGCTGGGCATGACGGACCTCCTGCTGACCACGGACCTGGAGCCCAAGCAGGACCACTACACGCGCACGATCCAGAGCTCGGGACAGGCGCTGCTGGGGACCATCGACGACATCCTCGACTTCTCCAGGATCGAGTCGGGCAAGTTCGAACTGGACATCCACGACTTCGACCTGCGGCTGCTGGTCGGCGAGACGACCTCCCTGATGGCCGAGCAGGCCCAGCGCAAGGGCCTCGAGCTGATGGTCGACATGCCCGTGGACATGCCCCACATGGTGCGGGGCGACTCGCATCGTCTCCGCCAGGTCATGCTCAACCTGCTGGCCAACGCCGTCAAGTTCACCAAGAAGGGCGAGGTGAAGGTCGACGTCCGGAGCGTCGCCAAGCGACCCGACGAGCTGACCGCGCGCATCGCGGTGACCGACACGGGCATCGGCATCCCGCTCGACACCCGCGCCCAGATCTTCGACGCCTTCATGCAGGCCGACGGCTCGACCACGCGCAAGTACGGCGGAACGGGGCTGGGCCTGGCGATCTGCCGCCAGCTCGTGGAGCTCATGGGCGGCACCATGGGTATCGAGAGCGACGTCGGCGTGGGGTCCACCTTCTGGTTCGACGTGCCGCTGGCGCGCCAGGAGGACGAGCCCTGCGAGTGGCAGCATCGCTTCCTGAGCCTGAAGGGGCACCGCGTCCTGATCGTGGACGACAACGCGACCAACCGCGAGATCCTCGTCAACCAGACGCTCGGCTGGGGCATGCACAGCGAGACGGCGTCGCACGCGACGGCCGCCCTCGAGATCCTGCAGCGGGCCGCCGCCGACGGGAAGCCCTTCGAGATCGTGCTGCTCGACTGGCACATGCCCGAGATCGACGGCGTCGAGCTGGCTCGCCGCATCCGCGCCGACGAGACGGTCGCGGACGCCCGGCTGGTCATGCTGAGCTCCGCAGGCTTCGACGACGAGACCGCCCGGGCCCGGGAGGCCGGCGTCGAGCTCTACCTCAGCAAGCCCGTGCTGGCCGACCGGCTCTACGACAACCTGATCGAGGTCTGCGGTCGCCGCCGACCGCGGCGACGCAAGGCGCGCACGGACGGCGCCGACGAGGGGCTGCGGGCGCGGGTCCTGCTCGCCGAGGACAACGAGGTGAACCGGGACGTGGCCATGCGGATGCTCCAGCTCGAGGGTTGCGCGGTGGACGTCGCCGCGAACGGCCTGGAGGCGGTCGAGCTCTTCGAACCGGACGGGTTCGACCTGGTCCTGATGGACTGCCACATGCCCGAGCTCGACGGATTCATGGCCACCGAGGCCATCCGCGAGGCCGAGGCGGCGGCGGGCGTCGAGATCCCCGTGCCCATCATGGCCCTGACCGCCGACGTCCAGAAGGGCGTGCAGTCCCGTTGCTACGCGGCGGGCATGAGCGGCTACCTGAGCAAGCCCTTCTCGCACCAGGAACTCTCCGCCCGGCTGCGCCGGGTCCTGGCCGCCGACGCCCCCGCGGAACAGGTCGAGGATCGTCCGCGGACGGAGACGGCGCAGACGCAGCCGCCGGTCCTGGATCCCGCGCGTCTCGAGGGACTGGAGAACATCGAGGGCGAGGACGGCGTCAGCCTGCTCACCTCCGTCTCGGCGATCTTCCTGGACACGCTCGGCGGCATGTCCGACGACGTCGTGCGCGCCATCGACGACGGCGACGCGCCCGCGCTGCGCATGGCGGCCCACACGCTCAAGTCGAGCAGCGCCAGTCTCGGTGCGATGCGGCTGTCCGCGCTCTGCCGTCAGCTGGAGGACCTGGGCTACCGTGACCGCGTACCCATGGCCATCCCCCTGCGCGACGAGTTCCGGGACGCGTGCCGGGAGGCCAGCGAGGCGCTCGCGGCCCATGTCGAGGAGCCACGTCTTGTCTAGGCTGAAGCTGATGCGTGCGCCCCGGGTGCTGATCGTCGACGACGATCCGGTCCAGCGCATGCTGCTCGAAGCGTCGCTCAAGACGCTCGTCGCGGAGGTCGTCGCCGTCGGCTCGGGCGCCGAGGCGGTCGAGCTCTTCGACGAGCGTCAACCGGCGCTGGTGTTCCTCGACATCCTGATGCCCGACATGGACGGTTTCCAGACCTGCCGCGAGATGCGGACGGCGCCCGACAGCGCCGACGCCGTCATCGTCATGATGACGGGATCGGACAGTCCGGAATCCGTCGAGATGGCCTACGAGGCGGGGGCCACGGATTTCGTCGCGAAACCCCTGAACATGCCGGTCGTCCTCCAGCGCGCCCGCTACCAGCTGCGCGCCTGGGATGCGCTCCGCCGACTGCGCGAAGGCGAGGCGCGCCTGAGACGCGCCCAGGAGCTCGCCCAGCTCGGCGACTGGGAGATGGACGCGGGTGCGCAGTCCGTCCGGCTGTCGGAGTCGTGCCGGCGCATCCTGGGACTCGAGCGGCTCGCGGAGGAATCCCCCGTCGAGGACATGCTCATGCATGTCCACGCCGCGGACCGGTCGCTCCTGCGGACGGCCCACCAGAAGCTGGCCGCAGGCGAGGATATGAGCCTGGAGTTCAGGGTGGCGAGCGCCGGGTACGAGGCCGGCACCTTCTACATCCGCGGCGTTCCCCTGCGCGACGACACGGGGCGGGTCGTCGGCGCCACCGGCTTCATCCAGGACATCACCCTGGACAAGAAGGTCAAGGCGGAGCTCAGGACCCTTGCCAGCCGGGACGAGCTGACCGGTTTCGTGAAGTGCAGCAGCTTCCGCGACTACGCGCAGATCGCCCTCGGACGGGCCCTGTCCCGCGGTGTGGGTCTCGCCCTGCTGATGCTCGATCTGGACGACTTCCACGCGGTCAACGCCAGGTACGGCTACCTGTTCGGCGACGAGACGCTCCGCCGGCTGGCGCAACGGCTGCGCGAGACCGTCATCGGCGCCGCGCTCCCGCACGGCGCCATGCGATCCCCCGTCTTCGCCCGCGTGGGCGGGGACGAGCTCGTGATCATGGTGGAAGGATTCGGGGAGCACGCGCAGATCTTGCCGCTGATCGAGGACATCCAGTCGGCGGTCCGCGAGACCGCCGACGTCCTGTCGGAGCGCGTCGATCTCTCGGCCTGCCTGGGGGCGGTCATCGCGCCCATCGACGGCGAGGACGTGGACACCCTGCAGATCCGCGCCGAGGTGGCCCTGAAGCGGGCCAAGGCCGAGGGCCGGGGCCGCATGGCCTTCGCCGAGGCGACGAATCCGGTCTGATCGCCCGGCTCAGCCGCCGAGTCTGGACTCGGTCGTCCCGGCGAGATCCACCCACTTCCTGACCACTCCCGGCGTCGGCGTCATCCGTGACAGGCGCCGTCTGTCGTTCGCCGCCTCCAGGGCCTCGGCCAGCCGGCCGGGGTGGCTGCGGCCCAGATCCTCCACCGTATCCACGCCGGCCGCCGCCAGCAGCTCGGCGTACTGGGGCCCGATCCCGTTGATGCGCATCAGATCGGCCAGGCGGGCCCAGCGCAGGACGGTCTCCGGCGTCAGTCCCGAGGCCTCGGCCACGGCGTCGCGCCCCTCCCCGTCGACACAGAGATCCAGCAGATCCTCGGTGGTCGCGATGCCGGCCCTGGCGAGCCGACCGGCGTGGGCCGGACCGATGCCCTCGATATCCTCGATCTTGTAGTACATCCCTGTCGTCTCCCGGAGGACGGCTTCTGGTGGCGCGGTCGTGATGTTCGGGCTCTAGACAGACGGACGCCGGAATAAGTCACATGTCACGGTGAGACTTGAGCCCACACGTGCGCACATGTCTCGAAGGACGGGTGGTCGCTTCGGTGTGAGGAGACCGGTTCGTCGGGAGCGCTCACCGGTACATCCTGTACCGGTTCGCTCGGGCTCCGGCCTGCTTCGCCCTCCTGGCTACGCAGGCCTCCGCACGCCCCGACGAGCCGGTCTCCTCACACCGAAGCGACACGACCTCCGAGACATGTGCGCACGTGTGGGCTCAAGACCCTTCGCGCCAGCGGGGGTAATACCGGTCCATGGTCTCGCCGCAGGTGGCTTCGAACACCTGGTGCTCGTGCGAGGTCCAGTGGTCGAAGGTGGAGGCCCGGGCGCCGGTGTTGGCGATGGGGAAGGGGCGGTCGGTGGGTTCGAGGCCGACGGTCTCGACGAGGGCGGCGAGGGCGGCGGGGTTCGAGATCAGGTCTTCGAGGCGGACCGTGAGGTCGGCCTTGGCGGCCACGTTGCGGTTGGTGAGGTCCCAGAAGCGGCAGCATTTCTCGAAGACGTCGCCCGGCAGGTCGGGTTTGACGGCGTTCCAGAGGGAGTCCTTGACGTACCAGCCCTTGTTCAGGCCGGACTGGACGACGCGGCGGCCGTCGCGGATCAGGTGGACGATCACGTCGGCGGCCAGTCGTTCGGGCGCCAGGGCGAAATGGGGGGCGGCCTCGATGTCGTGGACGAAGCCGTGCAGGTAGGCGCCGATCGCCTCGTCGTCGCCGTCGATGATGCGGGGCAGCACGTGTTCCCAGAGCGACTCGTGGCGGGCGGCGCAGGGGGCGCCGTCGCGGAAGCGCAGCCCGTCCAGGTAGCGCGAGATCGATACCGTGCCGCAGCGGCCGGAGCCGGAGATCAGGGCACGCAGGGGGCGGGCGCGCGGGGTCGCGCGCAGGATCATGGGGCGGTCGACCAGGCGTTTCAGGGTCTGGGCGTGCAGCACGTGGACGTCGCAGGGCCGGTCGGGGGGCAGGCCGTCGATCTCCAGCACGAGGCGGTCGGCGGGGAACTCGCGGCGGGCCAGGCGCCGGCCTCCGGCGTCGCGCACCTCGACGCGGCGCGCGCGGGGCCAGCCCACGTCCAGCTTGTGGACGCGCAAGCGGCCGTCGCCGACGGTGAGCTCGTATCGTTCGTTCATGCTTCGCTTCCGGATTTCCGGCGCGATCCGACCACCAAGGGTTCGAACATGGCGACGTCTCCCTCCGAGTTCCGCGCGCCCGTCGATCCTGATGTCCACAGTATAGTCGGAAACCGAGCGCGGCTCCCGTCGGGAGAGCCGCGCGCCCGCTACTCGTAGTCCTTGGGCACCGCGCAGATGAAGACGAAGGGCTCGTCGCCCGCGTTGCGGAACTGGTGCAGCTCCTCCGGCGGCACCAGCGCGAAGTCGCCGGGGCCCAGGGGGCGGGGCGTCCCGTCGGGATCGATCAGCTCGCCGCGGCCCGAGATGACGTAGTTCAGGTGGTCGCTGGCGTGGGTGTGCCGGGGCGTGCAGCCGCCGGGCGCCAGGGTGAACACGCGCACCGAGTATCCCGGCACGCCGTCGGCCGCGCCCAGCACGAGCTGCTTGGCGGCGCCGACGACGCCGTCCATCCGGACCTCTTCGGACGGCACTTCGCTCAATTTGCGGATGATCATGGGAGGCTCCTGCTCGCTCGGGACGAGGGGCGGCGGTGGATTCGGGGCGGGAGCCTAGCACGGCGTCGTTCCGAAGTCATCGCGAACCCATGCAACCTTTCCGTCCGCGCGTGCGTCTCTCCCCCCGTGACCCGAACACCGTGCGCATTTCCCGGAAGGACGCTCCCCATGAAGCGCAAGCCGATCCTGATATCGCTGACCCTCCTGCTGGCCCTGGCCGCGGCCGGCGTCGCCCTCTGGCAGACGGGCAAGCTGCCCCTGGGCCCGGGCGCGGGCGCCGACGTCGCCGAGGCCGACACCACCGCCGTCGAGGCCGAGCCCTCCGAGGACGAGGACGCCGAGGAGGTCGTGGCGGTGCCCGTGGAGCTGACCGGTGTGGAGCGGCGGGCCATCGCGGCCTACTACAAGGCCGCCTCGGTGGTCGAGGCCGACCGCCTGGTGGACCTGACGGCCCGGACGCAGGGCCGCATCCGCGTGCTGAACGTGGAGGAGGGCGACTGGGTGCGGCGGGGGCAGGTCCTCGCCGAGATCGAGAACGACCGCGAGAAGGTGCAGCTCCGCCAGGCGGAGCTGAAGCTGGAGGACCAGCGGCGCCAGCTCGAGCGCAACCGCGCCATGGTCGAGGAGGGCCTGATCAGCGATTCCGAGTTCGACGTGGTCCGCTCGGCCCACGACCTGGCCGAGACCGACCGCGACCTGGCCAACATCGCGCTGGAGGAGACCCTGGTGCGCGCCGCCTTCGAGGGCCAGGTGACCGACCGCAAGATCGTCCTCGGCCAGCAGGTCGCCGCGGCCGAGGCCCTGTTCACCCTGGCGGACTTCTCGCCCATGCGCGTGCGCGTGCACCTGCCCGAGGAGATCGCCCTGAAGGTGTCGCCCGGCCAGCGCGTGATCGTCACGCCCGACGCCCTGGACCGCGACCTCGAGGCCCGCGTGGAGCGGGTCGCGCCGGTGGTCGATCCCGCCACCAGCACCGTGCGCCTGACCCTGCTGCTCGAGGACGGCGACGACGCCGTGCGCGCGGGCGGCTTCGTCAAGGTCCGCATCACCACCGACTCCCACCACGACGCCCTCTCGGTGCCCAAGCTGGCGCTGGTGGAGGAGGGCGGCCTGCGCAGCGTGTTCGTGGCCGAGGCCGACACCGTGCGCAAGGTGGAGGTCAACGCGGGGCTCTACGACGAGACGTTCGTGGAGATCCTCGACGGCGTCGAGGACGGCGCCTTCGTGGTGGTCGCCGGACAGGGCGGCCTGCGCACCGGATCGCGCATCGAGGTCCTGAACGCCGAGGACGTCGGCTGGGGCGCCGCCGCCGCCGCCGGGGACACCCAGATCGCCGCCGCCGAAACCCGATGACCCCAGCCGCCGTGGAGCCGCGCCCATGAAAGCCGTCCGTTTCGCCGTCACCCATCCCGTCACCATCTGGATGGCCACCCTGGCCGCCGTGGTGTTCGGCTTCGTGGCCCTGGGCCGCCTGGACATGCGCCTGCTGCCCGAGATCCGCTACCCGAGCCTGACCCTGCAGACGGAGATCCCCAACACCACGCCCGTGGACGTGGAGAACCTGGTCACGCGGCCCCTGGAGGAGGCAGTGGGCGTGGTGCCCGGACTCCGGCGCGTGCACTCCATCAGCCAGGCGGGCCTGTCCCAGATCACGCTGGAGTTCGGCTGGGGCACCGACATGGACTACGCGGCCCTGGACGTGCGCGAGAAGATCGACATGATCCAGCCGCCCGAGGACGCGCTGCCCTCGGTGCTGCTCAAGTACGACCCGGCGCTGGATCCGGTGCTGCGCATCGGCCTGTGGGGCGACCTGCCCCAGGTGCGGCTGCGCCATCTGGCCGACGAGGTCTTCAAGCGCGAGATCGAGTCCCTGCAGGGGGTGGCCGCGGCCAAGGTGGCCGGCGGTCTCGAGGAGGAGATCCAGGTCGAGGTGGACGAGGCGCGGCTGTCGGCCCTGGGCATCCCCATTGCGACGGTCAACACGGCCCTGGCCCAGGAGAACGTGAACGCCTCGGGCGGCCGCCTGCGCGACCGCAACGCCGAATACATCGTGCGCACCCTGAGCCGCTTCGAGACCCTCGACGACATCGGCGAGGTCACCGTGACGGTGCTCGACGGCCGGCCCATCAAGCTGCGCGACGTGGCGACCATCACCCGCACCCACCGCGAACGCACCACCATCACCCACGTGGACGGGCGCGAGAGCGTGGAGATCGCCGTCTACAAGGAGGGCGACGAGAACATCGTGGCCATGGCCGAGCGGGTGCGGCGCCACCTGGACCGCACGCGCGACCGGCTGCCGGACGGCGTGGAGATGGAGGTGCTCTTCGACCAGTCGGTGTTCATCGACAAGGCGGTGGCCGAGGTGCGCAACAACGCGCTGCTGGGCGGGCTGCTGGCGGTGCTGGTGCTCTTCGTCTTCCTGCGCGACTTCCGGAGCACGCTGATCATCGGCGTGTCGATCCCCATCTCCATCATCGCCACCTTCATCCTGATGCACACGCGCGGGGTGTCGCTGAACGTGATGTCCCTGGGCGGGCTGGCGCTGGGCGTGGGCATGCTGGTGGACAACTCCATCGTGGTGCTGGAGGCCATCCACCGCCGGCGCGAGGAGGCCGCCGCGGACGCCGACCGGACCAAGCTGACCATCCGCGGCGCGAGCGAGGTGGGCTCGGCCGTGATCGCCTCGACCCTGACGACCGTGGCCGTGTTCGTGCCCATCGTCTTCGTGGTCGTCGGCGTGGCCGGGCAGATCTTCCGCGACCAGGCCCTGACGGTGACCTTCTCCCTGTTCGTCTCCCTGGTGGTGGCGCTGACCTTCACGCCCATGGCCGCGGCCTGGGGCGCGCGCGGCGGCGCGGCGGCGCCCGAGGGGGAGGCCCTCGGCTTCCGCGGTCGCCTCTTCGCCTGGACCCGCTTCGCGGGCGAGCGGCGCAACGTCTGGTGGTACCTGCGGGCGGTCCTGCTGGGGCTGGTGCTCTTCCTGCCGGTCCTGCTGACGACCGTCGTGCGGTGGACGGGCCGCGGTCTGGGCCGCCTGGGCGGCTGGGCGATGACCCCTCTGACCGCCGGCTTCGGCGCCGTGTGGCCGCGCCTGACCCGCGGCTACGCGCACCTGCTGGCGGGCGCCCTGGTGCGCCGCGGCCTGGTGATGGCGCTGGTGGTCCTGCTGGCGGCCGGCGCGGCCTGGCTGCTGCCGGGCCTGGGCCGCGAGCTGATCCCGCCCCTGGCCCAGGGGGAGTTCACCCTGGGGATCGAGTTGCCAGAGGGCACGCCGCTGAGCCGCACCGACATGCGGGTGGCCGCCATCGAGCGGGAGCTGGCCGGCGTCGACGGCATCGTGCTGACGGCCTCCGACGTGGGCGTCAGCCGCGAGGGGGACACGAGCGCCCAGCGGCGCAAGGAGAACCGCGCCGAGATCCACGTGAAGCTCGACCGCGCCGACGAGGCCCGCGAGGCGCAGGTGCTCGAGGGCGTGCGCGACGTGCTGGCCGGGCATCCGGACGTGACCATGAAGCTGCGGCGCCAGTCCCTGTTCAGCTTCAACGCGCCGGTGGAGGTGGACGTCTACGGCTACGACCTGCAGAACCTCCAGCGGGTCGCCGACGAGGTGGCCGCGACCATGGCCCGCGTCGACGGTCTGCGCGACGTGCGGCTGGGCATGGTGCCCGGCTCGCCCGAGGTGCGCGTGGCCTTCGACCGCGACAAGCTCAACCGCTGGAACCTGACCCTGTCGGAGGTCTCGCAGACGGTGCGCGGCAAGGTGCGCGGCACCGTCGCCGGCCGCATCCGCGAGCGCGAGCGCCACATCGACATCCGCGTGCTCAACGAGGACGAGCAGCGCAACACCCTGCAGGCGGTGCAGGACCTGATCATCGCCGAGCGCGACGGCATCCCCATCCCCCTGTCGGCGGTGGCCTCGACCAGCGTGGAACGGGGCCCCTCGGAGATCCACCGGCTCGGCCGCAAGCGCGTGGCCGTGGTCACGGCCAACCTGGCCGGGCGCGACCTGGGTTCGGTCTCGCGGGAGCTCGAGACGCGGCTGAACGGTCTCACCCTGCCGGCCAACATCGCGGTGAGCCTCGGCGGCCAGAACGACGAGATGCAGAAGTCCTACCGCTCCCTGCGCATGGCGATCCTGCTGGCGGTGTTCCTGGTCTACCTGGTGATGGCCGCCCAGTTCGAGAGCTTCCTGCATCCGTTCATCATCATGTTCACGGTGCCGCTGGCGCTGACGGGCGCGGTGTACGGCCTGTGGCTCACGAGCACGCCGCTGAGCGTGATCGCGGTGATCGGCGCCATCATGCTGGCGGGCATCGTGGTCAACAACGGCATCGTGCTGGTGGACCGCATCAACAAGCTGCGCCGCCGGCTGGGCCTCTACGAGGCGGTGCTGCAGGCGGGGCAGGAGCGGTTCCGGCCCATCGTGATGACCACCGCCACCACCGTGCTCGGCCTGCTGCCCATGGCGCTGGGCCTGGGCGAGGGCGCCGAGCTGCGCGCCCCGCTGGCGGTGACGGTGATCTCGGGCCTGCTGCTGGCCACGCTGCTGACCCTGGTGGTGGTGCCGGTGGTCTACACCCTCATCTCGGCCGGCGAACGGTCGCCGGCGGGCGCGAGGAAGCGGGTCGTGCGGCCGCTGGTCGCGCCGGCGCGGCGGGGGACCTGACATGTGGCTGACCCGCGTCTCCCTGCGACGACCGGTCTCCCTGGCCATGGTCCTGGTGTCCCTGGTGGTGCTGGGCGTGGTCTCGGTGATGAAGCTGCCCCTGGACTTCCTGCCCCGCGTGGAGTTCCCCTTCATCGGCGTGGTGGTGCCGTATCCCAACGGCATCCCGGGCGAGGTGGAGAAGGAGATCGTGCTGCCCATCGAGGAGGTGCTGGCCACCCTCGGCGGCGTGCGCGAGCTGAACAGCTACTCCGACGCCGACCAGGCCTTCGTGGGCGTGCAGTTCGACTGGGGCCGCGACGTCAACCTGCTGCGGATGGAGGTGAAGGAGAAGATCGACCAGATCCGCGGCGACCTGCCGTCGGACATCCGCGACATCCTCCTGCTGACCTTCGACACCAACGACATCCCCATCATCGAGGGGCGCATCGCCGCCAAGGGGCGCGACCTGTCCGGGGGCTGGGACCTGCTGGACCAGAAGATCATCGCGCCGCTGCAGCGCATCCCCGGCGTGGGGCGGGTGAACATCGACGGCGTGCTGCCCACCCAGGCCTCCATCTATCTCGATTTCGACAAGATCCTCGAGCACGACGTGGACGTGAGCCGCCTCTTCGACATCCTCGGCGCGGCCAACGTGGAGCTGACCGTGGGCCGCGTGACCGACGAGGGCCTGCGCTACGACGTGCGTACGGTCAGCGGCCTGCGCGGCGTGGACGACCTGCGCGAGCTGCCCATCGACGAGCGCGGCCTGCGCCTGAAGGACATCGCCGACGTCTTCTACGGCGCCCCCGCCCTGAGCTACGGCCGCCGGCTCAACGGGGAGCCGGCCATCGCCTTCTGGATCCAGAAGGCCTCGGGCTACAACACGGTGGAGGTCTGCCGCGCGGTGGAGGCCGAGCTCGAGCGCATCAACCTCGACCCCGCCCTGCAGGGCATCAGCAGCTTCGCCTTCTTCAACCAGGCCGACCAGATCACCAACTCGCTCAAGGGTCTGCTGCTGGGCGGACTGCTCGGCTCGGCGCTGGCGGTCGCGGTGCTCTACCTGTTCCTGCGCCGGTTGAGCATGACCCTGGTGGTGTCGGTGGCGATCCCGCTGTCGATCATGGGCACCGCGGTGTTCCTGTTCCTCAGCGGCCGCTCCCTGAACATCCTCACCATGATGGGCCTGATGCTGGGCATCGGCATGCTGGTGGACAACGCCGTGGTGGTGCTGGAGTCGATCCATCGCCGCCAGCGGGCGGGCAGCCGGCCCCTGGTCGCGGCGGTGCGCGGCACACGCGAGGTGGGCCGCGCCGTGGTGGCCTCGACCCTGACCACCATCATCGTCTTCGCGCCGATCATCGTGTCCAAGGCCGACGAGATGTCGGTGTGGCTGGGCGAGGTGGGCGTGACCATCAGCGTGATGCTGATCCTCTCGCTGCTCATGAGCCTGACGGTGATCCCGCCGCTGTCGGTACGCATGACCCGCCACGAGGGGGCGGTCGCGGAGAACGGCTGGCTGGCCGCGCTGCGCCGACGCTACCTGCGCGTGCTGGGCTGGACCGCCCTGCGCCATCCCCTGCTGACCGCGCTGGTGATCATCCCCGTGGTGCTGGCGGTGACCATCGGCATGATGCAGGCCACCGGCTTCAAGCCCGAGCCCTTCGGCGACGAGGGCATCCGGCGCGAGAGCCTCTACATCCATTGCCACTTCACCGACCCCATGGACAAGTACCGCACCAGCGACTGCGTGCAGCTGGCCGAGGACTACCTGGAGACACGCCGCGAGGAGCTGGGCATCCGCGACATCTACATCTACTACACGGCCGACCGGGGCGGCATCTCGCTGTTCTTCGAGTCGGGCGTGGTGTCGGAGAGCTTCTACCGGGAGATCCGCGACGACCTGCGCGAGAACCTGCCGAAGCAGGCCGGCCTGGAGTACCGCTTCGGCGACGAGGAGGGGCAGGGCTCCGGCGTGAAGACCTTCGCGGTGACCGTCTTCGGCGAGGAGACGGAGCTGCTCCTGGAGATCGGCGAGGAGGCCAAGCACCTGCTGTCGTCCCTCGACGGCGTGAGCGACCTGACCACCGAGGGCGAGGAGGGCAACAAGGAGATCCAGATCCACGTGGACCGCGAGGCCGCCGCGCGCCTGGGCGTCACGCCCGAGACCATCTCCCAGGTGATGGGCCTGACCTACCGCGGCGTCCAGCTCCCGCGCCTGAACACGGGCCGCAAGGAGGTGGACATGGTGGTGGTGCTCGACCCCAGCGACCGCGAGAGCCTCGAGAACCTGGCCATCCTCACCGTCGGCGGCATCGACGGGCGCCCGGTGCAGCTCGGCCAGGTGGCCGACTTCGTCATCGACGAGAGCCCCCGGCGCATCTTCCGCAGCAACCAGAAGTCGGGCGTCACCGTGCGCGGCACCTACGACGGCGAGCAGCTCGACCCGCTGCTGGACAAGGTCCGCGTGCTGATGGACGGCATGGAGATGCCCATCGGCTACGGCTGGGACTTCGGCTCGCGCGTGCGCCGCGGCCAGCAGCAGCAGAGCGAGATGGGCCTGAACATGCTGCTGGCCCTGGCCTGCGTGTTCTTCGTGATGGCCAGCCTCTTCGAGTCCCTGCTGCACCCGCTGGTGGTCATGAGCTGCGTGCCCTTCGCCTCGATCGGCGTGTTCTGGATCATGATGGCCACCGGCACGCCCTTCAACATGATGGCCATGATCGGCATCGTGATCCTGATCGGCATCGTGGTGAACAACGGCATCGTGCTGGTGGACCACATCAACAACAAGCGCCGCACGGGCCTCGGCATGGAGGCGGCCCTCGAGGCGGCCTGCGCCGACCGCCTGCGCCCCATCCTGATGACCGCCGGCACCACCATCCTCGGCCTGGCGCCCCTGGCGGTGCTCAAGGGCGCCCACGTGGGCGACGCCGAGTACTACCCCATGGCGCGGGCGATCATCGGCGGGCTGCTGTCGAGCACGCTGCTGACGCTGATCGTGCTGCCGACGTACTACCTGATCGCGAACCGGTATGCGGGGATGTTCTCGGGGGCGCTGCGGGGGATGCTGACGGGGCGGCGGGCGACGGGGGCGGGCGCCGAACAGGCGACTTGATCCGGATTTCGTCCAGCCGTTGTTGACTCGATACCGATCTGCCCTGTATATTCATCGGGGGGCAGTGCGTATCCACATATCCACTCGCGGAATTTTCCGATTCGATGGAATACCATGAATGGAGGATCTCGTCATGAAGCTGCTATCGATCTTCATCGTGCTCATCGCCCTCAACGGCAGCGTCGCGGCCGCCGTGCTCCACGAGCAGAGCTTCGAGGAGCCGAGCTGGCTCGGCGGCCAGTACTTCGACACCGGCGACCCGTTTTCGAGCCACCAGCTCCTCAACAATCCCGGCGAGGCCCGGGTCGACCTGCCCGATTCGAGGGTCTTCTACCACAACACCCGCACCGGCATCGGACTGACCGACGGGGATTGGGTCGGGGTGACCGACGACGTCGGCGACGGCGTCGGCGCCTACCCCGACGGAATCGCTGGCTACCGGATGTCGGATACCGACGGTCAGATGCTGCTCGAGTTCGACCAGGTCGCGGGCGCCGCGCATTGCTCGTTCTGGCTGTTCGTGCAATCCGCGGATTGGGGGGACGACGACATCCTGCACATCGAGCATCTCGGAAACACGGCGAGCACCGTCTTTCTGAGCACCTGGCCCCAGGGCATCGAGGAGCTCGACATCGAGGGCCGGTGGCTGTACTTCGAGGGCGAGATCGAGGCCGCGGGGAATCTCATATTCGTACTCGACTGCGACTCGGAAACCGAGGCGATCTACATCGACCACGTCGTCTTCACGGACGGAGGCGCCATGGCCAACGAGGACAGGACCTGGGGCGGGGTCAAGACCCTCTATGAATGATCCGGCCGTCGGCGCGGCCGGTGCGATCCCGGCCTCGCCTCGACACGGCCCTCCCCCCGGGGAGGGCCGTTCTCGCCGTGGGCGACGCCGAGTACTGCCCCGCGGCGCGTGCGATCATCGGCGGGCCGCTGTTCCATCGTGATCCCGCTCGCCTGCGGACGCTCCGCGCATCTCACCTGAGCAGGATCATCTTCTTCGTCATCGTCTCCCGGCCGGTCGAGAGTCTGTAGAAGTAGGCACCCGAGGCGACCGCGTCACCGCGATCGTCGCGGCCCTGCCACACCGCCGTGTTGTGGCCGACCTTCGTCTCCCGGTCCACCAGGCGCGCCACCCGCCGGCCCGCGGCGTCGACGATCTCGAGGGTGACCGTGCACCGTTCGGGCAGGAAGTAACGGATCGTCGTGGCGGGATTGAAGGGATTCGGGACGTTCTGGGACAGGCGCAGCGAGGCGGCCGGGATCTCGATCCGGTCCGTCTCGAAGAGGGTCAGGCCGTGGCCCCCTTCGGTCATGTCCACCCTGTAGACGTAGGCGGTGCCGTGTTCGACGTCCCGGTCGGCACAGGCGTACATGGCCCCGTCGCTGGAGATCTCGGGATTCTCCAGCTCGACGTACCCCGGGCGGTCGACTTCTCGGCGCAGGACGGAGAACGACGCGTCGGCGCCGGCCTCGGACAGCCGCCATTCGAGCTCCACGCCTACCCCGTCGTAGGCGCAGGAGAAGCCCTGCAGCAGCGTGGGCACGGGGGTCATGTCGAACTTCGCCAGGAAGATGTCGTTGAGCCCGGCGCAGACGAGCGGTCCGCCGCCGAAGTCGATGGTGTGGTTGAACATGCCCGACACGACCAGCTCCCCGGACGGACCGGTGTCGACGCCCCAGTTCGACTCGCTGTACGGCCCGCCGAAGCGGTCGCTCCAGACGTGGCCGCCGGCCGTGTCGAAGATCGCCAGGCTGACGTCCGTGGCGTCGGCGCTGACGAGCGGTCCGCCCCCGAAGTCGACGGTGCTCTCGAAATAGCCGGCCAGGACCACGTGGCCCGACGCGTCGGCCGCGACGGCCGTGCCGTACTGGTCGGCCGCATCGCCGAAGCGTCGGCTCCAGAGGTGCGCGCCGCCGGCGTCGTACTTGGCCAGGTAGGCGTCGTACCCGCCCGCGCTGACCAGCGGCCCGCCGCCGAAGTCCGCGGCGCCCTGGAAGTATCCGGCGACGAGCACGCCGCCCGCCGCGTCGACTGCGACGTGGATGCCATACTGGTAGTCGTCGTCGCCGATTCCCCGACTCCAGAGACCGTTGCCGGCCGCGTCGTACTTCGCCACGAAGACGTCGAAGTAGCCCGTGTTGACGAGCGGTCCGCTGCCGAAGTCCACGGTGCCGTGGAAGTACCCGGTGATGACCACGTTGCCGGCGGCGTCGACCGCGACGCCGTTGCCGTACTGGCTGTCCGGGTCGCCGTAGCTGTTGCTCCAGATGTGGTTGCCGTTCGGGTCCAGCTTGACCACGAAGACGTCCAGACCGCCGGCGCTGACGAGCGGTCCGCCGCCGAAGTCGATGGTGGCGAGGTACCGGCCCGTGAGGACGATGTTGCCGGCGGCGTCCGCGGCGCAGCCCCAGAAGACCTCGCCGTCCGCGTCGCCGTAGCGTCGGCTCCAGAGGTGGGCGCCCCCGGCGTCGTACTTGGCGACGAAGCAGTCGTAGCTGCCGCTGCTGGGGAGCGGCCCGCCGCCGAGGTCGATGTTCGACAGGTAGTACCCCGACAGGATGACGTTCCCCCAGGAGTCGAAGACGACGCTGTTGGCGAACTGGTTGTCCGGGTCGCCGAATCCCAGGCTCCAGAGGCAGGTGCCGCTCGCGTCGAATTTCGCCACGTAGGCGTCCCAGCCTCCCGCGCTCGTCAGCGGTCCCGCGCCGAAGTCCACGGTGCCCTGGAAACGCCCGCAGATGACGACGTCGCCGGCCGCGTCGGCCTTCACGTCGTAGCAGAGCTGGCTCTCGGTGTCGCCGAATCCCAGGCTCCAGGTATGCGATAGGGTCTTGTCGGTGGCCGAGGCCGCGAGGCTCGCGGTGATGACGGCCAGGAACGTCAGATAGGTCGTTAATTTCGACATGACTATCTCCCCCTTTCGTCATGTGGAATGGTGTTGGATGCACGCTATCATAATCATTTGAGCTTGTGTGCGGGAAATGATAACCGCAACTCAGTCAGCGGGATATGTTCACCGGGAATACCGAAATCAACCGCCGGGGACCGGATAGGCCGCCCCTCCGGTCGCGTCCGGTCGTCGGAGAGGTTAGCGCTTGTGATCCTCGAGGGGGTCGTATTCAATGGACGTATACCCGAACCGGTCGCGGTGACGCCCGATCGCGATATGAGGAGGTTCCGTGCGTCCCGCGCCATACCTGATCCTCTGTTCGATCCTGCTCTCCGCTCCCGCCACCCTCGCCGGTCCCGTCGAGACCGAGCCCAACGACGACTGCCACGACGCCATGGAGATCGAGATGGGCGAGACCGTCTCCGCGGCCCTCGACGCGCCGGGCGATCGCGACTACTACGTCTTCCATCCGCAGGACGTCCACGGCATGAAGATCATCGTGGATACGGGCCATCCGCCGGGCGAACAGCCCTACCAGGTCCGGCTCCGCCTCTACGGTTACGACTGCTCGTACGAGCTGGCCTACAGCGACGACGCCCTCGCGCCCCGCACCACGATCATCTACGAGTTCCCCTGGGGACCGATCTTCAAGGTCCTGGTCGAGGGCTACGATGGTGACGACGTCTGCGACTACACGCTGACGGTGGAAGCGATCGACATCGAGCCCGCCGGGGATACCTGCGACGAGGCCCGTTCGCTGCCCCACGGCGAGTTCTCGATCGTCTCGACCACCCAGGGCCTGTCCGACGACTATCTGACCTGGTCCTACGGCGGCGGCGCGCCGGATGCGGTCTTCGGCTTCGTGCTCGGGCCCGGCGAGCGGTTCAGCTGTGTCTTCGAAGAGACCTCGACGTGGTTCGTCCGGTACGTGGTCGACGACTGCGGGCCGGTCGTTCTCGATCCGGACGTTGTCGACGTATGGAGCATGGAACTCGTGTACCGGAACCGGGAGGACGAGCCCCGGCGGTACTATCTGATCGTCGACGGGATCGGGCTCGACATGGAGGGCGGGTTCGTCCTCACCGGGTTCAACGAGGGATCGGGAATCGTGTCCGGCGAGGCCTGGAACTGGGGACGGGTGAAGTCGGTATTTCGCTGATCGCCATGATCTACACGTTTAGAAGGATGCTCATGAAACACGCTCTGCTCGCCTTGTCCATCCTGCTCGCCGCGATGCCCGCCGCCGCCGAACTGCTGCCCGATCCCGGTTTCCTGTGCCCTGCCAGCTGAAGTGGGACAGTTTCAAGCCCTAAATTAGTGGACAC